>JAYVSX010000311.1:0-15033 GCA_043774975.1 Rubrivivax sp.
GTCGAAATCGCAGCGTAGTCGCACAAGTACGGCTGCCGCGCATTGACGCCTAACCCCTCGCTCAAGCGGAGCGCCAACGGCATGTCACGCTGGCCATCAAGCGCTGGGCCTGCGGCCCATTGTGCGCATGCTGTCCAGCGCGCCAAGCCGTCGGTGCCAGCGTAGCTCGAACGTTAGTCATCAGAAGAGCTACATGTCAGCGCACCAGCAGGAAGAGCGCGTGGCGGCGTAAATTGAGCTGCCACGAGGGCAGCGAAGCCGCTGATTCACGCATGTCGCGGCGCAGCGGCCGAACACGCCAAGACAAAGATGGGGGATCAGCAGCCTCACTTCAGACGAATCCCATATCTGCATCTCATCTCTGCTCCCCACTACGGCCCCCCTCACAGCCCCAGCGAGGCGATCTCTTCTTCGGTAAAGCCGGCTCGGCGGCGGGCTTCCGTGTTGAAGGGTGCGCGCAGCCGAGGGGCCGCGTATTGGGCAGCCAAGACCGCGTAGTGGGCGATCGGGTCCAAGCCCTGCTGCTGGCACAACCAGCGGTACCAGTGGTTGCCAATGGCCACATGGCCCACTTCGTCGCCCAGGATGATGTCCAGAATCGCCACCGCGCGCTCGTCACCGGCCTTGCGCAGCTTGGCCTGCATGGGTGGTGTGGCGTCCAGGCCGCGCGCCTCCAGGGTGCGCGGCACCAGGGCCATGCGTGCTGTCAGGTCGCCTGCGGTGCGCTCGGTCATCGACCACAGGCCGTCGTGGGCCGGAAAGTCGCCATAGGCGTGGCCCAGGCTGGCCAGGTGCTCGGTCAGCAACGAAAAGTGCAGCGCCTCTTCGCAGGCCACCCGCAGCCAGTCGCGGTAGTACTCAGGTGGCATGCCGCTGAAACGCCACACCGCATCCAGGGCCAGGTTGATGGCGTTCAGTTCGATGTGAGCCACCGCATGCAACAGCGCCGCGCGGCCTTTCAGCGTGAACGGGGACCGCGCTTTGACGGCCGCGGGCGCCACCAAGGGCGGGCGATCGGTGCGACCGGGCAGCGGGCCGTTGGGGTGCAGCTGCAGCAAGGGGTCGAGCAGGGCCAGCGGGGCCGGGTGCAAGAGGCGGGCGGCGGCGGCCTTGTCAGCCGGTTGCGCCATCTGCAAGGCCTTGAGCGCAGCGGTTCGTAGTTCCATCCTTAGAATTATCGGCTTGGCCTGAAAAGGCAGCCCGGGAGTGTGCATGGCCATTTACCAACTTGGCGACGACGCGCCTGAGCTTGCCCCCAGCGCCTGGGTGGCCGACAGCGCCCAGGTCATCGGCCGGGTGCGCATGGCCGCTGGCAGCAGCGTCTGGTACGGCGCCGTGCTGCGCGGCGACAACGACTGGATCACCCTGGGCGCGCGCAGCAACATCCAGGACGGCAGTGTGCTGCACACCGACCTGGGCTTTCCTTTGACGCTGGGTGAAGACGTGACCGTGGGCCACCAGGTCATGCTGCATGGCTGCACCATTGGCGACGGTGCGCTGATCGGCATTCAGGCCGTCGTTCTCAACGGCGCCAGGATCGGCAAGAACTGTTTGGTCGGCGCGGGGTCGGTGGTGACCGAAGGCAAGGAGTTTCCCGACAACAGCCTGATCCTGGGCAGCCCGGCCAAGGCCGTGCGCCAGCTGTCCCCAGAACAGGCCAGCCGCATGCGCTTGTCGGCTTTGCACTACCTGGACAACGCGCAGCGCCATCGCACGCAATTGAAGAAGATCGGCTGATGAGCAGCCTGACCAAGTTCTTGTTTGAAGGCCTGCCGGTGCGCGGCATGGTGGTGCGCCTGACCGACGCCTGGACCGAGGCCCTGCGCCGCCGTGCCACGGTGGGCGCACACCCGCCGGAGCTGCGCGCTTTGCTGGGTGAAATGACCGCGGCGGGTTTGCTGATGCAGGCCAACATCAAGTTCAATGGTGCGCTGGTGCTGCAGATTTTTGGCGACGGACCGGTCAAGTTGGCGGTGGTCGAAGTGCAGCCCGAACTGAGCTTTCGTGCCACCGCCAAGGTGGTGGGTGACGTGCCGGCGGGCGCCCAGCTGCAAGCCATGCTCAATGTGCACGGTCAGGGCCGCTGTGCCATCACGCTGGACCCCAAGGACAAGCTGCCGGGTCAGCAGCCCTACCAGGGCGTGGTGCCCTTGCACGGCGACCAGCGCGAGCCGCTGCAACAGGTGCAGCAGGTGCTGGAACACTACATGCTGCAGTCCGAGCAACTCGACACCCGCCTGGTGCTGGCCGCCAACGACGAGGTGGCAGCGGGCCTGCTGATACAGCGCATGCCGGTGGAAGGCGACGGCAACCTGGAGCGCCGCAACGAAGACGACATCGGCTTGAGCGAGGCCTTTAACCGCATCGCGCTGCTGGCCGCCACCTTGACGCGCGATGAGCTCTTGACGCTGCCCAGCGAGCGCATCCTGCACCGCCTGTTCTGGCAAGAGACGCTGCGCGTGTTTGCGCCGCAGTCGCCGCATTTCGCCTGCACCTGCTCGGCCGAGCGGGTGCGCAACATGCTGCGCGGCCTGGGGCGCGAAGAAAGCGAGAGCCTGATCGCCGAGCGCGGTGAGGTCGAGGTGGGCTGCGAGTTCTGTGGCCTGCAGTACCGCTTTGACGCGGTGGACGTGGGCGAGATGTTCACGCCGGCGCGTGACCAGCCGCCCAGCAACGCTGGGGTGCAGTGAAGTTTACGGAGCGGCTTGGCGCCGGCGCAGCGCGCGTTCCTGGTCGGGCAGGCAGCATTCACAAGACCAGGTGCGTGGGCCCCGGTCTGAGCCCGTAGCAGGGCCGTTCAGCTCAGTCAGCCCGGTGAACCGACCACTGCTTCGCGGCGCTGCCGCGTTGGGGCGCAGCAGGCTCTGCACGGCCGCCAGTGCCTGTTGCAGCCGCTTGGGGCCTTCGCCGCTGACCACGGCAAAAGCGATGCCGTGGGTCTGCATCAACTCGCGCAGCATGCTGTCGACCGGCTCGCGCACCTGCGGGCCATCGCGCAAAAAACCGTCGGCCACCCAGGGTAGGTCGATGGCCGTGAGCAGCGTCATGCCAATGCTGCGCCGGTGCAAGACGGCGGCACGCTCGTCCAGTGTGCGGTCGCCAAAGACGGCTCGGCTGTAGACCGCGGTCATCAGGCCGGTGGTGTCGCACACCACCAGCGGGTGATCGCGGGCGGCGGCGTCAATGCGCTGGTGTTGGGTGCGCAAGATGTTGGCCTGCTCGTGCGCCAAGGGCGTGCGTCCCGTGTTTTCGCACCACTGTCGCAAGACTTCGGGCACCCAGGCCACCGGCTGGCCGGTGGCCTGGCCCAGGGCCGCAGCCAGTTCAGCAGCCAAGGTGGTCTTGCCGGTGCTTTCGGCGCCGTTGATGCCAATGCAGATGGATTCAGACATGCTGCAAGGCCCGCTGGCGCCAAGCCTGCCAACCCAGCAAGGACAGGACCGCAAAGAGTGCGTACAGCAACGCCGTCAGGGTCAGGCCCTTGTAGGCGAACAGCGCCACGCTGACCAGATTGACGGCCAACCAGACCGGCCAGTTTTCCACCCACTTGCAAGCCAACAGCACCTGCCCGGTGATGCTGCCGGCGGTGGGCAGGGCGTCAAACCAGGGCACGTCGCTGTCGGTGGTTTGCATCAGCAGCCAGGCCAAGGCGGGCCAGGCCAGCAGCGTGGCCGCCAACGCGGCAGCGCGGTTGCGCTGGCTCATGGTCCTGACCTGCAAGGTGCTGCCGTCGGGCGCGGGCCCGCGCAGCCATTGCCGCCAGCCCCAAACCGCCAAGGCGATGAAGACCCCTTGCAAAGCGGCTTCACCATAAAGCTTGCTGTCGGCAAAGAGCAGCGCGTAGGCCATTGAACTGAGAATCGCCAACGGCCAGCCCGCCACATGCACCCGCAGGTTGCAGACCACCATGGCCAGGGCCAGCACAAAGGCCACAATTTCCAGCCAGGTGACCGGGCTGCCCCACAAGGTGAAGGCGGCCACCAGGGCGGGCCGCGCCGCCTGCAGCAGCGTTTCAAGCACGGCCAGCGCCCGTCACTGTTTTTGGGTGGTGATCTGAACCAGGATCTCGTCCGGCCGCACCATGCCCAGTTCGCTGCGCGCCTTTTCTTCCACCATTTCCAGGCCGTCACGCAGGTCGGTCACTTCAGCCGTGACGCGGGCGTTGCGGTCGCGCGCGGTCTGGTTGGCCTGGCGCTGCAATTCAAGTTGTTTTTGCAGGCCCCAGACATAGGGCAGGCTGCCTTTGCCAAACCACAGGTCGCCCTGCACCACCACCAGCAGTGCGGTCAGGACGAGAGGGGTCCATTTCATGGTGGGCAGGCCGGGCGCGGGCTGGGGCGGGTCACTTCAGGTTGTAGAAGGCTTTGCGCCCAGGATAACTGGCCACGTCGCCCATGTCTTCTTCAATGCGCAGCAGCTGGTTGTACTTGGCCATGCGGTCGCTGCGGCTCAGCGACCCGGTCTTGATCTGCCCGGCGTTGGTGCCCACCGCGATGTCGGCAATGGTGTTGTCTTCGGTTTCGCCGCTGCGGTGGCTGATGACGTTGGTCCAGCCGGCGCGCTTGGCCATTTCAATGGCCGAGAAGGTTTCGGTCAGGGTGCCGATCTGGTTGATCTTGATCAGGATGGAATTGGCCACGCCTTCGTCTATGCCGCGCTGCAGGATCTTGGTGTTGGTCACGAACAGGTCGTCACCCACCAGCTGAACCTTTTTGCCCAGGCGGTTGTTCAGGTGCTTCCAACCGTCCCAGTCGCCTTCGTGCATGCCATCTTCAATGCTGATGATGGGGTACTTGTCGACCCAGGTGGCCAGGATGTCGGTCCACTCGGCGGCGCTGAGTTGCAGGCCTTCGCCTTCCAGGTGGTAGACCTTCGAGCCGTTGGGGCCGTCTTTGTAGAACTCGCTGGCGGCGCAGTCCAGGCCCAGCGCGATCTGCTCGCCCGCGGTGTAGCCGGCCTTGTCGATGGCTTCCAGAATCAGCTGGATCGCCGCTTCGTGGCTGGCCACGTTGGGCGCAAAGCCGCCTTCGTCGCCGACGCTGGTGGGCAGGCCCTTGGCGTCGAGGATCTTCTTCAGCGCGTGAAAGACCTCGGCACCGTAGCGCAGCGCTTCGCGGAAGGTGGGCGCACCCACCGGGATGATCATGAACTCCTGCAGATCAAGGTTGTTGTTGGCGTGGGCGCCGCCGTTGATGACGTTCATCATCGGCACCGGCAGGCTCATGCGGCCCATGCCACCAAAATAACGGTACAGCGGCAGGCCACTTTCTTCGGCCGCGGCGCGGGCCACGGCCATGCTCACGGCCAGGGTGGCGTTGGCGCCCAGACGGCCCTTGTTGTCGGTGCCGTCCAGGTCGATCAGGGTCTGGTCCAGAAAGGCCTGCTCGGACGCGTCCAGCCCCATCACCGATTCGCTGATTTCGGTGTTGATGTGTTCCACGGCACGCAACACGCCCTTGCCCAGATAACGGCCCTTGTCGCCGTCGCGCAGTTCGATCGCTTCGCGGCTGCCGGTGCTGGCGCCCGAGGGCACGGCTGCGCGGCCCATGGTGCCGCTTTCCAGCAGCACGTCGCACTCCACGGTGGGGTTGCCGCGGCTGTCCAGGATTTCGCGGCCGACGATGTCAACGATGGCACTCATTCAATTCCTCAGTTAGCTTGAAAATTTATCGGAGATGGGTGTTGGGCGACAGACGACGGGCGACGGGCGAAGGGCGAAGGGCAATCAGCGGCGGGCGGCTCAGGCCGGCGCGTCCACGCCTTCGACCAACACCATGTTGAAGCAGGCCGTGGCGCCGTGGCGCAAGGCGCGCGCTTTGACATAGCCGGGGCTGTCGTACATCGCCTTCGCAGTTTCGAAGTCGGGGAAGCGCAACACGGTCAGGCGTGGCGGCTGCCAGTCGCCCTCGAGCACATGCATGCGGCCGCCGCGCACCAGGTACTCGCCGCCGAAGGACTTGACGACCTCGGGCGCGGCGCCCAGGTAGCGCTTGAAGAGTTCGGGGTCGGTGATGCTGGACTCGATGATCAGGTAGGCAGCGGGCATGGAGCGGGCTTTCTTGGGGACGTTGCAGTTCAGCAGCCGAAGTCGTTTTCGAGCAGTGGCTGTTGCTTGACAACCCGGTCCAGCGCCAGCAGTTGCTCCAGCAGCGCTTTCATGTGCTTGAGCGGCACCGCGTTGGGTCCGTCGCTCATCGCGTTGGCAGGGTCGGGGTGGGTTTCCATGAAAAGCCCGGCCACGCCCACGCCCACCGCGGCACGCGACAGCACCGGGACAAATTCGCGCTGACCGCCGCTGCTGGAGCCTTGACCGCCGGGCAGTTGCACGCTGTGCGTGGCGTCAAACACCACCGGCGCACCGGTTTCGCGCATGATGGCCAGCGAGCGCATGTCGGACACCAGGTTGTTGTAGCCAAAGCTGGCGCCACGTTCGCAGGCCATGAAACGGTCTTCGCTCAAACCGGCCTCGCGCGCGGCGGCGCGGGCTTTGTCGATGACGTTTTTCATGTCGTGGGGCGACAGAAACTGCCCCTTCTTGATGTTGACCGGTTTGCCGCTTTGCGCCACGGCGCGGATGAAGTCGGTCTGGCGACACAGGAAGGCGGGCGTCTGCAGCACGTCCACCACCGCAGCGACTTGGGCCACTTCGGATTCGTTGTGCACGTCGGTCAGGATGTGCACGTTCAGGTCGCGCTTGACCTTGGCCAGGATTTCCAGCCCGCGCACCATGCCCGGCCCGCGAAAGGTGGTGCCGCTGCTGCGGTTGGCCTTGTCGTAGCTGCTCTTGAAGATGAAGGGGATGCCCAGCGCGGTGGTGATCTCTTTCAGATGCCCGGCCACATCCATCTGCAGCTGTTCGCTTTCAACGACACACGGGCCGCTGATCAGAAAAAAGGGCTGGTCGATGCCGACCTCAAAGCCGCACAGCTTCATGTGAGCCCCCAGGTCGCTTTGCGCCCGCCCCCCAAGGGGGTGAGCCGACTTCGGGCGGCCGTGCGCTGGCTCACTGGAGTACCTTCGTGCTGCGCACTCCGGAATTCGCTCTTGGGGCGGCCCGGCGTGCTCATGCCGCTTCCTTCACCGGCGCGGCCGCACGCCGTGCACGCTGGTCGAGTGCCGCCTTGACGTAGCTGGTGAACAGCGGATGGCCGCCCCAGGGCGTGCTTTTGAATTCAGGGTGGAACTGCACGCCCATGAACCAGGGGTGCTGGTCCTGCGGCAGTTCGACAATTTCAGTGAGTTTTTCGGTTTGGGTCAGCGCGCTGATCACCAAACCGGCAGCCTGCAGTTGGTCCAGGTAGTTGACGTTGGCTTCATAACGGTGGCGGTGGCGTTCGGTCACTACGGGGCCATAGATCTGGTGGGCCAGCGTGCCGACCTTGACGTCAGAACTTTGTGCGCCCAGGCGCATGGTGCCGCCCAGGTCGGAACTGGCGTTGCGCTTTTGAATGCTGCCATCGCGGTCTTTCCACTCTTCGATGAGGGCGATCACCGGGTGCGGGCTGGCGGGCTCGAATTCGGTGCTGTTGGCGTCGGTCAGACCGGCCACATGGCGCGCATATTCAATGGTGGCCACCTGCATGCCCAGGCAGATACCCAGGTAGGGCACGCCGTGTTCGCGGGCGTACTGCGCCGCGACGATCTTGCCTTCAATACCGCGCTTGCCAAAACCGCCCGGCACCAGGATGGCGTCGAAACGCGCCAGCTGCGCCACCGATTCAGGTGTCAGCGACTCGGCGTCAATGTATTCCAGATCGACCTTGACGTGGTTGTGGATGCCGGCGTGGCGCAGCGCTTCGTTGAGCGATTTGTAGCTGTCGGACAGGTCGGTGTACTTGCCGCACATGCCGACCTTGACGGTGGCTGACGGGTGCTCCACTTCATGCACCAGGGAGTCCCATCGCCGCAGATCGGTGGCCTTGGTCAAGAGCTGCAGCTTCATGCAGATGAGTTCGTCCAGGCCCTGCTCGTGCAATATGCGCGGCACTTTGTAAATGGTGTCGACGTCCCACATGCTGATCACGCCATGCGGTTGCACGTTGGTGAAGAGGCTGATCTTTTCGCGTTCGTCGTCGGGAATGGGCCGGTCGGCGCGGCACAGCAGCACGTCGGGCTGGATGCCGATCTCACGCATCTTTTGCACTGTGTGCTGGGTGGGCTTGGTCTTGAGCTCACCCGCTGCTGCAATCCAGGGCACGTAGGTCAGGTGCACAAAGGCGCTGTTGGTGGGCCCCAGTTTCAGGCTCATCTGGCGCACGGCTTCAAGGAACGGCAGGCTCTCGATGTCGCCTACGGTGCCGCCAATCTCGACGATGGCCACGTCGACATCGACCGCGCCGCGCTTGATGAATTCCTGGATTTCGCCGGTCACGTGCGGGATGACCTGCACCGTTTTTCCAAGGTAGTCGCCGCGGCGCTCTTTTTCAAGTACTGTCTTGTAGATCTGCCCCGCGGTGAAGTTGTTGCTGCGCTTCATCTTGGTGGTGATGAAGCGCTCATAGTGGCCCAGGTCGAGGTCGGTTTCGGCACCGTCGTCGGTGACAAAAACCTCGCCGTGCTGGAAGGGGCTCATGGTGCCCGGATCCACGTTGAGGTAAGGATCGAGCTTGACGAGGGTGACCTTGAGGCCGCGCGATTCGAGGATGGCGGCCAGCGACGCGGCGGCGATGCCCTTGCCGAGAGAGGACACCACACCGCCTGTGACAAACACGAACTTGGTCATTGCATGCAGCACACGCTGTTTTTGCCAGTGCTGAGGTGGAAAAGATGAGTATATCGGCCGGGCCCGGCCGCTTGATCTCGGTTGCTTGATCTCTGAGGCGCCTTCGACAAGCGGTGCAGGGCTGGCGCTGGCTGAGTGCATCACCCTGTCCGCACCAAAAGTGGCAGTGATGCCTGAGGTACGATCGCAACGCTTGCACAAGGTGCCCGCATCCCGGATCGAGGGCTGCGGGTTAAACGGGAAGCCGGTGCGTGGCGGTGAAGAACCGCTGCCATTCCGGCGCTGCCCCCGCAACGGTCAGCGAGGAGCGAGCCGCATGACAGCCACTGGGCCTTTATTCAAGGACCGGGAAGGCGCGGCCCGCCTCTGACAGGCGTCAATCAAGACGCCCGTCAGCACTCGCAAGCCCGGATACCGGCCTGGTGTGATTTGAGCCGGTGTCGCGGAGGGCGGTGCATGTGCAGTGGCAACGTGGCCCGACGGGTGCTTTGCCGCAGCGCCTGCGCTTGTTCAGCCTGACCCGGCGTTTGTTAACGCTGTGCCGCACGGGGCGTGCGGCTCTGGAGGCATATCTTGAAATTTTCTCGCCTTTGCGGCGCACCACGCGCGCCGCTGCTTGGCCTTTTCACCTGCATCGCGGCTCTGGCCGTTCAGGCGCAGACGGTGGTCATCACGGGCTCGCGCGAACCGATGGCGCCCGAGCGCCTGGCCGCTGACGTGGTGGTCATCGAAGGCGCCGTGCTGCGCCAGACCACCGCCGATTCGCTGGCCGACCTGTTGCGCCGCGAAGCCGGCATCCAGCTGTCGCGCAACGGCGGGCCCGGGCAGAGCAGCGGCCTGTTCATCCGTGGCACCGCGTCGCAGTCTTCGCTGGTGCTGGTGGACGGCGTGCGCGTGGGTTCGGCCACGCTGGGTTCGGTGGCCGTGGAGGGCATCAGTCTGGCCGGCGTGGAGCGCATCGAGGTGCTGCGCGGTCCGGCCTCCAGTCTGTATGGCGCCGACGCGGTAGGCGGCGTGGTCAACATCATCACCCGCAGCGGCGGTACCGGCGTGCAGGCTGGTGTGCAGGCAGGTATGCAAGCAGACATGCGCCTGGCGGTGGGCGGCTACGGCTCGCAAGAAGGCTCGGCCGGCGTGCGCGGCGTGCAAGGGCCGCTGGACTTCAGCCTGAGCCTGGCCAGCGAACGCAGCGACGGAGTGTCTGCACTGCGCCCGGGCGATGCCTTCGGAAACCACAACCCCGACCGCGATGGTTACCGGCTGGATACCGTGCAGGCGCGCGCCGGCTTGAAGCCTGCTGCCGGCCACCGCGTGGGCCTGAGCCTGCTGCGCACCAAACTCAACTCACAGTACGACGGCAGCGAGTTCCTGCCGCCCAGCTTTGTGCAAGACCCGTCGCCCGATTTCCGTACGCGGCTGGTCACGTCGGTGGCCGCGCTGGACTGGCGCGGCGTGCTGGCCTCCCACTGGTTGGCCAGCGCGCGTGTGTCACGCAGCGAAGACGATTCACGAAGCGGCGGCACGCAAACGGACCGCTTTCGCACGGTGCGCCAGCACCTGGGCGCGCAGCTGGCCTGGCAGACCGGCGGCCTTGGCCAGCTGGTGGCGGCGGTGGAACAGCAACGCGATCAGGCGGGGTCCACCAGCTACCTGGGTGACGTACAACGGCGCAACACCGCGCTGGCCCTCGAGCTGACCGGCAACGCGCAGGCCTTCAGCTGGCAGGCCGATGTGCGGCGCGACGACAGCAGCGATTTCGGTGCCGTCACCACCGCGCGTGCTGGCGGCAGTTGGGCGCTGCTGCCGGGGTTGCGCTTGCGTGCGCTGACCGGCAGCACCTTTCGCGCGCCCAGCTTCAACGATCTGTACTTCCCGGGTTATGGCGTGGCCACGCTGCAGCCGGAAAGGGGCCAGAGCGTCGAGCTGGGGCTGGCCTGGCGCAGCACCGAAACCGAGGCCTCCGTCACGGTCTACCGCAACCGGGTGCGCGACCTCGTGGCCTACGAAAGCAACCCCGCCAACTGCCCCCCCGACCCGGCCTACAGCTTCGGCTGCGCAGCCAACGTCAACCGCGCGCAACTGCAGGGTGCCACGCTGGCCGGTAGCCACAGGCTGGGTGCTTTCATGGGGCGCATGCAGCTGGACGTGCTGGAAGCGCGCGACCGCAATACCGGCAACCGACTGCCGCGCCGCGCCGCGCACCAGGGCACGATGGGGCTGGACTGGGCCGCAGGTGCCTGGTCGGCCGGCGCCAGTTTGCTGAACTTGGGCGCACGGCCCGACGGTGGCAAAACGCTGGCCGCGGAGACCACGCTGGACCTGCAGGCCGGCTGGCGCCTGGCGCCCACCTGGACGCTGCAGGCCAAGCTGCTGAACGTCACCGACCGCCAGCGCGAACCGGCGCGTGACTACCAGGGGCTGGGCCGCCAGGCCTGGCTGGTGCTGCGCCATGAGCCGCGGCTTTAAGGGCAGGTGTGATGGGGCCGCCGCGCGGTGGCTGCTGGCCGGGCTGCTGCTGGCCAGCGGCTTGGCGCACGCGCAGGCCACCGGCCCCACCGTGGTCGTCGACGACCGCGGCCAGCGCGTGGCGCTGGCACAGCCGGCGCAGCGCATCGTGTCGTTGTTGCCCTCATTGACTGAAAGTGTCTGTGCCTTGAAGGCCTGCGACCGGCTGGTCGGCACGGATCGGTTTTCGAACTGGCCAGCCAGCGTGCGGGACTTGCCCAAACTGGGTGGCCTGGAAGACACCCAGATCGAGCGCCTGGTGGCCCTCAAGCCCGACCTGGTGCTCAGCCCGGGGTCATCACGCGCGGTCGACCGTCTGGAAGGCCTGGGCCTGCGCGTGGTGGTGCTGGAGCCCCAGAGTCTGCAAGACACCGAACGTGTGCTGGCCAGGGTGGCGCAAGCTTTGGGCGACGCGCCAGCGGGTGTGGCCCTGTGGCAGGCGATGCAGGCGCGCATCAACGCGGCGTCTGGCCGCGTGCCGCCAGCGCTGCGCGGGAAGACGGTCTACTTTGAAGTGGCGTCGGCGCCCTATGCGGCCAGCGAAGCCTCGTTCGTTGGCGAACTGCTGACCCGTTTGGGGATGGGCAATGTGGTGCCGGCGGCGCTGGGGCCCTTTCCTCAGATCAACCCGGAGCTGGTGGTGCGAGCCCAACCGCACCTGATCATGGCCACGGCCAAGGCGGTGGCAGAAATGCCCGCGCGCCCGGGCTGGGCTGCGCTGCACGCACTGCGCGAGCAACGTCACTGTGGCTTTGATGCCGCCCGCTGGGACACGCTGGTGCGCCCGGGCCCCCGCCTGGCCGAGGCGGCCGAGGT
This sequence comes from Rubrivivax sp., assembly GCA_043774975.1. Classification (GTDB taxonomy): domain Bacteria; phylum Pseudomonadota; class Gammaproteobacteria; order Burkholderiales; family Burkholderiaceae_C; genus Rubrivivax. Next base: position 12,044 of record JAYVSX010000311.1, read on the forward strand.
CCTGGCCGACTGCCTGGTGGGTTTGGCGCGCGCCGCGCCGGCTGCGGGCGCACACCGCTGACAACGCCGTGCGTTTGACTTCGCGTTCACCAACGGCGCGTGACGCGCCTTGGCGCATCTCGGCGTGGTCACTGGGCGGGGCTCTGATCGCGCTGGCGGGTTTGCTGACCCTGCTGGGATTGGCGGCTGGCAGCGAAGGCTGGTCTTGGGCTTGGGCCAACGAATGGGAACTGGTGCTGGACATCCGGGCCCCGCGCACTGTGGGCGCGCTGTTGACCGGTGCCTTGCTGGGCCTGGCCGGCGCCTTGGCTCAAGGCCTTTTTCGCAACCCACTGGCCGACCCGTATCTGCTGGGTTCCGCTGCCGGTGCGGGCCTGGGCGTGGTGCTGGTCCTGGCTGCGGGCGGCTTGCTGCAACAGCACATTGGCTTTGCCACGGCCGATGGCCTGCTGCGTCTGGGCCTTTCGGGCGCCGCGTTCGCGGGCGCCATGGTGGGCGTGGCGCTGACCTTGACCTTGGCCCGCGGCACCACACGTCCCGTGGTGCTGTTGCTGGCAGGCGTGGTGGTGGGCATCGTGCTGACCTCGGTGGGCGAGTTGGTCACGCTCATCGCGCCTGAAGCCTTGCGCGGAAAACAGATTTTTCTGCTCGGCACCACGTCGTTCTTGAGCTGGACCAGCGTGGCCCTGATGGCCGGCGCCTTGGGCCTGGCTTTGCCGCTGGCGGTGCGTTTTGCGCGTGCGCTTGACGCGCTGGTGCTGGGCGAACTCAGCGCCATCAGCCTGGGGCTGGACCTGCCCAAGGTGCGCCTGCTGCTGGTGGCGCTGATGGCGCTGGCCACCGGTACGGCGGTGGCACAAGCCGGCTTGGTGGCGTTTGTGGGCCTGGTGGCACCGCACATCGTGCGCCGCCTGGTGGTGCTCACCCATGGCCCGCTGCTGGTGCTGTCGGCCTTGGCGGGTGCTGTGCTGCTGTTGGCCGCTGACGTGGCGGCACGTCGGGTCATCGTGCCGCAAGAGTTGCCGGTGGGTGTGCTGACGGCGGTGCTCGGTGGGCTCTACCTGCTGGTCTTGTTGCGCCGGCGGGGCCCGTGGTGATAGTTGCGCCACCGTTGCGGGCCAGCGACCTGAGCCTGTGGCTGGGCCAGCAGCAGGTGGTGCGCGGGCTGTCGCTTGAGCTTCGCGCCGGCCAGTGGGCCGCGCTGGTGGGCCCCAACGGCGCTGGCAAAAGCAGCTTGCTGACACTGCTGGCCGGCCTGCGCCAGCCCGACGCCGGCCAGGTGCGACTGCTGGGCCAGCCCTTGAGCCACATGCCCGCCCGCCAGCGCGCATGCGCCTTGGCTTGGCTGTCGCAGCAGGGCGAAGCCGAAGGCGACATGGCGGCCCGCGACGTGGTGCGGCTGGGCCGCTTGCCGCGCCACGGTTTGCTGGGCACACCGACGCAGGACGACGAAGCCGCGGTTGACCACGCGATGGCCGAGACCGAAGCCGCAGCCTTTGCCGCCCGCAGGCTCAGCGAGATGTCGGGCGGTGAGCGCCAGCGGGTGTTGTTGGCGCGTGTGCTGGCGGTGCAGGCCCCGGTGTTGTTGCTGGACGAACCCACCACCCACCTGGACGCCCCCCATCAGCGCGCCGTGTTGCGCAGCCTGGTCGCGCGCGCGCGCGCCGGGGTGGCCGTGCTGGCGGTGCTGCACGACCTGACACTGGCCTTGCAAGCCGACCGTTTGCTGGTGATGGAACGGGGCTGCTTGGTGGCCGATGGCCCGCCCGACGATGCCGGGCTGAGAGACGCCTTGGTGCGGGTCTTTGAACGCGCCTTCAGCATCGAAGCCGTGGCCACGGTCGGCGGTCGGCGTTGGGTTGCCGTCCCGTCGCTGTGAACCGAGCCGCCCCAATCGCCCGGACAATGCGGTGATGAGCACACCCGGGCCCCAACGCATCGTTTGTCTGACCGAAGAGACCACCGAGTGGCTCTACCTGCTGGGTGAAGAAGAGCGGATTGTCGGCATCAGTGGCTACACCGTGCGGCCGCGGCGGGCGCGGCAGGAAAAGCCTCGGGTCAGCGCCTTCCTGGACGGCAAGATCGACAAGATCGTGGCGCTGCAACCCGACCTGGTGATCGGCTTCAGCGACATGCAGGCGGCTTTGGCGGACAAGCTCATCCGCGCTGGGCTCAACGTCTTCATCACCAACCAGCGCAGCGTGGCAGAAATCTTTGCCACGCTGCGCCTGGTGGCGGCCCTGGTCGGCGCGCAAGAGCGCGCTGAAAGCTGGATCGCACAATGCCAGGCTCGCCATCAAAGCCTGGCTGCCGTGGCGGCCACCTGGCCGCGCCGGCCGCGGGTGTACTTTGAAGAATGGGACGAGCCCATGATCAGCGCCATCCAGTGGGTCAGCGAATTGATCACGCTGGCCGGCGGGGACGACGTGTTTCCTGAACGCGCCTGCATGAGCCTGGGCCGCGACCGGGTGCTGGCGGATGTGCTGGAGCCCGCACGCCGCGCGCCCGACTTGATCCTGGGTTCGTGGTGCGGCAAGAAGTTCAGGCCCGAAAAGGTGGCCGCACGCGAAGGCTGGGCTGACGTGCCTGCGGTGCGCCACGGCAGGCTGCACGAGATCAAGTCCTGTGACATCTTGCAGCCTGGCCCGGCGGCCCTGACCGATGGGCTGGAACAGATTCACAGCCTGTGTTTGGCCTGGTCCCTGCAGAGCCGCTGAAGCTAGGAACCTGTCGGACTTGGGGAACGTCGGCTGCAATTTGGCCGCAGCGGTCCATTTTTCACCGGCCTTTTTGTCCCATAGCTGAAGCTATGGGCCTGCAAATCCGGCAAAAACTGTCCTCGCCGGGGCCAAATTTCGTTTCGACGCCCCAAGTCCGACAGTCTCCCAGTGCTGGGCCAGGAAGTGGCGCGCGCGGCGGTGAGCAGCGCGACCGCGCAACTCGCCCTGAGCGAGGCCGAGTTCAAGCGCGATCGGGATCTGCGCGACCAG
>JAYVSX010000312.1:0-42138 GCA_043774975.1 Rubrivivax sp.
CTCCAAAGCCATCGACTTCCGGGTTAGCACACTGCCCACCCTCTTTGGCGAGAAGGTGGTGATCCGGATCCTGGACTCTTCGAGCACCAAATTGGGCATCGAGGCGTTGGGCTACGAGAAGGTCGAAAAAGACCGGCTGATGCTGGCCATTCAGCGCCCTTACGGCATGATTTTGGTCACCGGCCCGACCGGCAGCGGCAAAACCGTGTCTCTCTACACCTGCCTGAACATCTTGAATCAGCCGGGCGTCAACATCGCCACGGTGGAAGACCCGGCCGAAATCAATTTGCCCGGCATCAACCAGGTCAACGTCAATGACCGTGCAGGGCTGACTTTTGCCGCCGCGCTCAAGTCCTTCCTGCGCCAAGATCCAGACATCATCATGGTCGGCGAAATTCGCGATCTGGATACTGCCGACATCGCGATCAAAGCAGCGCAGACCGGCCACATGGTGATGAGCACACTGCACACCAACGACGCCCCCGGCACCTTGACACGCTTGCTCAACATGGGGGTGGCGCCATTCAACATTGCGTCCAGCGTCCTGTTGATCACGGCGCAGCGGCTGGTGCGCAAACTTTGCGAAAATTGCAAGAAACCGGCCGACTACCCACGGGAATCCATGCTCAAGGCTGGCTTCAAGTCTGAAGAGTTGGACGGCAACTGGAAGCCCTACCGTGCCATTGGCTGCTCTTCCTGCAACAACGGCTACAAGGGCCGCGTGGGCGTCTACCAGGTCATGCCCATCAGCGAAGCCATCCAGCGCATCATCCTGTCCGAAGGCACAGCCGTGGACATTGCCAAACAGGCCGAACTTGACGGCGTGCGCGATCTGCGCCAATCGGGTTTGGTGAAGGTGCGGTTGGGCGTCACCACGCTCGAAGAAGTGATCGCGGCGACCAACGAATAGTCATTGCAATTCAACCAGCAAACAACCCTTCCACTCGAACCGCCTCAACACCCATGGCCACAGCAACACTCGGCAAACCCGCGAAGGAACTGATCTTCGAGTGGGTAGGCAAGGACAAGAACGGAAAGGTCGTGCGCGGCGAAATGCGCGCGGGCGGCGAATCGGTGGTCAATGCCAGCCTGCGTCGGCAAGGCATCCTGATCACCAAGGTGAAAAAACGCCGCACCAGCGGCGGCCGTTCGATCAAGCAGAAAGACATTGCGATCTTCACGCGGCAGCTGGCCACGATGATGAAGGCCGGTGTGCCCCTGCTGCAGTCTTTCGACATCGTGGCCCGCGGCAGCACCAACCCGCGCATGACCAAGCTGCTCACCGACATCCGCAGCGATGTTGAAACCGGCACCAGTTTGTCGTCGGCGTTTCGCAAGCACCCCCTGCACTTCGACGCGCTCTACTGCAACTTGGTGGAAGCCGGCGAAGCGGGCGGCATCTTGGAAGCCCTGTTGGATCGCTTGGCCATTTATCAAGAAAAGACCTTGGCCATCAAGTCGAAGATCAAGTCTGCATTGATGTACCCGATCGCCGTGATCGTGGTCGCTTTTGTGGTGCTGACGGTGATCATGATTTTTGTGATTCCCGCGTTTGAAGATGTGTTCAAGTCCTTCGGCGGCGAGCTGCCTGCACCAACCCAGGCGGTGATCTGGCTGTCGAAGTTTTTCGTCACGTACTGGTGGGCCATTTTTGGCCTGCTCTTTGGCGGCATCTACTTCTTCCTGGAGAGCTGGAAGCGCTCCGAAAAAATGCAGGAGACGATGGACCGCATCTTGCTGAAGGTGCCGATCTTTGGCGACTTGATCAACAAGTCGGTCATCGCGCGTTGGACACGCACGCTGTCGACCATGTTTGCGGCTGGCGTGCCGCTGGTAGAAGCGCTTGACTCTGTGGGCGGCGCCTCAGGCAATGCGGTCTACCGCATTGCTACCGAACAGATTCAGCGTGAAGTGTCCACCGGTTCCGCCCTGACCACCTCGATGACCACCACCGGCGTCTTCCCCAACATGGTGCTGCAAATGACTGCCATTGGTGAGGAATCTGGCTCCTTGGACCACATGCTGGCCAAGGCCGCTGAGTTCTACGAAGAAGAAGTGGACGAGATGGTCAAAGGCCTGTCGAGCCTGATGGAGCCCTTCATCATCGTCATCCTGGGCGTTTTGATTGGCGGCATCGTGGTGTCGATGTACCTGCCGATCTTCAAGTTGGGCGCGGTTGTCTGACTGTGGGTAGCGATTGGCTTGCGGCATGGTCGGCGTTGCCTGTCGACGTTTTGCTGTCACCTTGGGTGCTGGCCTTGTTGGGCCTGGCCATCGGCAGTTTTCTCAATGTCGTCGCTCACCGCATGCCCTTGCTGCTGGAACGTCAGTGGTGGGGCGACGTGGCGGCCCAGCTGCAAGACACCGATTCCTACCGCAGGGTGTTCGGCGCTGACGCACCCGAGCGCCTGCCCAGTGCAGGCGGCATCCTGGAAAAGGCGCTTGCCGAAGCGCCCAAGCTGAGCCTGTCGCGGCCAGCGTCGCGCTGCCCGTCCTGCGGTCACCAGATTCGCTGGTACGAAAACATACCCGTCTTGAGCTGGCTGGCGTTGCGCGGCAAGTGCTCCGCGTGCTCCGCACCCATCGGCTGGCGCTACCCCGCCGTCGAACTGGGTACAGCCATGCTGTTTGCTGCGCTGGCCCACCACACCGGCCCCAAACCGGTGGTCTTGCTCTGGTGCGCGGTGGCTGCAGTGCTGGTGGCTTTGTCGTTGATCGACTGGGACACCACCGTGCTGCCTGACGTCATGACATTGCCGCTGCTTTGGGCCGGCCTGGCCGTTGCAGCACTGGGCTGGTTGCCGGGCGTGAGCTTGCTGCAGTCGGTGAGCGGTGCCATGCTGGGCTACCTGAGCCTGTGGTCGGTTTACTGGCTGTTCAAACTGACCACCGGCAAGGACGGCATGGGCTTTGGCGACTTCAAACTGCTGGCCGCGCTGGGCGCCTGGCTGAGTTGGCAGGCCGTCTTGCCCATCATCTTGATGGCGTCGATCCTGGGCGCGGCCATTGGGCTGCTGATGAAAGTCACCGGCTCGCTGCGAGAAGGGCGGTTTGTGCCCTTTGGCCCCTTTTTGGCTGGTGGCGGCCTGGTGGTCATGCTGGCGGGCCTGGAACGAACCCTGGGCTGGATCGGTTGGTGAGCGCGCCGCTGCGCCAGGCGCCGTTGCAGATCGGGCTGACGGGTGGCATTGGCAGCGGCAAAAGCACGGTCGCCGCCATGTTGGTGGAACTCGGCGCAGAGCTGATTGACGCCGACGCCATCGCTCGCGCTTTGAGTCTGCCGGGCGGTGCGGCCATCCCGGCCCTGAGGGCCGAGTTTGGTGATCAGGCCATCGACAGCACGGGCGCACTGGATCGCGCCCACATGCGCACGCTGGTCTTCAACGACGCACTGGCCAAAGTGCGGCTGGAGGCGATTCTTCACCCACTGATCGGCCAAGAGGCCCAGGCCCAAGCCCAAGCCTTGAAAAGCAGCAAGGCGGTCCTGGTCTTTGACGTGCCCCTCTTGAGTGAGCGCAGCCACTGGCGCCAGCGCGCTGCGCGCATCCTTGTGGTTGACTGCAGCACCCAGACTCAAGTGGCACGCGTGGCCCAGCGCCCCGGCTGGACCCAGAGCACCGCGCAGCAGGTCGTGATGCAACAAGCCGCCCGCCAGGTTCGCCGTGGCCTGGCTGATGCCGTCATCCACAACGACGGCATCTCTGTCGAAAACCTGGCCGCTCAGGTTCAAGCCCTTTGGAAGCTGTGGACCCACCCCTGCTGACCTGGCAGGGGGACGGGGACGGACCATGCCACGCCCAAGCGCTCAGCGCGGCGCGCCATGCTCTGGGGTGTGGCTCACAGGACGGAAGCCCTCGCCGCCTGTGGAACAATCAATGCAGCGCGGCGATGCACCCCGCTTCCCCCATCAGCCCTTGAGGCCGCCTTGGTCCTTTACGAGTACCCGTTCAACGAGAGCATCCGCACCATGTTGCGGCTCGAGCATCTCTTCGATCGCCTGGGCGAGTTGGCCTCACGAGACGCGCCGGTAGACCACCACTTCGCGTTGGCGACCATCTTCGAGATCATGGACGTCGCGTCACGCGCCGACCTCAAGAGCGATCTGCTCAAAGAGCTGGACCGCCACCGGACCCAGTTGCAGTCGTATCGTGGCCACCCGGGCATCGCCGAAGGCGTATTGGACGCTGTCACCGGCCGCATCGACCATGCGTTTGCGGGCCTGAACGCACTGCAAGGCAAGGCCGGGCAGGTGTTGGCAAGCAACGAGTGGCTGATGAGCATCCGCAGCCGCATCAACATCCCGGGTGGCACTTGCGAGTTCGACCTGCCCGCCTATTACGCCTGGCAGCAGCACGCCCCGCAAAAACGGCGCGACGACCTGCAAGGCTGGATGGCCAACCTCACGCCGATGGCCGAAGCCCTGCAGGTCTTGCTGGGCCTGCTGCGCGACAGCGGTACGCCTCAGCGCATGGTGGCCAGCGGTGGCCAGTACCAGCAAAGCCTGCAGAACCTGCCGCCGGGCAAGGTTTATCAGCTGCTGCGCGTGCGCATCGACCCCAGCACCGGCCTGGTGCCCGAAATCACCGGCCACCGCCTGATGGTTTCGGTGCGCTTCATGCGCCCTGACACTGAAGGCCGTCTGCGATCTTCCGGTTCCGACACCACGTTTGAACTCAGCCTCTGCGCCTGAGCCTGGGCCATGTCTGAACCCGCTGACCGCTTGGTGGCCTGTCCGGCCTGTCGCCAGGGAACCCCCTACTCCGCGGCCAATCCCTGGCGCCCGTTTTGCAGCGAACGCTGTCGAAACCACGACTTGGGCGATTGGGCCAACGAGCGGTTTCGCTTGCCGGCCGATGCGCCCACCAACGACGAGCAAAGTCCCCCGCCAGCACACTGAATCATCTGGCGGCTAAGGCCCCAAGCTGCGCAAGAAGGCGACCAGGTCAGCGGCCTCATCAGGGCTCAATGCCAGCCGACGCAAGATGCGCTCTCCGTCGGCGTGCAGCCGGTTTTCATCGAGTTGCGAATAGTGCTGCACCACCGCCTCCACCGTGGGCAGGCTGCCGTTGTGCATGTAAGGCGCGGTCTGGCTCAAGTGGCGCAGCCCTGGCACGCGAAACTCGCCAAAGTGGCGGGGTTCGATCACCACATGGCGGGTTGTCACTGCTTGCGGGTCATCTTGGGCTGCATCGTTATAGGGCCCCAATCGGTTCCAGGGGCTGCCTTGCAACTTCAGCAGTCCTGCGTGCCGCCCCGGGTCAACTCCGCCTGCAACAAAGAACGGGATTCCGATGTCCGCAAATTCACCGTTGGTGAAGGCCGGGCCGGCATGGCAAACGCTGCAGCGAGCCTGGCCGATGAACAAACGCAGGCCGCGCTGAGCCGATAGCGGATAGGACGCTGCGGCCCGAAGGTCACCGCGCACCAAGGCGTCGCGAAAGGCGTCGAAGGGCGTGCGGGGCGTGCGAAGCGTGGCCTGAAAAGCTGCCAGCGCTTTGGCCACGTCCACCACCAACTGTTCATCGCTGGCCGGCAAAGGCTGTGCAAAGGCCGAGCGGTAGCCTCGCTGGAGTGTGCCTTCGGTACGCACGACCTGAGCGAGAGACGCAACGCTGTGCCCCATCTCATCGGGCGCCAACAAAGGTGCGCGGCTGGCGGCCCACAGCGAGTCGTGGGCGCCGTCCCAACCCTGCCAGCGGACGCCTTGGCGGTTGAGCAAGCTGGGCGTGTTGCGCGGGCCAGCCGGCCCGCCCGCGCGGGCCTGGGCCACCGCACGTCCATCTTGAAAGGCCTGCCCTGGGTCGTGGCAGCTGGCACACGAAACGCTGCCATCAAGCGACAGTCGCCGATCGACAAACAACTGGCGGCCCCAGGCCACGGCCGCTGGCCGACCTTCAGCACGGTTGGACAAATCGCGCTGCGCGCGCGGTGGCCAGGGCCCGTGTGACGCGATGCGGACCCGCTCCTGCGCCGTGAAATCCAGCAAACCGCTTTGCACACGGTGCTCGGCACTGGCACCTTGTCCAGCGGCCACACCCCAGGCCGCACAAAGCAGCGCCGCCACCCAGGGCCTGTTCAAGGCAGCTGAACCGACTGCAGGAAGCGCTGCTGGCCGCCCGGGTGCCGCACGTCCAGGCTCAGCTCCCAACGGCCGCTCATGTGCCACAGCAGCCCTTGGGCTTGCCAATGACCCCGACCCAAGTGCTTCAGGCTGGTGCGGTAGTTCATGCCATGGCGGTGCTCGGGCATCTGCGCGTCAACACGGACCAGCTCAAGATCGGCCGGGCAGACAAAAACCTGCAGCAAAAACGGGCGGCCGACCACCGGTGCGGGCTGGGCAATCCAGGCGACCCGCAGCGCGCCCTCGTTGATCACCTGGGCACCCACGGGCGGCGTCAGGCAGGCAGCGTTGGCAATGGGCACGGCGCACGCCAGCGCCAGCGCCAGCCCCACCAAGACGACGCGTTGGGACTTGAACCACAACTTCATGGGGTGCCCGGACGCGGCAGCATGGCCGCGAACAGCGCTTCGCCGTTTTTCCAGCCGATGCGCTCTGCCACCTCGGCCGGCAGGTCAGCCAGCCACTGGCGCGACCACTTGGCGTGCTCGCCCACGTAATACCAACGTTCGGGCGTGAAGGTGTCGGTGCCCAACATGAAGCGGTCGGGAAACTCCAGAAAAGCCGCCCGCCATTCGGGGTCCACCCGGCCGCCCGTGGCGTGGTCGCTGCGAAAGGCCAGGTCACACCACAGGTTCTTGTGCTTGCGCAGCATTTCGCGCACTTTTTCGGGCGACTCGAAGCCCGCATGGGCCCACAGGATGCGGGCACCCGGGTCCTGCTTGAACTGCCGGTCGATGGCGTCAGCGTCGGAATGCGAATGCAAAAACAGCCGGTGTTCACGCGCCAGCTGAACCACCCGGCGCATCACGGGCAGGTCGGCATCGGCACCATAGATGTGGTACTCACCAATGGCCACATAGCGGTAGCGCGCCAGGCGTGTTTCCAGGTGGGCAATCACACTGCTGTCGTGCATCCAGCTGCCAATTTCACCCCGGGTGCGGTAGGGGCGCAACACTGGCAATACCAGGTCGGGGGCCTCGGCAAAGAGCATCTGCGTGCCCTCGTCGCTGCTGCTGGACACCATGGCGCGCTTCAGGCCAGCTTGGCGCATCAGCGCCACCGCTTGTTGGGGCGGCAGGCGGTCCCAGGCGTCGTGGCTGTAATGCAGGTGAGCATCAAACAGCGGCATCGGGCGCTCGGCCGCCAGAGCTGCGTCGCCCATCAATGCAGCACACAGCAGCCAGGCCAAGCCCCTGGCCCGGGTCAACGCCTTGGCGCGGCATGGGGCTGTGCGGCCGCTGCCCGTAGATCCGAAATTGGGTGCAGTGGGTGCAGTGGGTGTAGGCATGAAGCGTTCCGATCAGCCCCGTGGCTTGGGCTTTCGGTTTCCATCGTATCGACTTGCCTAAAGCAGCGCAGCCTGTGGCACTCTCCGCACCTTGCAAGCTACCCACAAAACCCCATGCAAATTGACTGGACCCACTTCACGCCCTGGAGCGCCCTGGCTGGCGGACTGCTGATCGGACTGGCCAGTGGGCTCTATGTGCTGGGCAACGGGCGCATCGCCGGCATCACCTCGCTGTTGGCCAGCCCCTTGCGTGCCCTGCTGACGGGCAGGCCGATGGCGGCGGAACGGACCCGCCTGCTCTTTGTGGCCGGACTCTTGGCTGCACCCTGGGTTTGGCAACTGGCAGCGCCCTTGCCCGCGTCGCAGCCTGTGGCCAGCACCGGCGGCCTGGTGGCGGCGGGCTTGCTGGTGGGCTTTGGAACGCGCATGGCCAACGGCTGCACCAGCGGCCATGGCGTCTGCGGGTTGAGCCGCGGGTCGATGCGGTCGCTGTCCAACGTGATGACCTTCATGGCCGTGGGCATGCTGACGGTCGCCGCATTGCGACATCTGGGCTGAGGCGCACAACATGCAAAAACCTTTGGCAGCCGTTTTGGCGGCTTCAAGCGGCTTGATCTTTGGCTTGGGCCTGATCGCCAGTGGCATGACCAACCCCTACAAGGTAAGGTCCTTTCTCGACATCACCGGCAGCTGGGACCCCAGCCTGGCGCTGGTGATGGGTGGCGCCATCGCTGTCACTTCGTTGGCCTACGCGTGGGCCCGCCGTCGCCAAGTGACTTGGTTGGGCGAACCCATCGAATGGCCCGCGGCCCGCGCGGTCGATGCCCGCTTGCTGGTGGGCGGCGCACTGTTTGGCGTGGGCTGGGGCCTGGCCGGGTTTTGTCCGGGCCCGGCCATCGTGGCGATGGGCTCTGGCATGCAAGAGGCCTGGATTTTTGGCGGGGCCATGCTGGTCGGCTTCATCGCCCACGACAAGCTGATGATTTGAAGGCCGCGATTGGGAGAGCCCCTGTGATCACTTTTCGCCAACTCTTTGACCCTGCCTCTTCGACTTACACCTACCTCTTGGCCAGCGACGGTCAAGCCCTGCTCATCGACCCGGTCTTTGAGCAGGCCAGCCGCGACCAGGCGCTGTTGCGTGAACTGGGCTTGACGCTGCGCGCCACCTTGGAGACCCACGTGCACGCCGACCACGTCACCGGCGCCTGGCTGCACCGGCATCGCAGCGGCAGCCAGGTGGTGCTGTCACGCGCGGCGGGCGCTGCTGGAGCCGATCGTCTGCTGGCCCCGGGCGATGTGGTGGCCTTTGGCAGTCGGCACCTGCAGGCCCGCGCCACGCCAGGCCACACCGCGGGCTGCATGAGCTACGTGCTGGACGACGCCAGCAGGGTCTTCACGGGCGACACGCTGCTGATCCGCGGCTGCGGTCGCACCGACTTTCAAGGTGGCAGCGCTGTGCTGCTGTTCCGTTCGGTGCAAGAACAGCTCTTCACATTGCCCGGAGACTGCCTCGTCTTTCCAGGGCACGACTACCGCGGCCTGGCCGCCAGCAGCGTGACCGAAGAACGTCGCTACAACCCGCGCCTGGGCGGCGACGCCAACGAGACGGACTTCATCGGCTACATGTCCCATCTGGGCTTGCCACACCCCAAGCAGATGGATGTGGCCGTGCCGGCCAATCTGCGTTGCGGCGAACCCGCCCAAACCGATGGCGCTGCCTTGCAACCCACCTGGGCAACGCTGACATTCACCTTTGGTGGCATCTGGGAGATGACGCCCGAAACCTTGAGCGAGACCACCGCGCAGCTGCAGGTGCTGGACGTGCGCGAAGCCAGCGAGTTCAACGACACTTTGGGCCACATCCGCGGCGCCCAGCTCTTGCCCTTGACCGAGCTGGGCAGCCGACTCCATGAGCTGGACCGCCAGCGCCCGGTGGTGGCCGTTTGCCGCTCGGGTACGCGCTCGGCACAGGCCTGTGTGCTGTTGGCCAGGGCCGGCTTTACCCAAGTCGCCAATCTGGCTGGCGGCATGTTGCGCTGGCGTGCACATGGCCATGCGGTCGACGGGGGGCTGAGCTGACCGCGCCGCGCCTGCCGCCGAGGTGCAGGCCCGGCCGCACCCGCCACTTCACATCACGTCGCGTCGCGTCACGCCCACTTTCCCAGTCCCAGTCCCAGTCCCCTGCTGGCTGCTGAAAAAGCCGCGCCCCGCCAAGTTGCCCGGCGGGGCGCGAAACAAAGCCGGCAACGGGTGGCAGCCCTTGCAGGCCACCGTCCGTCTTGCTCAGCGCATCAAGGGGTGTCGACGCGCACGATGGTCGGGCTGGGCAGGCCAAGGGCACCGCCGTAGACCACGGACCCCAGGTACTTGGTGCCTGCAGCCAAACCACTGGTCGACACGTTGATGGTGCCGGTCGCGCCAATCACGGCGGCGGCTGGCGCGGTGACGGTCATGTTGCCTGCCGCAACCGAGCCCAGCAGCCAAGTGTGCAGCTTGAACGACGACGACCCGGTGGGCAGGCCCCAGCCATGCACAAACACCGTGTAGGTGCCGGCTGCCGGATTGACCAGGTTGCCTTCTTCGGCTGAGGAACCACCGCCGCTGGATGCCACCAAATTGCCCGCGGAGTTGTAGACATACAAATCGATGTCGGCACCAGCGCTCACGTCGGCATCAAACAAGGCAAAGCGGGCATAGGTGGTGCCGGCTGGCACCACCACCTGGATGGCCACCGTGCCCGCAGGGTCCGCTGGGGTAAAGGTCTGGTCGGGGTCCTGGGACACGGTACCCGCCGTCACGCCGGCCGCGACCAATCCGCGTGCGCTGGCGGTGAAGGCACCGGCGTAGCCAAAGGTCACGTTGTAGGACCCGGAACCCACCTGCGCCGGCGCAGCCAGGGCCACCGGACGCACCACCACCGGAATGCGAGCCGTCTGCAGCCCGTTGGTCCAGCGCAGCTGCCCACCGGTGTACGAATTCAGCGTGGCCGTGGTGCGGGTGAACGACACCGTGAAGGTGCCGCTCTGCCCTGCCGCCAAGGTCAGCGACGAAGGGCTGACGACGGCATTGAAGCCACCCATGCCGCTGAGCGACGCCGTGAAGGTCCCGGGGTTGCCGCTGACGTTGGTGACCTTGCGCGTCACCGTCTGTACACCAGCCATGTCGCCAATGGCAATCGACGCCACGTTCAGGTTGCTGGGGTCGGTCGGCGCAACGCCCGTGCAGCCGCCGCCCGGTTGCACGGCGCAAATGAAGCTGAGCCAGTCACCGAAGGACGAGTCGTAGACCAGCCCCGGGTTGGCCGACATCATCGGCTGAACATGGCCCGCACCCTGGCGGAAGATCAACACCGGGTTGTTCTCGGATGCTGGGGGTGTGCCACCGTCAAGCACGTCGGTGCCGGTGGTCATCAACGCGGACTTGATGGCCATCGGAGACCAGCCGGGCTTGAGCTCTTTGAGCAGCGCCGCCAAGCCCGCCACGTGGGGGCTGGACATCGAGGTGCCACTCAGCAAGTCAAAGGTGCGGCCGCCATAGCCAACCGGCGACACCGCAGCCAGGATGTCCTGGCCCGGGGCAATCAGGTCGGGCTTGAGCAGATCGCCAGCACCGCCGCGCAAGGGGCCACGCGACGAAAACGATGCCGTGAACGGCGCCGCGGCCGTCAAGACGATGCTGGCCGCGTTGATGGTCGCCGTGCTGCCGGCGCCGGCTGCGTAGGCGTAGATCGCCGCGCGATCCGTGCTTTGCACATGCACCGTTGGCAGCGTGTGGAAGTCGGCATTCAAAGAGCTGGGCGACGTGTTGGCCAAGACCATGCCCAGACCGCCGGCTTGCTGCACAGCCAAGCTTTTGTTGACACGCGCCGTCAAGCCGCGATCGCAGACCACGATCTTGCCGGCCACCTTGGCGGGGTCAAGTACGACGGCGCCATCGGCTGCACCAAAACAGAGCGCCACGGAGGTTGGATTGGCACCCGCCAAGCCCGCCGCCGAGGCCGCGATCAGTGGCTTGGACGACAGTGCCATCGCCAGCGAAGCACCACTGTAGGTGGCTCCATTGCCCAAAGTCACCGAGCCTGAACCGCTGCGGTTGTGCGTGCCCGCCGCCACCGTGGTGATCCACGGGCTGGGGTGGGCCACCGTGCCGGTGGTGGGCCCTGAGTTACCGGCCGACGCGGCGACAAACACACCGGCGTCAGCAGCAAACAAAAAGGCTATCTCGACAGGATCGCGGAAATTGGTGCTGGTGCCGCTGATGGAAAAGTTGATGACGTCCACGCCATCGGCCACCGCTTGGTCGATGGCCGCCACGCTGTCGACGCCGGCACACCCGCCTTCGCCGTTGTTGCCCCAACAGACCTTGTAGGCCGAGACACGGGCGCGCGGTGCGATGCCGCTGATGCTGCCAAAGACCGCCGCCGGGCCGCTGACCGGTACGTTTGCATTGCCGCCTGAAGTGGAGGCGGTGTGGGAGCCGTGACCGTCGGCATCACGGGCCGAATTGAATTCGTAGGGGAAGCTGGCCTTGATACCCGCATTGCCACCAAACCCGGCGTTAAAAAACTGCGCGCCGATCAGCTTCTGGTTGCAGTGGCTCGCGGCAAAGGCCTCACCCGGGGTGCACTTGCCGTGCCAGCCCGGAATCTGCTGGTAACCCAGTTTGCCGTCCTTGGTGCCGTTGCCGTTGACATCGGTGCGGTCAGAGAAGCTGGGGTGCTCGGGCCAGATGCCGGTGTCGACGATGCCGATGACGACGTTTTCACCCTTGGCTTTGGTGGCCCAGAACCCGGCCGGTCCGCTCAGGCCCAGGAACGACGGCGTGGTGGCCGTATCCATCTTGCGAATTTCGTCCTGGCTGACGGCCAGCACGCCCGGCAGCTGAGCCAGTTTTTGGGCCTGTGCCGATGTCAACTCGGCAGCAAAGCCGTTGAACACATAGCCGTAGTTGTAGAGCTTTTTACCGCCCCCGACGGCGGCCAGCGCTGCGTCCTGCTTGGCCGCCAGGTGGGCCTTGTAGCGAACCACTTCTGGCGCATTGGGATTGATTTTCCCGCCCTTGGCCGGCTTGGTGGCCGACAGGCCGCTGATGCCACCGCTGTAGGCCGTGACCGGCGCATCGGCCATTTGCACGATGTAGGCCGCCGCGCCGCCATGGGCCTTGTTGGCAGCTGCTGTGGCCGCCAGGGCCGCAGTGCCGGGCAGGGTCAGGATGGCGGCCGTGATGGCCAGCTTATTGATCAGCATTTTTTTCCCTTTTCGCATGTGGATTCCTCAGTTGGGGCCTGGTCACAGGTGGTGGGGGCGACCTGACGTGGGTACTTCGACCAGCCAGTCCGGTTCACGGTTCACGGTTCAGGCTGACGGCCACCTTTCCTGTAGCTAACAGGAAGAACTGCAGATATAAGCACCTTCCTTGTGCGGCCGGCACCGGGTAATCCCGCCAGGCCTGAAGATTTCGGCCGCCTCCCCCCTGAACAGGTGCCCGGGCGCCGGCTTCCAGCTGACCTCAAGCCAGCTCGCGCGGGTAGCGAACGATTCGGCCGCTGTGGCACAGCAACACTTGAACTGTCACCAACCGTCCCTATAATCAAATTGCTAGCACTCGTTGATGATGAGTGCTAACGGTTGGCAGAACGGGTTGGCGACAGGCCACCCACGGTTGCCGACCACTTTATGTCAGCGGGGGCTAACTTCGTTGGCGACCCCGCCTTTACGCCACACAGTAGGAGATCCACATGAAGCTTCGTCCCTTGCACGACCGCGTGATCGTCAAGCGCCTTGAGAACGAAACCAAGACCGCCTCTGGCATCGTCATCCCCGACAACGTCGCCGAAAAGCCCGATCAGGGCGAAGTCCTGGCCGTAGGCCCGGGCAAGCGCAACGACAAGGGTGACTTCGTCGTCCTCAACACCAAGGTCGGTGACCGCGTGCTGTTTGGCAAGTACAGCGGCCAGACCGTCAAGGTCGATGGCGAAGAACTGCTGGTGATGAAAGAGGAAGACCTCTTTGCAGTTGTCGAGAAGTAATTCGACGCCCACCCTTTAAACACTGAATTCGGAGAAACACACATGGCAGCAAAAGACGTCATCTTTGGCGCAGAAGCCCGTCAACGCATGGTTGAAGGCGTAAACATCCTGGCCAACGCGGTCAAGGTCACGCTGGGCCCCAAGGGTCGCAACGTGGTGCTCGAGCGCAGCTTTGGCGCCCCCACCGTCACCAAGGACGGTGTCTCGGTGGCCAAGGAAATCGAACTGAAAGACAAGCTCCAGAACATGGGCGCGCAGATGCTCAAGGAAGTGGCTTCCAAGACCAGCGATAACGCCGGTGACGGCACCACCACCGCCACGGTGCTGGCCCAGTCGATCATCCGCGAAGGCATGAAGTACGTGGCCGCCGGCATGAACCCGATGGACCTGAAGCGCGGCATCGACAAGGCCGTGACGGCCCTGACGGCCGAGCTGAAGAAGGCCAGCAAGGCCACCACCACCAGCAAGGAAATCAGCCAGGTCGGCGCTATTTCCGCCAACGCAGACGAATCCATCGGCGAGATCATCGCCAAGGCCATGGACAAGGTTGGCAAGGAAGGTGTCATCACCGTTGAAGACGGCAAGAGCCTGGACAACGAGCTCGACATCGTTGAAGGCATGCAATTTGACCGCGGCTACCTGTCGCCCTACTTCATCAACAGCCCCGAGAAGCAAAGCGCCATTCTCGACAACCCCTTCGTGCTGCTGTACGACAAGAAGATCAGCAACATCCGCGACCTGCTGCCTTGCCTGGAGCAAGTGGCCAAGAGTGGGCGCCCGCTGCTGATCATTGCCGAAGAAGTTGAAGGCGAAGCGCTGGCCACCTTGGTGGTCAACACCATTCGCGGCATCCTGAAGGTTGTGGCCGTCAAGGCACCGGGCTTTGGCGATCGCCGCAAGGCCATGCTGGAAGACATCGCCATCCTGACCGGCGGCAAGGTCATTGCCGAAGAAATTGGTCTGACGCTGGAGAAGGTCACGCTGGCCGACCTGGGCCAGGCCAAGCGCGTCGAGTGCGGCAAGGAAAACACCACGCTGATCGACGGCAGCGGCGCCGGTGCCGACATCGAAGCCCGCGTCAAGCAAATCCGCGTGCAGATCGAAGAGGCCACCAGCGACTACGACCGTGAAAAGCTGCAAGAGCGCGTGGCCAAGCTGGCCGGCGGTGTTGCGGTGATCAAGGTCGGCGCTGCCACCGAAGTCGAAATGAAGGAAAAGAAGGCCCGCGTCGAAGACGCCCTGCACGCCACGCGTGCAGCGGTGGAAGAAGGCATCGTGGCCGGTGGTGGCGTGGCGCTGCTGCGTGCCCGCCAGGCGGCTGGCACCATCAAGGGTGACAATCACGACCAGGAAGCTGGCATCAAGATCGTGCTGCGCGCGGTTGAGCAGCCGCTGCGCGAAATCGTGTTCAACGCCGGCGAAGAAGCCAGCGTGGTCATCAACGCGGTGTTGGCTGGCAAGGGCAACTACGGCTACAACGCCCAGACCGGTACCTATGGCGACATGATCGAAATGGGCATTCTGGACCCGACCAAGGTGACCCGCACTGCGCTGCAAAACGCAGCCTCTGTGGCCGGCCTGATGTTGACCACCGAGTGCATGGTGGCCGAGGCTCCGAAGGACGAGTCCGGCGCCGGTGGCATGGGCGGCGGCGGCATGGGTGGCATGGGCGGCATGGGCGGCATGGACATGTAAGTCCATCGTGCTCTGGGTCGGCTGCCCTGCAGTCGACCCTTGCACCATCCAAGCTCTGCGAAAGAGGCCAGCGTTGCAAAACGCAGGCCTTTTTCTTTGATCGGATACCCCCCAAGGCAGCAGATAATTTTGTGTATATGACCGCTGTTCCGGTTTCTCCCTTGTTCCTGCAGTTTGTCGACGACGAGATGCTGCGGGCGCCGCTGGTGTTCGATCAGCTGCTCGACGCCGCGGGCGACTCCGTCAAGCGGGGCATGGCCAACATGGCTGCCACGCAGAAGACGGCAGTGGCAGACCTCTACCAGTCGCTGCAGGTCCAGCGGCTGCGCATGGGCGAATACTTCATGCATTCGCTGCGCGAGCAGGTCAACGCCGAGGTCCGCAAGCCGTTGCCCAAAGCCCAAGCCGGCATCGGTAAAAAGCAGTCGCTGTCACTGGTTGAAGAAGACGCCGTGGCCGTGGACGTGGAGCTGTCCCACACCATCGAAGCCATCAAGAGCGTGGCCGAGTATGAGTTGCGCGAACTGCTGACTTTCATCTCGGCCATGGTCGGCGACCTGGAAATGGCGCGCGACCAAAACCCCTTCCGCCCCGAGACCTGGGCGCGCGCGGTGTGGAACTCGGCCCAGGCCATGCCGTTGTCGCGGGGCCATCAGGTGGCCTTCATGCGCCACGCCGCAGCACCGCTGGCGCAGCTGCTGCGCACCAGTTACGCCGCCACCACGTCGCGCCTTGAAAGCATGGGGGTTGAGCCGGCCACCTACCGCACGCTGATCCTGCCATCGGGCTTACGCCGGAGCGGGCGCCCGATGCATACCACCTTCAGCCCCGACCTGTACCGCATGCGCGAGACCATGCAGGCGCCTGTCGACGGCCCGCAAGGTCTGACTTCGCCGAGCAGCCCCCGCCGTATTAGTGGCGTTGAACACTGGAGCGACGTGGCGCGCGGCATCACACAGCGCGAAGATCGCCAGGCCATCGAATTGGTCAGCCGCCTGTTTGAGGCCATGCTCACCGACAGCCGCCTGCCGCCCGACATCTGCACCCTGATCGCCAGGCTTCAAGGCCCCGCCATGCGGCTGGCCTTGCGCGACCGCGCCCTGCTTGATCAAAACAAGCACCCGCTGTGGCGCTTCATCAACCAGTTGGCCTTTGCAGCGCAAATGTCCCCCGACGTGGCCGACCCCGACCGCATCTTGATGCTCAAACTGCTACAGGCCACGGTGGATCAACTGGCCAGCGAGCCCCAGCAAAACACGGGCTTGTATCGCTGGGCCCTGGAACGCCTGGACGGTTTTCTGGAAAAACGTTTGGGCCGCCGCTTGGCCAGCGTGACAACCCAGATTGGCTCCCTGCAAAAACTGGAAGACAAACTGGACGCCCGTCAGGGACCGCTGTCGACCCTGAGCGGCCCGCTTGACTTTCACCAGCTCGACACGGTGCCAGCCGAATTCATGGACACCGTGCCGCCTGCGCCCGCGCCCGGAGAAGCTGCCGGTGACTGGCTGCGAAGCCTTGTCGTTGGCACCTGGACGCGCATGTTTTTCCAAGGCCGCTGGCTGCAAGCGCAACTGCTTTGGCTGGGTGGTCGGCGCGAGTTTTTCCTGTTTGGCGACGGCGCGTCGGATGAAACCTGGGCGGTGCGCTCGAGTGCCCTGACCCTGCTGCACGAGCACGGCTTGGCCAAGACGCTCAAACAGCGCTCCATCGTGGGCAGTGCAGCAGCCAAGGTTCAAGAACAGCTGGCGGCCAGCGGCACCACTTGAGCCGATCGGCGCCTGAAGCGCCCCGGCTGCTCACACGCGCACCGTGCAGCGAGCAGCGAGCACCGTCTTTGACCTTCGCTGCGTCAGCGCAACAACGAACGCATCAACTCGGCCACCAGGGCCGGTTGTTCGTGGACGATCCAGTGGCTGGCATGCGGCACGCGGTGGATCTGCAGCTCAGGCACCCAGCGTTCCAGTCCGTTCAGCAGCGCCGGCAGCAAGGCCTTGTCGCGCTCACCCCAAAGCAGCGTGGTGGGCACACGAATGGTCACCGCCTCGTCGGGCAATTCCACCCGATGCACGGCGTCGTCCGGCCCCGTCGGCGGGCGCAACGGTGAAGCGCGGTAGTAGTTGAGCGGTCCCGTCAACAGGCGGCCTTGATTGGACCAAGCTTGGCGATATTGGTCCCGCACCGCAGCGGTCAGCCATGCGGGTTCGCCCAAAAACGGCCACAGGCGTCGGAAGTCATCTTCGGCCAACAGCTGCTCGGCGTCGGGCCGGCACAAAAAAGTCATGTAGGCGCTGGCCGCCTGCTGTTCGGTGTTGCCCTTCAACTCGCGCAAAAACGTGGCCGGGTGCGGTGAATTGATCATCAACAAACGGCGCAGCAGGTCGGGGCGCTGCGCCGCCAGGTTCCAAGCCAGCGCACCGCCCCAATCGTGGGCCACCAAGAGGTCCAGCGGGGCGCCCAGCGCTTCGATGGCGGCCACCACATCGGCCACCAGGTGCTTGGCCCGGTAGGCCCTCTGATCGGTCGGCGCGGACGAGCCGATGTAGCCACGCAGGTTGGGTGCCACACAGGCCGCCTGCGGTGCCACGGCCTGCATCACCTCGTCCCAGACAAACGCAGCCTCGGGGAAGCCATGCAGCAGCATCACCCGCACGGGCCCTTGCCCAGCAGCACGACAGGCCAGCGTGATGCCGTCGGGCAGGGCCAAGTCAAAGTGCCGGATCATGCGGGCTTGCGCGTCCACTGGTGCAGCGTCACCGCAGCGTCGCCCAGGCCCAGTCGCGACAGGGCCGAAAAGGGCGTCACGCCAATGTCGGCGTTTTCGGTGCTGACCTCACCCAGCACCTCTTGCGCAGCGCGCACCGCCATTTGGGTGTCGTTGCGGTTGAGCTTGTCGCACTTGGTCAGCAGGGCCAGCAAACGCACCGAGCCGTTGGCCAGGCGTGGCTCCAGCAACGCCAGCAAACGCCGGTCCAGGTCGGTGAAGCCCAAGCGGCTGTCGATCATCAGCACCACACCATGCAGGTTGCGGCGCAGTTGCAGGTAGTCCGACATCACTTCTTGCCAACGCAACTTGGCCGAGCGCTCCACCGCCGCGTACCCATAGCCTGGCAAGTCAGTGAACAAAGCGTCGGGCGCGTCTTTGGGCCCCACTTCAAACAGGTTGATGTGCTGGGTGCGCCCGGGCGTGCGCGACGCAAATGCAAGCCGCTTTTGCTGCGCCAGGCGGTTGATGGCGGTGGATTTGCCGGCATTGCTGCGTCCGACAAAGGCGATCTCCGGCAATTCCCCGGCCGGCAGTTGGTCCAGCTTGCTGGCCGTGGTGAGAAAGCGCGCGCTGTGGGTCCAGGCCAGGGCCGCCTTTTCAGCCGCCTCGGCTGAGGGTCTATCAAGCCCGGAAACAGGGGCCATGGGGGCGGCCGAAGGGGCCGCCAAAGGTGCCGTCGCTGGGGCGCCGGGGGTAGGGCGAATGGGTGCTGTCATGGTGCATTGTAAAATTCTATGGTTTACGTCTTGCCAACCCCTTCCAAAAGCCCGTTCCCGCCTGAAAGCACGCCGCATGAAGTCGCACGCCGCCCTGATCCTCTTGGCCCTGGTCACCCTGTTTGGCGGCGCCAGCCAAGCCGCAGAAACCAAGCCCGCCTTCAAGGCCGACCCGGCCAAGGGCCAGCAATTGGCGGCCACCTGCCTGGCCTGTCACTCCGCCGACGGCACGCGGGGGTCACCCGCCAACCCCATCCTGCAAGGTCAGCACCCCGAGTACCTGGTCAAGCAGCTGGTCGAGTTCAAGAGCAGCAAGCGCAAGAACCCGGTCATGCAGGGCATGGTGGCCAACCTGAGCGAAGATGACATGAAACATCTGGCGGCCTTCTACGCCAGCAAGGCTGCCAAGCCTGGTTTTGCCAAGGTCAAGGACAGCGTCGCCCTGGGCGAGCAGATCTACCGCGGTGGCATTACGTCCAAGACCGTGCCGGCTTGCGCGGGTTGCCACAGCCCGAATGGCGCCGGCATCCCGTCGCAGTACCCACGCCTGGGCGGCCAGCATGGCGACTACTCTGAAGCGCAGCTGCTGGCCTTCCGTTCGGGTTTGCGTGGCAACAATGCGCAAATGAGCGCCATTGCCAACAAGATGAATGACCGCGAGATCAAGGCGGTGGCCGACTACATGGCCGGCTTGCGCTGAATGCCCTGATCAACCGCTTCAAGCCGGCTCCTAGGCCCAAGAGCCACCGCTTGGCAGATACATCGAAAGGCCGGTCTTGCACCGGCCTTTTACATGGGCAGCCCGGGGCTGTAAGAATGCATTGAACTGTACGACCGCTTGGTGCGCCAAGCCATCATCTGCGACTCCGAAACCCCAAACCCGAGCGTCCCATGCACCATCTGAAGGACCGAGGATTCCAGCACCCCGTGGCCTCTGAGATCACGCCGCAAGGCGTGTACCTGAGCCGGCGCCAGCTGATGCAGGGCATGGCGGTTGGCGCGGCGGCCCTGGCCTGGCCCAGCCAGGCGCAAACCGTGCGCCCAGGCAAGCTGGCAGCGCTGGCCGGAACGCGCAGCACCGTGCCGGGCGCGTTGACGATGGACAAGATCACGCCCTACGGCGACGCCAGCAGCTACAACAATTTCTACGAATTTGGCACCGACAAGTCCGACCCCGCCCGTTACGCCGGCTCTTTGAAGCCTCGCCCCTGGGCGTTGGTGGTGGAAGGTGAATGCAAAAAGCCCGGCACCTACGACCTGGATGCGCTGCTGAAACTGGCGCCGATGGAAGAGCGCATTTACCGGCTGCGCTGTGTCGAAGGTTGGTCGATGGTCATCCCTTGGGTGGGCTACTCGCTGGCCGAATTGATCAAACGCGTGGAACCCACCGGCAACGCCAAGTTTGTGCAACTCATGACCCTGGCCGACAAAGCGCAGATGCCCGGCCTGAGCTCGGGCGTGCTGAATTGGCCCTACACCGAAGGCTTGCGCCTGGACGAAGCCCTGCACCCGCTGACCATGCTGGCCTATGGCATGTATGGCGAGGTCATGCCCAACCAGAACGGTGCTCCGGTGCGACTGGTCACGCCGTGGAAGTACGGCTTCAAGTCGGCCAAGTCGATCGTCAAGATTCGCCTGGTGGCGCAGCAACCCAAGACCAGTTGGGAAGAGGCCGCACGCGACGAATACGGTTTTTATTCCAACGTCAACCCCAAGGTCGACCACCCGCGCTGGAGCCAGGCCACCGAGCGACGCATCGGGGACGACGGCCTGCTGGCCAAGAAGCGCCCCACGCTGATGTTCAACGGCTACGAGCCACAGGTGGGCCAGCTCTACGCCGGCATGGACCTGAAGAAGTTCTACTGAGCCCCGTGCTGTTGTGAACCGACTGCCGTGAACCGCCTGCTGCTGCAGCCAGCGGCCAAGCCCCTGCTTTTTGCCGTGTGCCTGCTGCCGCTGCTGTGGTTGTTTTATGGCGCGGTGGCCAACACCTTGGGCGCCAACCCCGCGGAAGCCCTGATCCGCAGCACCGGTGACTGGACGCTGCGCCTGCTGTGCGTGACCCTGGCGGTAACCCCGCTGCGGCAGATCACCGGCTGGCAGGCCTTGGCCCGACTGCGCCGCATGCTGGGCCTGTTCACTTTTTTCTACGGCGTGCTGCACTTCCTGTGCTTTGCCTGGCTGGACATGGGTTTTGATGTCGAAGCGATCCTGCAGGACATCCCCAAGCGGCCTTTCATCCTGGTCGGCAGCGCCGCGCTGCTGCTGATGCTGCCGCTGGCGGCCACGTCGTTCAACCGCGCCATCAAAACCCTGGGGGCGGCACGCTGGCAGGCCCTGCACCGGCTGGTTTACGCCACCGCGCTGCTGGCCTTGCTGCACTTCTTCTGGATGCGTTCGGCCAAAAACGACTTTGGCGAATGGTCGGTCTACGCAGCGGTGATGGCGCTGCTGCTGGGCTGGCGCCTGTGGCGCTGGCATTGGCATTGGCAAAGACAACGCGCTCGCGCTACTTCATGAAGCTGGGCAGCCAAAGCGCCAGTTGTGGAAACGTCAGCACCAGCGCCAGGCCCACAAACAGCGGCACACAAAAGATCGCGCAGCCGCGAAAGATGGCCATCAGGGACACGTCTTTCAGCAGCGCGTTCATGACAAACATGTTCATGCCCACGGGCGGTGAAATCAGGCCCACCTGCACCACCAGCACGATGAGCACACCAAACCACACCGGGTCAAAACCCAGCCCCATGACGATGGGGAAAAACACCGGAATGGTCAGCAACACCATGCTCAGTTCTTCCATGATGGTGCCCAGGACGACGTAGATCACCATCATGGCGGCCACCACCATCAGCGGCGAAAAGCCCTGGTGCAGGATCCAGTCCTTCATGTCACCCGGCATGGTGGTGTAGTTGACGAAGCTGCTGAAGATCTGCGCCGCAATCAGGATGGTGAACAACATGGCCGTGGTGCGCGCGCTTTCCACCAGCACGTCGCGCAGCAAGGTCAGGGTCAGCGTGTGGCGGAACCAGGCAAACAGGAATGCGCCAAAGGCGCCAATGCCAGCGCCTTCGGTGGCGGTGAACACACCACCGTAGATGCCGCCCAGCACCACGATCACCAAGAGCACGACGCCCCAGATGCCCTTCAGCGCAGCCCAACGCTCCTTGGCGGTGGCTCGTTCGCCGGCCGGTCCAGCCGAGGGGTCACGGAAAACAATCCAGGCCACACCCATCATCAACAGGCCCGCGCAAACCAGCCCCGGGATCACGCCGGCCGCAAACAGCTTGCCGATGTTGGTCTCGGTGACGATGCCGTAGATGACCAAGATGGTGCTGGGCGGAATCATGATGCCCAGCGTGCCGCCGGCGGCGATCACGCCGGTGCTGAGGTAGTCGGCATAGCCCAACTTCTTCATCGGCGGATAGGCCACCTTGGTCATGGTGGCCGCCGTGGCGATGCTGCTGCCGCAGATGGCGCCAAAGCCGGCGCAAGCCATCACCGTGGCATGGGCCAAGCCACCCCGCAGGTGGCCGATGAAGGCGTGAGCGGCCCGAAAGAGCTCATGCGCCAAGCCCGCACGCGCCACCAGGTTGCCCATCAAGATGAACAAGGGCACCACCGACAGCGTGTAGGCAAACCCGGTGTCAAAAACCACCTGTGCGGCATTGGCCATCGTTGGCGCCCAACCGCGCAAGACACCCAGCCCAAGGAGGCCCACAGTCCCCATCGCAAAAGCCAGTGGCATGCGCAGCAGCGCCAGCATGAACACTGCAGCAAAGCCCAGCAAGGCTTCGGTCATGGCGCGGGACCGTCTTCAGGAACGCCCACGTGGTGCACCGCCACCGGCCGCCACAACACCATCAGGTGAGCCACCGCCGCCAGCGCCAGCAGTGCACTCATCACATAGACAAACACCCCCAAGGGCAGCTTGAGCTGTGCGGTGGTGTCGCCGTACTCGGTCAGGTTGCCGGCCTTCACCCACATCAACCATGAAAGACCGGCCAGGGCCACCGCGCTGAGCAGTTCCATCACCGCCTGCTGGCTGCGTTGCAGCCAGGGCGGCAGCCAGCGGTCGGCCGAGTCAAACACCACGTGCTCGCCAGCCAGGGCCACCAGCGGCAGGCTGGTGAAGATCACCACCACCATCAGCAACTCCGTCAGCTCCAGCGCGCCGGGCAGCGAGCCGCTGAAAAACTTGCGGCTCATCACGTCGACAAACGTCAGGCCCATGATGCCGAACAACGCCAGCGCGGCCAGCAGGCCGCACAGCGAGACCAGCAGCTTCTTCAAGGGCTTGGCTTACTGCAGCTTGGCGATGTCGGCGCGGAAAGCGGCCAGTGCCTTGCGCGGCTCTTTCAAGCCTTTGGCTTCGGCGGCTTTGGCCCAGGCGTCAACCAGTGGGTCGGTCTTGTCGGTCACGGCCTTGACAAAGGCGGCGTCGGCCTTGATCAGTTGCACGCCGTTGGCCTGCATGAAGGCCAATCCGCGGCGGTCGACCTTGTCCCAGGCCTTGCCAAACATGCGGGCCGCAAACTCGCCCGAGATCTCGTCCAGCGCTTTCTTCACGTCGGGCGCCAGACTGTCGTACTTGGCTTGGTTGATCATGAAGACGAAGCTGGTGTTGTACAGACCGCCAGGGAAGGTGGTGCCGTACTTGACGATCTTGTCGATCTTGAAGCTTTCGATGCTTTCGGCCGGGAACAGCGTGCCGTCCATCACGCCTGTGCTCAGCAATTCATAACTTTCGGGTGCGGGCTTGAGCGTGACGTTCATGCCCATGGCCTTGCTGATTTCACTGACCATGCCGCCGCCCACACGCCACTTCAGACCCAGCAGGTCGTCGGCCTTGGTGATAGGCCGCTTGGTGTTGAAGACGATACCGGGCCCGTGGGTGAACACGGTGATGACCTTCACGCCCTTGTGTTCATC
Source organism: Rubrivivax sp. (assembly GCA_043774975.1). Taxonomy (GTDB): domain Bacteria; phylum Pseudomonadota; class Gammaproteobacteria; order Burkholderiales; family Burkholderiaceae_C; genus Rubrivivax. Next base: position 23,545 of record JAYVSX010000312.1, read on the forward strand.
GGCCATGGCCGGCGTCTTGGCATACAGGCGCTGGAAGGCCACCGATACCGGCTCGGAGTTGCTGCCCAGGAAGGGGAACTCGGCAATCTGCGTGGTGACAAAGCGGCCGGGTGTGTAGCCATGCACCGTGAACGAGATGTCGGCCAGACCGTTGCGCACGGCATCAAAAGTGGCCGGCGGCGCCGCCACACCGCGCGGCAGCAGGTTGCATTTGACCTTGCCGCCGGTTTTTTGCTCCAGCAATGAGCACCACTCCTTCTGGGTCTCGGTCAGCGCATGGGTGGGCGGCAGCCAGGAAGACGCCGTGAGCACCACTTGTGCTGAAGCAGGCGTAGCCACCACAGTGGCGGTGAGTGCGAGGGCAAGACCAAATTGACGCATGAAGGCTGCTCCAGAAGGTATGTCGAACCAGCCTATTGTGGCCGCGTCCACAGCCCGCGCCTACTGCAGAAAACTCGCAGGAAACTCTCAGAACACTCGCAGAACACTCGCACGCCATTCGCAGGAAATCCGCACACCCCAGACGGCCCTGCCCCCCGCGATCGCGGGAAGCCAGACCGAGCAGCAAGCCCTAGGATGACCTCACCCCGGCCGCAGAAAGAAAACCATGAAGTCCGATGCGCTGTACGCCCAGACCGATGCCCAGAACGGGCTTCGTGAAGCCATTGCGGCGCTGGAAACAGCCCAGCAAAGCGGCCACGGCTGGGCGGTGGCCGAAGCTCACCTGGGCTTGGCCCGCTGCTACAGCGCAGGGGGCTCGCTTGACTTTGCACTGACCCTGCTGGAACAGGGCATGGCTTACGCCCAGGGCGTGGACCAACGTGTCGAACTGCTGTGCGAACGCGTCACCACGCTGGCCCAACACGCGGCACAGTTGGAGGCGCAGCGCACCGGCCACGGCCGCGCCACGCGAGATATCGCACGCGACCACATCTATGAGGCCAGCCGCCTGGCCGGTTCCGTTGCCGACCCGCGCTGGGAAGTGAAAGTGCTGCTGCACTTGTCGGACGTGCTGGACCGCTTTGGCGACCGCGACGACGCCGTCAACCTTCAAACGCGCGCGCTGCGCCTGATGCAGCACCCGGGTGGTGAATCGGCGATCGACCCATCGCAGTTGGTCAGTCTGGGGCGCTTGGCCGACGGCTGATCATCAGCCCGGCCCGCAGTGGCCGCACCCGCCGTCTCACGGGTTTTCGCACAGCCGACGCGGCCTTTGTCCTGCAGTTGCTGAACCAGCCTTCGTGGCTGCAGCACATTGGCGACCGCCAGTTGCACACCCTGGAGCAGGCCCAAGCGTGGCTGCAAATCAAGCTGGTCAGCGGCAGGTGATGGACTTGATGACCTTTCTATGCAACCCCGCGCGGCGCTGCTCAGCGAAGGCCGTCTGCAGGAGTTTGCTGAATGGGAATTGCAAGGCCACACGCAAGTCTTTGGCCACATGGCACAGCGCTGGCTGCGCTACGCCAAAGGGGGGCTGCTCGACGGTACGACCTGCGCGGGCCAAGGCTGCAAGAGTTTGCAGTTTGTGCGCACGGCCAAAGGGTGGCGAATCAGCGCGGTGCTGTGGGAAGACGAGCCCACCGGCTGAACGCCCGCCACCCTTTTCTTTGTCAGGACGCTCGGGTCGGTCAGTAAGTCCCGACGTAATCCTTCTTCCCCACCTCTACCCCGTTATGCCGCAGGATGTTGTAGGCCGTGGTGACGTGGAAAAAGAAGTGCGGCAGGCCGTAGTTCACCAAGTAGGACGCGCCCAGGAAGCGCTTTTCCTTGGGTGTGCCGGCCTGGGTGACCACCTCGCGCGTGGCGCTGCCTTCAAACTGGGCCGGCGCGATGCCGTTGATGAAGGCCAGGGTCTTGTCGATGCGGGCCTGCAGGTCGGCAAAGCTGACCTCGTCGTCCGCATACGCCGGCACGTCCACGCCGGCCAGCCGGGCGCTCACGCCTTTGGCAAAGTCGCAGGCAATCAGCACCTGGCGCAAGAGCGGGAACATGTCCGGGTACAGCCGCGCCTGCAGCAGCACCGCGGGCTCGATGTTGCGCGCCTCGGCATGGGCCTGGGCTTTGCTGAGCAGCGTGCTCAGGCTGCCCAGCATTTGTTTGAAAACGGGCACCGAAGTGCCGTACAGCGAAGTGGTCATCGAAGGATCTCCAAAGGGAACGGGTGAAGGATTGGAACACCTTGCCCGTGGCCGTGCCCGTGCCGTGCCGATGCGTCCAGGCTCCCACTTGCACCTGCGCCGACCCCAGGATCAAAAACGGTAAAACAAACCCGCCGCGTAGGTGATCGGCCTGAAGTCGATCTTGCTTTGCAGCACCGTGGCGCCCACAGCCGTGAGCTTGCTTTGCACGTCCACCCGGGCCACGCTGGCAAAGAGGCCCCAGTTCTTGCTGAGCTGGTAATCCACGCCGGCCTGCACCGCCATGCCCACCGAGTCGCTGAGCTTCACGTCCCAGCCATAGGGCGTGGTGACGTTGGTGAACCTGGTGTAGTTGACGCCCACGCCCAGATAGGGCCGCAGCGTGTCACCGGCCTTGCCGAAGTGGTAGTTGACCAGCAGCGTGGGGGCCACGTTGCGGGCGGTCAGCACCTCGCCCAGAAAAGCCACGCTGCCGGTGGCGGTGGCCTTGATCCTGGGCGGCACGCCCAGCACCAGCTCGATGCCCACGTTGGGCTTGACTTCAAACTCGACGGTGAACACCGCCGTGGTGGCGTCACCCACCTCGGCGTCGGCACCGGGCGGAATGCCGATGCCGGTGACGCCGTTGGTTCTGGAGTTGGCGTCATAACGAATGACACCGGCCTTGATGGTGGTGCTCTGGGCCTGGGCCACACCGCAAACAGCGGTGGCTGCAGCCGCCATCACGAGCAAAACGAAGACTTTTTGCATGAACGTCTTTCAGGTGCGTTGGTGGCTCAGATCCAGCCAAAGGCGCGGAGCTGCGAGGTCACATAGTCGCTGATGATCTTGTGCCCGCCGGGTGTGGGGTGCACACCGTCGGCAAACTGCCAGGTGTTGACGTCGGCACCGGTGCGGATGCCGTTGTAAGGCACACCGGGGGTGCTGTTGCAAAACAGCGAAGAACCGTCGGTCACCGCGCCGCCGGTGATGGCCTGGATCTTGGCCGCGTCACAGGTGGGCACGGTGTTGTTGACCAGGCCGTACTTGGCCGGGTTGGCGTAGACGTCCTTGCCCGGTGCGTTTTGGTCGATGATCTTCACCGCCACGCCGGTCAGGCCTTCGCGCAGCCACAGGTTGAAGGTGTCAACCATGGCCGTCAGCACCGGTTTGGCGGTGGGCGGCAGGGTGGTGCCGAAGGGGGTCAGGGTGGAGTCGGGCAGCGTCATCACGGCCACATACTTGCCGCCCTTGGCCAGGATTTCGGTCTTGACATAGGCCGAAAGCTCCAGCGCAGCAGCCTTCATTTGGTACTGCGCGTCGGTTTGCGCCTGGAACAGCTGTTGGTTGGCCTGATCGGCGGTGATGCGGCCCGCAGCCGCGTTGGCCTGGATGGCGGCGGCCTGCGCGCTGAAAGCGCCAAACTGGATGAAGGCGTCGTTGTTGCCGCCCCAAAGGATGATCAGGTCACTGGCCTTGAACGTGGTGAAGCGTGCCAGGTGGTTGGCGATCTGCGTTTTCATCGGCACGGTCAAGGCACCGGTGGTCTTGCCGATGCCGTTGGGGTCGGTGACCCGCGAGCCGCCCTGGCCATAACCGGTGCAGGTGCCGGCCAGCGCAGCTGACACCGCAGCGGCCGGGCACTTCACCGAAGTGCCCGCAAAACCCACCTCACCGGGCGTGACCAGCACGCCCATCGTGGTGGCCAGGTTTTCAACCCAGACCTTGGCGACGGCTGCGTTGGCGGTGAACTTGCCGCCAAAGTAGGGCGCGGCACCGTTGCCGGTGAGCGACGTGGCCGGCGCATAGGCACCCAGGTCACTCAGGCTGTCGCCAAAGGTCACCAGGGCGGTGAAGGTGCCCCTGGTGGTGGGCGCGCCGCTGGGCTCGCCGCTGCCAGGGACGGGGTCGTCGTTGCCGCCGCAAGCGGTCAGCAAGGCGACCATCAGGGCCGACAGAGCCCAGGATCGGATGTTGGTTTTCATGGAAACCCCATGGGTTGGCTGCAGGTTGGATCTGATCGGCAAGAAAAGCACGACCGTTCGTTTTGTCCAACAAACTATAGGTCGGCGCGCTGCCATGCGGTGGTCGGAGAAACCCGCTGGCGCATGACCCAAGTCATGCATCGCAGCACCGCAGCCTGAACACCGCCGTCGTTCGGTGCCAACCGATTCTGATCGGCCCACCGCTGTCAGGCGCAGCGCTGGCCTTTGGCGCGCAGAAAGGTTTGCCCCGCAAAGGCCATGGCCACGTTGGCGATGCTTTCCATCTGCAGGGCGTCGGGTTGCTGTGCCTGCAACACCGCCACACGCTCACCCTGGGCGCGCAGCGTGACGCCATCGATGCGCCCGTCAAACACCATGACCGGTGTTGTGGAATGTGGGCTGGTCAAGGTGGCCGAAAAAGTTTGGAAACGTTGGGTGATCTCCAGGCTGCCCGCCGCAGCACACCACAGGCCCTGCACCTGCGCCGGCACCACCCACAAGTGCAGCCGCGAGCGTTTGTCCAGCCCCACCACTTTGTTGGGTACGTCCACCGTCAGCGTGCGGTCGCTGACCCAGTCACCCAGGTCCCAATCGTGGGACACGATGCGGGTGCCCGGCGCCAGCGCCAGCAGGCGCGGACGCAGTTGCAGGTTGACCTCGGGCAGCAGGTACATCGTCACCACGGTGGCGCGGCGCAGGTCGGTCGCAAACAGGTCTTGTTCGCGAAACTCGACGCGTGCCGAAACGCCCGCCGCACGCGCGTTTTCGCGGCTCTTGAGCACCAACTCGGGCACGATCTCCACGCCCAACCCGCTGGCGCCAAAGCGCTGGGCTGCCGTGATGACGATGCGGCCGTCACCCGAGCCCAGGTCGATCACATGATCTTTGACGCCCACGCCGGCCAGCTGCAGCATGGCCAGCGTGACGTGGTCGGGGGTGGTGATGAAAGGCACCTCGTCTTGCGCCTGGGCGAAAGCCGTTGGCAGCAGCAGGATGCAAAGGCTGAGCAAGAACCGCATCGGGAAAGCCACCCTCGAAAGTGAACGTTGATGTTGGCGAGGCACGGCACTCGCGCTGGTGTTGGGGCATCGTAGTCGGTCCTCGTTCAGCGGCCCCAGCGGACCCCACGGCCCGCGCAGCGCGCGACCCGGCTGAGGTGCTGACCCGTCGGCCACCCCGCCAGCGGCCGTGACTTATGCACCCCATCCCGATGAACGTGTCGCGCACTGCTGTAAACACCGTGTCGGGCTGGCAAACCCGACGCCCACAATCCTGGCGTTCAAAACCTGCATTCGGAGCTGACCCATGGCGTTGACCTTTCGGAAAACCTTGTTGGTGGCGGCCTGTGCCGCTTGGGGCGCCACCGCGGCGCTGGCCCAAGACCGCGAGCCTGCGGCGGGCTTTTCTCGCGTCATCGTCGGCTTCAAGGCCGGCGCCGAACCCGGCGCACGCGCTGCCCTGGTCGCTGCGCGTGGGCGCGTTGCGCTCGATCTGCCTTCGGTAGCGGCGGTGGCCGTCGAGTTGCCCAGCGCAGCGGTCGCCGCCCTGTCGCGCAACCCGAACGTCGAATTCGTCGAGGAAGACGTGAAGCGTTACCCGCTGGCGCTGACGACACCGTCCGCCGACCCCTATGCCGGCGGACAGCTCGAGCCTTGGGGCATCCGGGCCGTGCAGTCTCACCTGCTGCCGCAGGGCGATGCGCTCACCGCCAACCGCAAGGTCTGCATCATCGACTCGGGCTACTACCTGGGCCACGAAGACCTGCCGGGCAGCTCGCGTGTGAGCGGCTACAACGGCAACCTGGCGTGGAATCAAGACGGCAGCGGCCATGGCACGCACGTGGCCGGCACCATCGCCGCGCTCAACAACGCCGGCACCGGCGTGGTGGGCGTCAACGCCGGCGGCAATCTCAACCTCTACATTGTTCGCGTGTTCGGCGATGACGGCGCCTGGGCCTACTCGTCGACGCTGGTCGACGCGGCCACGCGCTGCCAGAGCGCCGGGGCTAACGTCATCAGCATGTCGCTGGGCGGCTCGTTCTCCAGCCGCGCCGAGCAGACCAAGTTCCAGCAGCTGCTCGATGCCAACATCCTGCCGATCGCTGCGGCGGGCAATGGCGGCAACAACCGCACCTCGTACCCCGCTGGCTACGCCAGCGTGGTGAGCGTGGCCGCCGTGGATGTGAATAACCTGAAGGCCAGCTTCTCGCAATTCAACAAGGATGTCGAGATCTCCGGCCCCGGCGTGGGTGTGCTGTCCACCGTGCCCACCGGCAAGGGCCTGCTGGCTTCGCTGAACGTGGGCGGCCTGGTGGTCGAGGCCTTCCCGTTCGAGGGCTCGCCGCAGGTCTCGCGCAGCGGCCCGCTGTTTAACTTCGGCATCGGTGACGCCGTCAATACCGGCGCGAGCGGCAAGGTCTGCCTGATCGCGCGCGGCACTGTGGACTTCGCCACCAAGGTCAGTAACTGCCAAGCCAGCGCTGGCTTGGGTGCGGTGATCTACAACAATGTGTCGGGCGCCTTCAGCGGCACGCTGGGAACCACGGTCACGACCATCCCCTCGGTGTCAATCTCGCAGGAAGACGGCACCGTGCTGCTGGCCCGCACCGGCCAGGCCACCACGCTGGGGGTGGGCGCGGCCAACTACGCCTACTACGACGGCACGTCGATGGCCACGCCGCACGTCTCGGCCGTGGCAGCCCTGGTGTGGAGCTACTTCACACCGGCTGCGCCGACTGCCGGACGCAGCTGCACCGCCACCCAACTGCGCAGCTCGCTGACCAAGTCCGCCCTGGACCTGGACGTTGTGGGCCGCGACAACAACACCGGCTTCGGCCTGGTGCAAGCCAAAGCGGCTTACGACCGCATCGTGGCGCTGGGCTGCGGCAACTAAACCCGCGCCAACACCGGCCCCAGCGCCACCCCGGTGTGCGACTTTGAGGCCACCACCGCTTCAGGCGGCCCGGCCACCACCACGCGGCCACCGGCGCCACCACCTTCGGGGCCTAGGTCGACCACCCAGTCGGCTTCGGCAATCACGTCCAGGTCGTGTTCGATGACGATCACGCTGTGGCCGCCGTCCACCAGCCGGTGCAGCACCTTGATCAGGCGTTCCACGTCGGCCATGTGCAAGCCCACGGTGGGTTCGTCCAGCACGTACAGCGTCTTGGGCGCACGCTGGCCGCGGCGCGTGATGTCGTCGCGCACCTTGCTCAGCTCGGTCACCAGTTTGATGCGCTGCGCTTCGCCGCCACTGAGCGTGGGTGAAGGCTGGCCCAGCGTCAGGTAGCCCAGGCCCACGTCTTTGAGCAGCTGCAGCGGGTGGCCGATGGCCGGCATGCTGGCAAAGAAGTCCACCGCCTCATCGACCTCCATGCGCAGCACGTCGCCAATGCTCTTGCCGCGCCAGGTGACGGCCAGGGTTTCGGGGTTGAAGCGGGCGCCGTGGCACACGTCGCAGGCCACCTTCACGTCGGGCAGGAAGCTCATCTCGATGGTCTTCAAACCCTGGCCTTCACAGCCGGGGCAGCGGCCGTCGCCGGTGTTGAAACTGAAGCGGTTGGCGGCGTAACCACGGGCCTTGGCTTCCAGCGTTTCGGTGAAGAGCTTGCGGATGGTGTCCCAGAAACCGATGTAGGTGGCCGGGCAGCTGCGCGGGGTCTTGCCGATCGGGGTTTGATCGACTTCGAGCACGCGGTCGATGGTCTCGAAGCCTTGCAGACCGGTGCAGCCGATCAGCGACGGCCGGCGCCCGGCCAGCAGCGCGTCGCGCCCCGCCTTGGTCACCTTGTGTTGCACCAGCGGCGCCACGTTGGCCAGCAACACGTCGCGCGCCAGCGTGCTTTTGCCGGAGCCCGAGACCCCCGTCACGACCACCAGGTGGCCCAGCGGCACGCGCAGGTCCACCTGGCGCAGGTTGTGCAGGTGCGCGCCTTGCAGCAGCAAAGCGGGGCCGTCGGGGTCGACCGTGCGACGGGCCTGCAGCGGGTGCTTCAGCGGGTGTTTCAGCAGGCGGCCGGTGACGGACTCGGCTTGCGCCGACAGCTGCGCCACCGTGCCCTGCGCCACCAGCTGGCCGCCGCGCTTGCCGGCACCGGGGCCGATGTCGATCAGGTGTTCGGCGCGGCGGATGGTGTCTTCGTCGTGTTCCACCACCACCAGCGTATTGCCCAGCGCGCTGAGCTTGGCCAGCGCGCCCAGCAAGATGCCGTTGTCGCGCGGGTGCAGGCCGATGGTGGGCTCGTCCAGCACGTAGCACACACCTTGCAGGTTACTGCCCAGTTGCGCGGCCAACCGAATGCGCTGGGCTTCGCCGCCGCTGAGCGTGGGCGCGGCGCGGTCCAGCGTCAGGTAGCCCAGGCCCACGTCGGACAAAAACTCCAGGCGGCTTTGGATTTCGCTGACCACGTCGCGGGCGATCTCGGCATCACGGCCGTGCAGCTGCAAGCCCGCGATCCAGGCGCGGGCCTCAACGACCGACATGCGCGCCACCTGCTCAATGGCCTGGTCTTCAAAGGTCACCTTGCGCGATGTGGCATTCAGGCGCGCGCCACTACAGTCGGCGCAGGGTTCATCGACCAGGCCTTCGACTTCGGCCTCTTCGGCCGGAAAGCTTTTTTCGCGGCCCTGCGAATCATCGTTGCGCACGCTGTCGTCATAAGCCTTGCGCTGTTCACGCGTCAGCTTCAGCCCGGTGCCCACGCAGCCGGTGCACCAGCCGTGTTTGCTGTTGTAGCTGAACATGCGCGGGTCGAGCTCGGGGTAGCTGGTGCCGCACTCGGGGCAGGCACGCTTGGTGCTGAAGACCTTGACCTGGCCCACACCAGCGCCGGTGCCGCCAAAGTCCATCGCCACCGCCAGCCGGTCCAGCGGATGCAGCAGGTGCAGCACACCGCGGCCGACTTCCAGCGTCTTGCTGAGCAGCACGCGCAGTTCGGCTTCATGGGCGGGGTCGATGACGATGTCGCCCACCGGCAGTTCCAGCGTGTGCTCTTTAAAACGGTCGATGCGCGGAAAAGGGCTGGTCGGCAAAAACTCGCCGTCCACCCGCAGGTGGGTGTGGCCGCGTGCCTTGGCCCACTTGGCCAGGTCGGTGTAGACGCCCTTGCGGTTGACGACCAGCGGCGCGAGCAGGCCCACGTGCTGGCCGGCGTGGTCACGCAACAGCTGCGCCGCAATGCTTTCAGCGCTTTGCGCTTTCACCGGCGCACCGTCGTGTTTGCAATGCTGCAAGCCCAGCTTCACCCACAGCAAACGCAGGAAGTGCCAGACCTCGGTGGTGGTGGCAACCGTACTCTTGCGGCCGCCCCGGCTCAGGCGCTGCTCGATCGCCACCGTGGGCGGTATGCCATAAACCGCGTCGACTTCAGGCCGCCCCGCCGGCTGCACGATGCTGCGCGCGTAAGCATTCAAGCTCTCCAGGTAACGGCGCTGCCCTTCGTTGAACAAGATGTCAAAGGCCAGCGTGCTCTTGCCCGAACCGCTGACGCCGGTGACCACGCTGAACTTGCCGCGTGGAATGTCCACGCTCAGGCTTTTGAGGTTGTGTTCCTTGGCGTTGACGATGCGGATGTTGTTGTCGGCTTCTCGCGCGGCCTGGCGGCGGGCACGCAAGACGCTCTGCAAAGTGCTCTCCACTTGATCGCCGGCTTGTTGCGGCCGCCCTTCTTCAGCGCGCACGACACCCAGCCCCATCGACACGTCGTACTCCCGCAGTGCCAGGCCGGTGTGCGATGTGGCATGCGCCTTCACATCGTCGGGCGTGCCAAAACACACCACATGGCCGCCGGCTTCACCGCCTTCGGGCCCCAGGTCGATGATCCAGTCGCTGGCGCGGATGACGTCCAGGTTGTGCTCGATCACCAGCAGCGAATGCCCGGCCGACTGCAGCTTGCGCAGCGCGCGCATCAGCTTGGCGATGTCGTCAAAGTGCAGGCCCGTGGTGGGCTCGTCAAACAAGAACAGCGTGCCGTGTTTGGCGGCGCTTTGACGTGGGCTGTTGGCGGCGTCGGCCAAGAAGCCGGCCAGCTTCAGGCGCTGCGCTTCACCACCACTGAGCGTGGGCACCGGCTGGCCCAGGCGCACGTAGTCCAGGCCCACGTCGATGATCGGCTGCAGGCGCGCCACCACCTCGCGGTCGTTCTGAAACCAGTGCGCGGCCTCGGCCACCGTCAGGTCCAGCACGTCGGCAATGCTCAGTTGCATGGGCCCGCGCACCACCTTCACGTCCAGGATCTGCGGGCGGTAGCGGCGGCCGTCGCAGTCGGGGCAACGCAGGTAGACGTCGCTCAGGAACTGCATCTCCACGTGCTCGAACCCGCTGCCGCCACAGGTGGGGCAGCGGCCGTCGCCGGCGTTGAAACTGAAGGTGCCGGCGCTGTAGCTGCGCTCACGGGCCAGCGGCGCTTCGGCAAAGATCTTGCGCAGTTCGTCAAACGCGCCCACATAGCTGGCCGGGTTGCTGCGCGCGGTCTTGCCAATCGGGCTTTGGTCGACAAACACCGCGTCGCTCAACAGGTCGGCGCCCAGCAGGCGGTCAAAGGCGCCGGGGGTTTCAGTGGCTTTGCCAAAGTGGCGCGCCAGCGCGGGGTACAGCACGTCCTGGATCAAGGTGCTCTTGCCTGAGCCGCTGACGCCGGTGACACACACCAGGCGCTGCAGCGGCAGCTCGACCGTCACACCTTGCAGGTTATGGTCGCGCGCGCCTTCCAAGATCAGGCGCGGTGTGTTGGCCTCGACCAACTTGCGAAAGCCCAGGCCCACCTGCTTGCGTGCGCCCAGGTAGGCGCCAGTCAGCGTGTTGGCGCTGCGTGCTTCAAACGGTGTGCCGTCAAACACAATCTGGCCGCCGCGTTCACCCGGGCCCGGTCCCATGTCGATCAGGCGGTCGGCGGCCAACATCACGGCCGGGTCGTGCTCCACCACCACCAGCGTGTTGCCGGCGTCGCGCAGGCGGTGCATGGCTTGCACGATGCGGTTCATGTCGCGTGGGTGCAGGCCAATGCTGGGTTCGTCCAGCACAAACAGGGTGTTGACCAGGCTGGTGCCCAGCGCGGTGGTCAGGTTGATGCGCTGCACCTCGCCGCCGCTGAGGGTGCGGCTTTGGCGGTCGAGTGTCAGGTAATGCAGGCCCACGTCGCACAGGTACTTCAGGCGCGTGCGCACCTCGTCCAATAGCAGCTTGAGCGCGTCGTCGAGCATCGACGATGGGAGGCTCAGGCCGTCAAAGAAGCGGCGCAGGCGCTCGATGCTCAGCTGCATCAGGTCGTGCAGGCTCAGGCCGTCCAGGGCTTCAAGTTGGGCCCGTGTCCACGTGGCACCTACCGGGAGATGGCGTTTTTCAGGCGGCAGCACCGCGTTGGCATCGGCTTTTGAGCCCATTCGCCACAGCAGAGACTCCAGCTTCAGCCGCGCACCACCACAGCTGCCACACGGTGTGTAGCTGCGGTACTTGGACAAGAGCACGCGGATGTGCATCTTGTAGGCCTTGCTCTCCAGGTAGCCAAAAAAGCGCTGCACGCCGTACCACTGCTTGTTCCAGTTACCGGTCCAGTGGGGCGTGCCGTTGACGACCCAATCGCGCTGCGCCAGCGTCAGCTGGCTCCAGGGGGTGTCGCGCGGAATGCCGGCTTCACCGGCGTAGCGCAGCATGTCGGCAAAAGCATCGGACCAGGCGGGTGTGTTCAGGGTCTTGATGGCGCCGTTGCGCAGGGTCTTGCGGTGGTCGGGGATCACCAGACCCAGGTCGACCCCAATCACCCGGCCAAAACCGCGGCAGGTGTCGCAGGCGCCATAGGCGCTGTTGAAGCTGAACAGCGCGGGCTGCGGGTCGGCGTAACGCAGGTTGCTTTCGGGGCAGTGCAGGCCGGTGCTGTACTTCCACGGCGCTGGGCTTTCTGCAGCCTGGACGCCTTGGACGTCTTGGACGCCCTGGGCACTTTGAGTGCCTGGAGCAGCTTGATCGGCCTGGGCAGCCCGGGCAGCTCGGGCTTCACCCACAAACACCGTCAGCCGCCCGCCACCGCGTTTAAGCGACAGCTCAATGGCTTCCAGCACGCGCACCTTTTCAGCCCCGGCCAGACGCAGGCGGTCGGCCACCACGTCCAGGATCTTCTTGCTGCCTTCAATCCGTTCACCCTGCACACGCGTGAAGCCGGCGGCGGACAGCCACTGCTCTTGTTGTTCGGCCGTGGTGTCGGCGGGCAGTTCGGCCGGGAAGGTGAAGACTAGGCGCGGGTCGCCCGCGGCGGCGGCGCGCGCCATCAGATCCGCATAGATGGACTCCGGCGTGTCGTGCCGCACCGGCAGCGCGGTTTGTTGGTCGTAAAGCTGTGCGGCGCGCGCAAACAGCAGCTTCAGGTGGTCATTCAGTTCGGTCATGGTGCCAACCGTCGAGCGCGACGTGCGCACCGGGTTGGTCTGGTCGATCGCAATCGCTGGCGGCACGCCATCCACCCGGTCCACCGCCGGGCGGTCCATGCGGTCCAGGAACTGGCGCGCATAGGCGCTGAAGGTCTCGACGTAGCGCCGCTGGCCTTCGGCGTACAGCGTGTCGAAAACCAGCGAACTCTTGCCACTGCCGCTGGGGCCGGTGACCACCGTCATCTCGCCAGTGTGGATGTCCAGGTCCAGGTTCTTCAGGTTGTGCTGGCGCGCACCGCGGATTCGAATGACACCGGACGACGAGGACATGGAGGCCTTCTAGGAGTGAAGGCGGAGAATTCTAGGGACAGGCAGGCCAGCCTGTGTGGCCAGCCTGCATCAACCTTGTGTCAGTCGCGGTGACCGTGGCCGTGCCGTGCCGTCAGGAAATCCAGCGCCGCCTGTCGTGTCTGCGGTGAATTGAAAATGCCCAGGTGGGTGGAGCCCAGGATGGGGTCGTAAACACCCTGCCCCACCAGGTCCAGCTGGCGCGCGCCCTTGAGCGTGGCGCTCTTGGAAAAGTCATTCGGCTTGCCAAACGAGTCTTCGGCCGGTACCGGGCTGAGCACACCGTCGGGCAGCGAGAAATAGACAAAGCTGGTGTCGGCGTTGCGGATGACCAGCACGCGGGTGCGGCCGTCGTCTTCGGCGCGCCCTTTGCGGCCGTTGAGCAGCTTCAGGAAAGGCGTGTTGGGTGAGCCCAGCTCTTGGCAGACCTCGCTGCCGGGCGTGAAGCCGCCCAGCGAGGGCAGCTGCCAGAAGTTGGCGGCGTTGGGGCTGCAGTTGATGATGCCGTGGTTGGGGCCGTCGATGGCCACCAGGCGGCGCACCACGTCGTCGGCGTCGTCCTGGCGGATCCACTCGCGCGCCAGCGTCACGCCCAGGCTGTGGCCAACGATGTCCACCTGCTTTGCGCCGGTGAAGGCCAACACCGCTTTGACAAAACGGCGCAGGTCGGGCACGTTGGCCTGGTTGGTGTGGGCAATGCTGGAGCGGCGGGTCTGGTCGGCGCCCAGGTCGCACTGGTCGCCTTGATAACCCAGGGCCCACAGTTCGCTGGTGTTGTAGCCGTTGTCGGCAAAAAACTGCGCAAAGGCCTGCGCACGGCCGAACGGGCCGCAAGCGGTGGCGTAGGGCACGTCGTTGTTGCCATGCAGGAAGATGACGGGCGTGCGGGTGACGGGGCCAGCGGCACCAAAGCCAATCACCGGCTTCTTAAGCGACGCGTCTTCGATGACCGGAAAGCCAACCGGGAAGCTGGTGCCAACGGTGCCGGCCGCGTGCGCGGTGGTCACCAGCGTCAGCACAGCGGTGGCCAACAAGCTGCGCAAGCCAAACAGGTTCTTCATATCGGTCTCCTGGGGTGGTGGTGAAAGCAGCTCAGGCGGCGCCTGGGGCGGTGGTGAAAGCAGCTCAGGCTGCGCCTGGCCGCTGGCGGAAAAAGTGGCAAGAGAAAACACGGGGGAACTGGGGGCCTCAGCAGCGTGGTCAAGCGGACAGGAACCGTTCAACCAGCGCAAAGTGCTCTGGCGTATTGAGAGCCGGCGCATGGCCACAGCCCGGCAGCGTGACCACCACCGCACAGGGGCCGCGCGTGCGCATGGCTTCGGCGGTGTCGGCCAACAGCAGGTCCGACGTCTCGCCGCGCAAGCACAGCACCGGCAGCTGCAAAGAGTCCCAGGCGTCCCACTGCTCGTAGTCGCTTGGGTGATGCACAAACTGCTGCACCATGGCCGGGTCGTAATGCGGTGTCACGCGGCCGTCGGGCAGGCGGCGCGTGCTGGTCTCGGTCAGCAGGCGCCATTGTTCGTCGCTGAGCCAGCCATAGGGTTTGTAGATGGTGCGAAAGTACTGTTCCAGTTCGCCCACGGTGTCAAATGCCGCCGGGTGACCGGCGTAGGACAGTATGCGCTGGCTGGCGGCTTGCGGCAGCGTGGGGCCGATGTCGTTGATGACCAGACGCTCGATGCGCCCACGCAGGCTGTGCGCCGCTGCGCGCAGGCCGATGGCCCCGCCCATCGACGTGCCCAGCCAGTGCAAACGCTGCACGCCCAGCTGGTCCACCAGCGACAGCGCCAGGCGCTCGTAAAAGGCCAGGCAGTACTCCAGCGCAGGCTTGGGGCTCCACTGGCTGAGGCCGCGGCCGATGGTGTCGGGGCAGATCACGCGCCAGCGCTGCGACAGGTGGGCGGCCATGGCGTCCATGTCACGCCCGGTGCGCGCCAAGCCGTGCCAGGCGACGACGGTCTGCGGGTGCTGCCAGCCCCATTCGGTGACGTGCAGCTCGCGTCCTTCGCAGACTACATAACGTGAACGTGAAGGTGAACGTGAACGTGAAGGTGAGGCGGCTGCAAGGCTCATGGCTTGACCCGTGTGGCCAGCAGCCGCAGCCGCCCCACGATGCCGGTAGGGAAGTGGTAGACCGACAGCACAAACAGCACGCCCAGCCACAGCAACCAGCGGTCGGGCGTGACCACCTGGGCCAGCAGCGGCACACCTTCCAGCGCGCTGTGGCCCAGCTTCAACAGGTCCTGCAAATAGTTCTGCGACAGCACAAAGAGCGCCGAGCCCACCACCGCGCCGTAGATGGTGCCCATGCCGCCAATGACCACGATGAGCAGGATGTCCAGCATGATCTCGAACGACAGCGTGGTGTCGGGCCCCACGTAGCGCAACCACAGCGCCAGCAGCGCACCGGCGACGCAGGCAAACAGGGCCGACAGCACGTTGCTCCAGGTGCGGTAGACCACGGTGCGAAAGCCGATCGCCTCGGCCCGAAAGTCGTTTTCGCGGATGGCCTGCAGCACCCGGCCAAAGGGTGAGTTGACGATACGCAACAGCGCCAGCAGCAGCACCAACACCACCGTGAAGATCAGGTAGTAGGTGAAAATCTTGCCGTCCACCGTGACGCCCAGCAACGGCGCCTGAAACGGCTCGAACGACGGGCTCAAGACCGTGGGCGTCTTGAAGCTGAGGCCGTCTTCACCCCCAGTGAAGTCTGACAACTGCGAGGCCAGCGTTTGAAACGCACTGGCCACCGCCAGCGTGATCATGGCGTAGAAGATGGCCTTGACGCGCAAGCTGAACAGGCCAATCACCAGCGACAGCAGCAGCGACACCAGCAGCGCCAAGCCGGTGCCCAGCAGCACCGCGCCAAAGCCCGGCCCCATGCGCGTGCTGGCGATGGCCACCCCGTAAGCGCCAATGCCAAAAAACATGGTGTGGGCGAAGCTGACGATGCCGGTGTAGCCCAGCAGCAAGTCAAAGCTGGCCACCAGCAGGATGAAGACCAGCGCCTTGGCAGCCACCGACAGCGCCTTGGCACCGGGGAAAGCAAAGGGCGCGACGGCCAAGGCCACCAGCACCACCACCAGGGCCAGCGCCAGCCAGCGGCTGCGCGGGCGGTCGTGCGAGAGAAGGCGGTCCAGCAAGGCGCTCATCGGTTGGTCACCGGGTACAGGCCCTGGGGGCGCCACAACAAAATTGCCACCATCAAACCGATGTTGGAAAACAGCGCCACCTTGGGCGCCAGAAAGCCGCTGTAGTTGGCCAGCAGGCCCACCATCAAGGCGCCGACAAAACAGCCCAACGTGGAGCCCAGGCCGCCGATGATGATGACGATGAAGATCAGCGTGTTGACCTGCGCGCCGATCTGCGGCGTCACGGTCTGCTGGTACAGCCCCCACATCACGCCGCCCAGGCCGGCCAGCGCCGAGCCCGCCGCAAACACGCCGACAAACAGGCGCTTGATGCGGTAGCCCAGGCTTTCCACCATCTCGCGGTCTTGCACGCCAGCGCGGATCAGCAGGCCAACCTTGGTGCGTGACAGCACCCACACCAGCAGCACAAACACCGCCAGCCCGATGCTGGAGGCAATGACGCGGTACTTCTCGATCGCCGCGTCACCGAACAGGAAGCTGCCGCGCAAGGGCTCGGGCAGCGGCATGGCAATCTGCAGCGGGCCCCAGATGACCTTGATGATTTCTTCACCAACGATCATGCCGCCCATGGTGATGAGGATCTGCTTCAGGTGCAGGCCATAAACCGGCCGGATGATGACGCGCTCAAAGGCCCAGCCCATGGCCCCGGCCACCGCCATGGCCACCAGCATGGCGCAGAAGATGGCCAGCAGAGCTTGGCCCACCCCCAGGTCAGCGAACACCGCCAGGCCGCCCATCACCGTGGTGGCCATGAAGGCGCCCAGCGCGATGAAGACACCGTGGCCGAAGTTCAGCACGTCCATCAGGCCAAAGACCAGCGTCAGGCCCGAAGCGATGATGAAGATGATGAAGCCCATGGCCAAGCCGGCCACCGTCAGCGTGACCCAACTGCTGCCGCTGCCGATGGCGGGCAAGGCTGCGGCCATCAGGCCCAGCAACAGCAGCACCGGCTTCCAGTCAAATTGGGCCTTAGGGATGGCGGCTGCCGCCGCATCTGCCGATGCGGTGGTGGCGCTGATGGTGTTGAGGGTGCTGGTCGCAGCCGTGGTGGCAGCCGTGGTTGCAGCTGTCCCGACAGGGGGCGTGTGGCTCATGCATGCGCTCCCAGCGACAAGCCCAGCAAGCGCTGCTGCAGCGACACATCAGCGGCCAGCTCGGCCATGGCACCGGCGTGCACCACGCGGCCGTCGTCCATCACCGCGACATGGTCGCCCAGGGCCTTGGCCATCATGAAGTTTTGCTCCACCAGCAAGATCGTGGTCGCTTGACTTTTCAGCTCGCGAAAGGCGCCGATGAGGTTTTGAATGATCGAAGGCGCCAGGCCCTTGCTGGGCTCGTCGATCAGGATCAGCGCCCGCGGCTCGCAGATGGCGCGTGCCACCGCCAGCATCTGCTTTTGCCCGCCGCTCAACTTGCCCGCTGGGTAGAGCCAGAACTTTTGCAAGGCCGGAAAAAGGCCAAAGATCCAGGCCAGGCGCGCCTGGTCGAGCTCGCCTTCATGGCGCGCGCTGCGTGCGGCCAGCAGCATGTTTTCCTTCACCGTGAGGTCGGTGAAGATGCCCATGTTTTCGGGCACGTAGGCCATGCCACTGGCGGCAATGTCGGGCGTGGGCGTGCCGTTGATGCGCTGGCCCTTGAAGGTGATGTCACCTATTGAGGCGGGCCACAAACCCATGATGGTGCGCAGCGTGGTGGTCTTGCCCGCGCCGTTGCGCCCCAGCAGCATGGTGACCTGGCCCTGCGGCACCGCCAGGTCCACGCCATGCAGGATGTGATAGGCCCCGATGTGCGTGTGCACGCCGTTCAATTGCAGCAGCGGGGCGATCATGCCGGCTCCTCGGCTGCGATGCCCAGATAGGCTTGCTGGACGACCGGTGACGCAATCACCGCAGCCGGTTCGCCATCGGCCACCAGCTGCCCGTTGTGCAGCACCACGATGCGGTCCGACAGCTCGCGCACCACGTCCATCTTGTGTTCCACCAACAGGATCACCACGTCCTTGCGTTGTTTAAGCTGGCGGATGAGGTCCAGCACCACCGGCACTTCGTCGACGCTCATACCGGCGGTGGGCTCGTCAAACATGTAGACCTTGGGGTCCAGCGCCATCAACAGCGCCACTTCCAGCTTGCGCTGGTCACCGTGCGGCAGGCTGCTGGCCGCTGCGCCCGCCTTGTCGGCCAGGCGCACCTGCTCCAGCACGTCGCTGGCCTGCGTGATCCAAGTCTTGCGGTCGCTCCACACGCGCCACATGTCCAGCGCGCCAACGCCCCGGCCGGCCTCGCGGGCCTGGATGGCCAGGCGCACGTTCTCATGCACGCTTAAATTGGGGAACAGCTGCGTCAACTGGAACGCACGGCCCAGGCCGCGTTGGCTGCGCAGGGCTGCAGGCAAGTGGGTGATGTCCTGGCCGTTCAGGGTGACCGTGCCCTCGCTGGCCGGCAGCTGCCCCGAGATCAGGTTGAAGTAGGTGGTCTTGCCCGCGCCATTCGGCCCGACGATGGAGGTCAAGGTGCCGGGCTCAAATCGGCACGAAACATGGTCGACGGCCACATGGCCGCCAAAGCGAATCGTCAGGTTCTTGGTCTCAAGCATGTTGCATGGCCCAAAGCTGAAACAGCTGCGCCGCACCCCA
>JAYVSX010000313.1:0-18301 GCA_043774975.1 Rubrivivax sp.
CCAGGGCCTGGGCATAGGCCTGCTGCCCCCGCGGCAGGCGCCACAGGCCGGCGTCGGCGTTGGTGCGCGGGTGCAGCTCGTCCAGCAACGCCAGGACCCGCAAGTAGGCCGGTCGCAAGCGGTCTTGCACCAGGGCCTTGGCCTGCTCGATGGCGGCTTGGCGGTCGGCAGCGGACAAGCCTTCGATGCGTTCGCTGCGCCGGGTCAGACCGGCCACGATGTCGTTGCCGGTGGTGCTTTGCGCCAGGTAGCTTTGCACCTGCGTTCTGGCACGCTCCAGGATGAAACGCGGCGGCAAAAAACCCTGGGCAGCGCTCTCTTGGGCGCGGGCAATGGCTTCGTCCAGGCGCTGGTCCACCTGCGCCAAACGCGCCAAGAAAGACTTCACATCAGCAGGCTTGCGCAGCGGGTGGTTCTCGGCCAACAGGCTGACATAGCGGATGTGCGGACCACCCAGCTGGCTGAAGACAAACCCATGGTCGTCAAAGGGCTGGCCGTTGAGGGTGCGCTGCAAGGACCAACGCAGGATGCCCACGCCCACTCGGTCGTCCACGCTCAGCGAGGCGTCGGCAAAGCCGTCCAGCCGCTTCAGGCCCTCTTGGGCCAGGGCCACCCGGCGGTCTCGTGTGGCCGGCACCAGCGGTGTGAGTTGGCTGTCCAAAACCGCTTGCTCTTGACCCGAAAAGTACTGCGCAAACGAGGCAAATTCAGCCGACTGGCGAACCCAGTCGGCAGCAAAGGTCTCGCTCCACTGCGCAAACGGCGTGGCGGCTGCGGCCCAGGGCAGCCACGCCGTCAGAACCAGCGCCGCCGCGGCGTGTTGCCAAGCCGTGGCCATGGGCTTGTTCATGGGCTTGCGAACGGGACTACCTTCGTGCTGCGCACTCCGGAATTCGCCCTTGGGGCGGCCCGGCTTGCTCATGCGCGCAACGCCTTGGCCGCCTGGTGGATGGCCGCGCGGATGCGCGGATAGGTGCCGCAGCGGCACAGGTTGCCTGTCATCGCGGTGTCGATGTCGGCGTCGCTGGGCTGGCTGTTCTGGGCCAGCAGCGCCGCGGCGGCCATGACCTGGCCGCTTTGGCAGTAGCCACACTGCACCACGTCCAGGTCAAGCCAGGCCGCGCGCACCGCGTCGGCGGCCTTGCCCTGCAGACCTTCGATGGTGGTGACCTGGCGTTCACCCACGGCCGAGATCGGTGTGACGCAGCCGCGTGTGGGCACGCCGTCCACCCACACCGTGCAGGCGCCGCACAGCGCCATGCCGCAACCAAACTTGGTGCCGTTCATCTGCAGTTCGCCGCGCAAGACCCACAGCAGGGGGGTGTCGGGTTCGGCCTTGACCGCAGTGGCTTTGCCGTTGATGTGAAGAATCGTCATGGTGGTGTTTGTAATCAGCTCAATTTGAGCGGCAGGCTGCGCAGGCGTTGGCCGGTCAGCGCAAAAAGGGCGTTGGCCACCGCCGGTGCGATGGGCGGCAGGCCGGTTTCACCCACGCCTTCGGGGTGGGCGGTGCTGGGCATGATGTGGGTCTGGATCGCCGGGCAGGCATTGATGCGCAGGCTGGGGTAGTCGTGGAAGTTGCTTTGCTGCACGCGGCCTTTTTCAATCGTGATCTGGCCATACAGCGCAGCCGACAAACCAAACACCACCCCACTCTCCATCTGCTGCGCAATGTGGTTGGGGTTGATGGGTGTGCCGCAGTCCACCACGCACACCACGCGGTGCACGCGGATGGTCTTGTCGGCCGCCACCGAAACCTCGGCCACCTGGGCCACGATGGCGCCAAAGCTCTGGTGCAGCGCCACCCCGCGGGCGGTCTTGGCGCCGTCGCTGGCCGGTGGCGACGCTGTACCCCAGCCCGCCAACTCAGCGGCGCGCCTGAGCACCTGCAGGTGGCGCGGGTGCTGTTGCAACAGCGCGGCGCGAAAGGCCACCGGGTCCTGCGCAGCAGCGTGCGCGGCTTCGTCAATGAAACTCTCTTTGAAGAATGCCTGGTGCGAATGCCCCACCGCACGCCAAAGGCCCACCGGCACGGGGTGATCCACGCTGACATGGCCGATGCGCGCGTGCGGCCATTCATAGGGCTGATCAAACGCGCCTTCGCTGGTGGTCTTGTCGGGGCCACCGGCTGGCAGGCCAAACAGGCGGTTCAAAACCTGCGGTGTGATGGACGGGCCGGCCGACACGTTGTGCCAGGCGGTGAGCTGGCCCTGGGCGTTGAAGCCGGCCTTGAAACGCGACACCGCCGCCGGGCGGTAGAAGTCGTGCGTGGTGTCTTCAGCGCGCGACCAGAAGGTCTGCACCGGCACCGGCCCCACGGCTTTGGCAATGGCCGCGGCTTGGCCGATGAAGTCGACGTCCAGCCGCCGCCCAAAACCACCGCCCAACAGTTGCACCTGCAGGTCCACCGCCGACGGATCAATTCCCAGCGCCAAGGCCGCCGCGCGGCGTGCCAGGTCAGGCACCTGCGTGGGCGCCCAAACCGTGGCCTTGCCGTCCTTGAACAGCACGGTGCAGTTCTGCGGCTCCAGGGTGGCGTGGGCCAGAAAGGGCGCGCGGTACTCGGCGCTCAGGGTCTTGGTGGCAGCGGCCAGCGCCGCCTTCACGTCGCCGGTGCTGAAGTAGCCAAAGCCTTCGTCGGTGTCCAGCGTTTGGGCCAGGCGGTCGATCGCGCTGGCGCTGTCGAAGCTGGCGGCGGGCACCGCTTCATTCCAGGTCACGTTCACCGCCTTGACCGCCTGCATGGCGTGCCAGGGTGTGTCGGCCACCGCCACCACCGCCGCCGTGCCGCCGTGGTAGCCAGCCACCTGCAGCACCTGCTTCACGCCGGGCAGCTTGAGCGCTGCCGCACCGTCGAGCAACGCCACCGTGCCGCCCAGCGTGGGGCACATGCGCACGCTGGCGTAGAGCATGCCGCTGTGCACCACGTCCATGCCGAACTGGGCCGTGCCGTTGATCTTGGACGCCGCTTCCAGGCGGCGGGTGGGCTTGCCCATCAGCTTGAATTGCGCGGGTGTTTTCAAGGTCGGCGCACGGGGCAGCGCTTGTGCCGCAGCGGCGGCCGCCAGCTCACCGAAGCGCGCCTTTTTGCCTGAAGCATGGGTCAGCACGCCGCCTGACACCTGCACCTCGCTGGCGGGCACGCCCCAGGTCTGCGCTGCTGCGCCCACCAGCATGGCGCGGGCCGACGCCCCGGCCTGGCGCATCGGCAGCCACAGGTCCTTCAAGCTGCTGGAGCCGCCGGTCATCATCACGCCGACTTCGCGCATCGTCTTGGCCGTCAAATGGCCGGCCACCCGCTTGAGCGTGCCTTGGTTGTCAGGGTGGAAGGGCAGCGAGTCCACCACCGCGGCCAGGTTGTTGTAGATCTTGTCGATGGGCGCGTTTTCCACTCGCACACGTGGCCAATCGGCGTCCAGTTCATCGGCCAGCACCATGGCCAAGGCGGTGTGCACACCCTGGCCCATTTCGCTCTTGGGCATGACCACCACCACGCTGTCGTCGCGGCCGATCTTGACCCAGCCGTTGAAGGCCACCTGGCCCGGCTGCACGGGCAGTGGCTGGCCGGGGTTAAGCCGCTGGCGCACGGGCAGCAAACCCCAGCCGACGCCCAGCGCACCGGTTGCGGCCAGGGTGCCCAAAATAAATCGTCGTCGTGTGCTCATCGGGTCTCAGTCAACGGGGCCACCGGGTCGGAACGCGAATTTTGGCAGTTCGGACGGCCCGCAAGGAGTCGGTCAGCCTTTGACCAGCAGGACTTGTCGCAAACGCTTAACCTTCACGCCCTGCGGGTCGGCACTGGCCGCTTGGTCGTTGAGAGCAGGTCCCCCTGGACGCCCACCCTTTTTCGAAGATTCCTGCACATGAGCGCCACCCTCGACCGCCTGAACCGCCTTAGCCCTGCCCGTTTGCTGGGCATGCGCCGCGGCATCGAAAAAGAGAGCCTGCGCTCACAGCCCAGCGGCGCTTTGGCGCGCACGCCGCACCCGGCCGGCTTGGGCTCGCCGCTGACCCACCCAAGCATCACCACCGACTACAGTGAAAGCCAGCTCGAGCTGATCACGGGCGTGCACGCGCTTGCTGAGGACGCGCTGACCGAACTCACCCACATCCACCAGTACACCTACCGCACCCTTGCGGCCCAGGGCGACGAACAGCTGTGGGTGGGCTCCATGCCCTGCGGCCTGCCACCCGACGAAAACATTCCCATCGGCAGTTATGGCAGCAGCAACATCGCGCGCGCCAAGAGTGTCTACCGGATGGGCCTGGGCCACCGCTATGGGCGGCGCATGCAAACCATCTCGGGCATTCACTACAACTGGTCGCTGCCAGGCTTGAGCAACGAAGAACACTTTGCGCTGATCCGCAACTTCCGCCGCCACGCCTTTTTGCTGTTGACTTTGTTTGGCGCCAGCCCGGCCGTCTGCCCCAGCTTCGTGGCCGGGCGTGAACACGGCCTGCAGTCCTTGAGCGAGCACACGCTGTACCAACCCCACGCCACCAGCCTGCGCATGGGCCGCCTGGGCTACCAAAGCGACGCGCAAGCCACGCTGGCCGTCAGCTACAACAGCCTGGAGAGCTACGCTGCTTCACTGCAGGTTGCGCTGACCCAGCCCTACGCGCCGTACGAAGCCATCGGCATCAAGAACCTGGGCGGCGAGTACAACCAGTTGGCCACCACGCTGCTGCAGATTGAAAACGAGTTCTACGGCACCATCCGCCCCAAGCGCGTGATCCGCCAAGGCGAGCGCCCACTGCACGCGCTGCGCCAACGCGGCGTCGAATACATCGAAGTGCGTTGCATGGACCTGGACCCGTTTGTGCCGGTCGGCATCGCAGCGCCCACGCTGCACTTCCTGGACGTGTTCTTGCTGCACTGTCTGCTGCAGGACAGCCCGCCCGACACGCCCTCGGAGATTGCGGCGCTGGGCCGCAACCAGCACCGCACCGCTTCGCACGGCCGTGAGCCGGGGCTGAAGCTGGAACGCGCCGGCCGCGAGGTGACACTGGTCGACTGGGCCGTGGAGCTGCTCGACCAATGTGTCCCGCTGGCCGCCAGCCTGGACAGCGCCCACGGCACCACCACCTACAGCGTTTCAGTGCAGGCCGCACGCGCCGGCCTGGCCGACATGGACACGCTGCCCTCAGCCCGCGTGCTGGCCACCCTGAAGGCCGACTTCTCATCGTCCTACACCGCCTTCATCCGCGCACAGTCGGTGCAGACCCGCCAACACCTGATGGCCCTGCCTTGGGGCCCCGAACAACAAGCCGCGTTTGAAGCCCTGGCGCGTGAATCGGTGGACAAACGCCGTGCCATCGAAGCCGCTGACACGGTGGACTTCGAGACCTTCCGCCAAGGCTATCTGGCGCCGCAGAACCTGGTGGTTTGAAGCCGTCGGCCGATGGGCCAGCCTGCGGTGCGCAGGCCAGCACCGGCACGGCCTGCGCGATGCGCCACGCCCAAGCGTCGGCACCCCCCACATGAGGGGGGTTAGAAGTCCCCACCCTTGGCACAGGTCGCTACATTCCAGGGCCACACTCTGATGACACTCCATGAATCCGATCCAGCTTCGCAAATACGGGCCCCGCATCGTGGCGGCTTGGCTGCTGTGCGCCACCGGCCTGGCCCAGGCCACCTACGTGGTCGGCACCTGGGACCCCGTCTACGGTGCGCCTTTCGCCAACCTGGGCTGGCGTGGTTCGGCCACCCTGCAGGCGGACCCCTCCTGCCTGGCGCTGCCAGGCATCGTGCCCAACAACGGCCTCGCCTGCCCGCCGATGACGGTGATCAACGCCACCGTCGAGTTCTACGACATCAGCACACCCCTGATCACAGCTGAAACATTGGACTTCACGAACGCCGTGAACCTGAACTTGCTCAGCGTGGTGGCCGGCAACCAGTCCGACGGCTTTGCCATGTCGCCAAGCGGCGTGGTGCAAAGTGCCAACGCGCTGGCCAACTTTGGCGGATTTCCGGCCTACTTTGCGCTCGACATCCAGTTCTCCAGTGGTCTGAGCACCGCCGTGCTGTACTGGGGCATCGCACCCCAGAAAGACGAACTGCTGGGCCGCAACGACCCACGCTACCCGGCCCACCTTCGCATCGCGACGATGCCCGACCCGACGCCGGTGTCCGAGCCGGCTTCGCTGGCCGTGGTGGGCGTTGCGCTGGCCGGCCTGGCGCTGACCCGTCGGCGCCGGGCTTAACCTTCAGGAATCGCGGGCGACAGGCCCAGCGCAGCCTGCGCCGCGTCGCCCAGCGTGGTGGCCACGCCGGCCGCTTCAGCCACCGCCCAACCCCAGTCGCCCAGCTGGGCCTGCAAGGACGCCTGCACCCCCTGGCAGTGCGCCTGCGCTGCGGGTGCGCGCGGCAAGCCCAAGGCGCGCCGCGCCTGTGTCGCCGCCGCCAGCAGGCAGGCGCTGCGCTGGTGTTGGCCCAGGGCCAGCGCCAGGTCGGCATGGTCTTCCAACGCGCCTACCAACTCGGCGCGCATCTCGTAGCGCACGAAGGCCTGCAGCGCCCGCTCGAGCAGGGGCTGCGCGGTGCTGACGTCGCCACCCGAGCGCAGCGCCAGCCGGCCCAGCGCGGCCAGCGCCTTGGCTTCACCGCGCCGGTCGCCTGCGTCGTGGCCCAGTTGCAGTGAGCGCTGCAGGTGCAAACGCGCTTGGGCAGCGTCGCCCTGCGCCAGGGCGACCTCGCCCAGCAACAGTTCACAGTCGCCTTCGGCCTCGGGGTAACCGAGCGCGCGCGACAGCGCCAGGCTTTCTTGCAGCAGCGCCAGCGCCAGGTCGGCATGGCCCAGCACCAGGTGGATGCGCCCCAGATGCTGCAGGCCAATGGCCTCGCCCAGGCGGTGACCGAGTTGGCGAAACAGCGGCAACGCCTCCTGCTCGGCTGCCAGCGCCGCGACGGCTTGACCGGTGGCCAGCCGCGCCAGCGCCAGCGTCGACAGCGTGTTGGCGATGCCCGCCGTGTCGCTTAAGTCCCGTCGCAGCGCCAGACTGGTCTCGAGCAGCCGCTCGGCCTCGGCGGGGTCGCCCTGCGCGTCGGCCAGCACCGCGCCGACGTACAGCGTGTGCGCGCGCGCCGTGTCCGAGGCCTGTACCGCCGACAGCGCCAGCGCGCTGCGGATGTGTTCGCGGCCCTCGCTGAGGTAGGCCCGCAGCACCCAAAAGCCCTGCAGCGCCACCGCCAACTTGGCCGCCAGCAGCGGCTCCGCACCGCCCTGCCTGGCCAGCGCCATGGCGGCGCGCAGGTTGTCCAGGTCGGATTCGACGCGCTGCACCCACAACGCCTGCTGCTGGCCTTGCAGGCCATCGCGGGCCTGCTTGGCGAGGTTGAAGAAGTGTTCGCAGTGGCGGCTGCCAACGCGCACGGCGTCACCCGATGACTGCAGCTTGTCCAGCGCGTACTCGCGCAGCGTCTCAAGCATCACGTAGCGCGTGCCGCCGTCGGCCGAGCCGCTGGCATCCAGCGTGACCAGCGAATGTTCGACCAGCCGGTCAACCAGGTCGAGCACCTCAACCGGGTCCAGCGGCTCGGCACCGCAGACCGCCTCGGCGGCCGCCAGGTCAAAGCCGCCGCTGAACACCCCCAGGCGCTGCAGCAGCGTTTGCTCGGCCGGCGCCAGCAGGTCGTAGGACCAGTCAACCAGCGCGCGCAGCGTCTGCTGGCGTTGCTGCAGCCCGCGGTTGCCGCCAGTGAGCAGTTTGTAGCGGTCCTTCAGGCGCGTGTTGATGTCGGCCACCGACAAGGAGCGCACACGCGCCGCCGCCAGCTCCAAGGCCAGCGGGATGCCCTCCAGCCGCGTCACCAGCTCGGCCACCGCGCGGGCCTGCACGGCGTCGAAGGCGAAGTCGCTGCGGTGCGCCCGCGCACGCTCCACAAAAAGCTGCACGGCGGGCAGCCGCGCCAGCCCGGCCAGGTCGGTCAGGTCGGGCTGCAGGCCGGGCACACGCAGCGGCTGCACGGCATAGGTCTGCTCGCCACTGACGCGCAGCGCGGCGCGGCTGGAGGTGAGCAGGCGCAGCTGCGGGGCAGCCCGCAACAGCGCTTGCGCCAGCTCGGCGGCGGCCTCCACGAGGTGCTCGCAGTTGTCGACGATGAGCAGCAGGCAGCGGTCCTGCAGCGCCGTGCACAACGCCTGCAGCAGCGTGCGCCCCGGCTGCTCCTGGACCTGCAGCAGGCGCGCCGCCTCGGCCACCACCAGCGCCGGCTCGCGCAGCGGCGACAGGTCCAGGAACCAGGCGCCGTCAGGGAAGTCGCCCATCAACTCGGCCGCCACCTGCAGCGACAGCCGCGTTTTGCCCAAACCACCCATGCCCAGCAGCGTAACCAGGCGGGCCGACTGCAGCGCGGTCTTGACCTCGTCGAGTTCGCGATCGCGGCCGTGAAAGGACGTGGCCTGCGGCGGCAGGTTGTTGGGCAATTCGCGGCGCGGCAACCAGCGCTCGTTGTGGCGCACCACGCGGTAGGCCTTGTCGCTGTCGGGCAGCGTGGCGTAGGGCGGCGCGCCGGCCTCGAACAACTCGACCGGGTCAGCCACGCCCTTCAGGCGCCAAAAGCCGTGCGAGTGCATGCCCTTCGAGGGCCGCACCACCAGCGCGCCGTCCAGCGCCTGGCAGGCCTGGCCGCTGAGCAAGGTCTGGCCGCCGCGGGCCAGCGCCATGATGCGCGCCGTGGTGGGTTTGGCCAGCCCGTCGACTTCCAGTGGCTTGGCGCCCCGCGTGACATCGGCCTGGCTGTTCTCGCGCAGCAGCACCGTGCCGACGTGCAGCCCGGCCCGCGCCAGCAGCGGGTGCGGCAAGCGCGCCAGCGCAGCGTGGTAGGCGTGGGCATAGGCCAGCGCATCGGCCACCTGCTCAAACAGCAGCAGCATGCCGTCGGTCTTGTCGATCTCGCGGCCACGGTGCGGCAGCAGCAGGTCGCGTGCCGCGCGGTCGTGGTCGTTCCACAGCGCGGCCATGCGCTCGTCGCCCAGGGCCTGCGACAGCTGCGTGCTGTCGACGACATCGGTCAGCAGCAGCGCGCGCCACTCGTTGCTGTGGGCCGGTGCTGGCGCGTGTGGGGTCACCGGTACGGACCTTGAAGTTTCAGGCGCGGGCCAGACCTGCGGCGGTGTTCAGCGGGTCGGGCGCCACACCGAGGCTGGCCGCTGCGCCCAGGATTTCCTGCCAGGTGGTGGGCATTGCCCAGGGCTACGATGCAGCTGCCATGGCGGCGCGCCCGTTCGATGCCCAACGCCATGGCTTGCGCGCCAATGACCTGGCCAAAACCGGCGTCGCCGTCCAGGCGCAGGTAGGTGTCGCTCATGTGTGAGGTTCGCTTTTTCAGCCACCGACGGCGCTGCGATGGCCGATGATGCCGCCAAAACACGACCCGGTTTACCCGGCAGGCTGGCGCTCAGGGTTCACCCGGGGCTGCCGATTTTGGGTCGTGCAGGTCGCCCGGCACAGGGCGCTCGAACAGGGGCGGGAAGCTGCCCAGCACAGCCGGACCGGCTTCAATCAGCCGCACCTGCGCCTGGCGCGGGTCAATCCGCCGAAATTCCTGGCGCAGCGTGTGGCGCGCTATCTCGGCCAGCGTGCCGGCCAGTTCCACCCCCGTGGGCCCACCACCCACCACGGCAAAATGCAGCCAGGCCTGCTGCTCTTGCAGCGACGCGGCGGCTTCAGCGCGTTCAAAGGCCAACAGCAGGCGGCGCCGGATCAGCAGCGCGTCGTCCAAGGTCTTGAGACCAGGCGCGTGCGCGGCCCATTCGTCGTGGCCAAAGTAGGCGTGGGTGGCACCACTGGCCACCAGCAGTTGGTCGTAGGACAGCGTTTGGCCGTTGCTGAGCATGACCTGCCGTGTGGGTGCTCATGGTCCTTCGCCTTGGGGTCCGATGGCGGACGTTGCCTGGTGCAGGCCATGCCGCGCCAGGTGGTCCACCAGCGCGTCCAGCGCCGGGCGGCCATGCGGGGCCAGGGTGTCGTGGTTGATGATCAGGGCCACCGCCCAGGGTCGGCCTTGCGGGTCGTTGACGTAACCGGCCAGCGCCACCACGTTTTTCAAGGTGCCGGTCTTCAGGCGCGCCCAGCCAGCGGCCGGCCCGGACTTGATTCTGTGGCCCATGGTGCCGTCCACGCCCACGGTGGGCAGGCTCATGATCAGGTCGCTGGCATTGGGCCCGAAGTAGGCCACCTTCAGCAGTTGCACCAGTTGCCAGGGGCTGATGCGTTCGCTGCGCGACAGACCCGAGCCGTTGTCCATGACCAGACCGGTGGCGTCAATGCCTTTCTGCGCAAACCAACGGGCCACTTCGTCAGCGGCCAGTTGCAGGGTGCTGCGCTCGGGCTGCGCGGCCATCAGCGGTACGCCCAGCTCCAGGAACAGCGACCGTGTCCAGGCGTTGTCGCTGGTTTTGTTCAAGTGGCGCAAGAGTTCGCCCCAGGGTCGGCTTTGGCGGCGGGCCAGCAGGCGGGTGCTGGTGGGCAGCTGTGCCGGTGTGGCCTCCAAAGCCTGGCCGCTCCAGCTGCCGCCCAGGCTTTGCCACAGGGTGCGAAACAGGCGTTCGGTGAGCTCGGCGCGGTCGATCAGCTGCAGCGCACGGCGCTGTACGCAGCCACGCGGAAACGCGCCCTGCAGCGTGATGCGGGTCTGACCGGCTTGCGGGCTGACCAGAGCGGGCTGCCAATGGTTGTCCCAGTCGGCGCAGCGGGCGTCGACCAGCGTCATCTGGCTGTCCAGCGTCAGCCCCGGCAGCGGCGGTACGGTGCTGGCCGTCACCCCGGTGTCGGTGGCGCGCAGCTCCAGCGGCAACAGGCCCTGGTTGAGCATCAGGGCGTCGGGGATCACGTTGTAGGGGAATTCAGGTGCGCCATCAAAGGACGGCAGACCCAGGTCCAGCCGGGCTGGCCGGTAGCGGTTTCGGTCCACCAGCAACGGGCCCTGGATGTGGCGCACGCCGGCCTGGCGCAGATCCATCAGCAAGGCCCACAACTGGGGCACGCCCAAGTCCAGGTCGCCACCGCCTTGCAACACCAAGTCGCCTTGCAGGGTGTCACCGAGCAAAGGTGCAGCGCTGCGCAGTTCGGTGAAGCCACGCAGGTTGGGGCCCAGGCGGTCCAGCGCCACCACGCTGGTCACCAGCTTCATGGTGCTGCCCGGCTGCATCAGGCGTTGCGATTGGTGGCGCCAGGGCCGGTCGAAGTGGCGCAACGGCACCGCCACAGCCGCCAAGGAATCCGCCGGCAAGCCGGCCGCCGCCAGGGCTTCCTGCACGGCTGCTGGCAGGGCGTCCTGGGCTGCGCTGCGACCTGGGGCCAGCATCAACAGCCACGTCAACAGCCATGTCAGCAGCCCTGTCAGCACCGATGTCCAGGGCCACAGGCGGTGGACTCGGCGGCCCGGCCCGGAGGCGTGCGCGCGGGGGGTTTCAGGCAGCGGCATGACCTGATTGTGCAGAGCCCGCCCGGCACCCCGAACCACGCGCCACTCTCAAAGCTTCATCTTCAGCCCAGCGCCAATGGCCCAGGCTGCTTGCCGTGGGCCAGCGGCGTCGCGCAGCGGCCAGAAGTGGCCCACCATCAGTTCGCCCAAGAGCCAGTTCTGATGCAACGGCTGTTCCCATTTGGCCAGCAGGCCACGGTCTGAAACGATCACACCGGGGCCGCGTTGGCTGGTGCCACTGAACAAGGCCTCCACAGACACCTGATGACGGCCGCTGACCTGGGCGTACAGGCCCAGGCTGCTGGACCACTGCGTGGCCTGGGCCTGTTGCGTGGTGGTGCTGGCGTTGAGCCAACGCAAGGCCAGCGTGCGGCTCAGCGTGGAGTCCAGCGACAAGGCGGTGGTCAGGCCGAACCGGTCTTCGCGGGTCCAGAACAGCGTTTGGCGAAAGTCCAGCGCATGGCCTGGGGCCAGCACCCAGGGCACGACGTAGCGGGCCTGGGCATACGGTTTCAGCCGCCGGCCCAGGCCGACCCGAAAGTCCACGCTTTCTTGCAGGGTCAGACCCAGACCGGCCAACAGCGTGCGCTGCGTGCGGCCCCCGCCGCTTTGCAGGCGCAGCGGGTCAGACAAGCCGTCGGGCGTGTCGCGCTGCACTTCGCGCGCGTCGTCGCGGCCGATGAAGAGGTAGGCCTGCTGCTCCACATTGGGCAGGCGGTAGCGCGCGCTGAAGCGCAGATCGACATCCATCTGCTGGTCCTGGCGCTTGAAGGCCACCAGACTGAGCCGGCCATGGGTCACCGCACCGCCCTCTTCAAACGGCTTGTTGCCAAACCAGCTGTCGACGCCGCGGGCCAGCCATTCGGCGCCGGCCTGCGCGTTGCGGCGGGCGGCTGCCAGCACCTCGGGCGCTGACGGCGGCGCCGAGGAAGACTCGGCGACTGGCGGGAGTGGTTCCGCGTCAGGGACGGCGCCTGCCGCGGGGGTTTGCGCCCGCACCATGCCATGGCACAGCACCATCAGCAGCGCAAGCGCCCAGCCGGTCGCCAGCCGTCCACGGGTTGGGGCCTGGCGCAAGACCTTTGACTCCTCCATCGAACATCACTCCTTTGGCTTTGGCTGCCCGCCTGCGGCGCCATTCTTCTGCACTTACCCAAGTGTGCACGTGCTTGCGCAACACCGTCTGTGCGCCACCTCATGCCCAGAAACCCCACCCGGCGCTGCCACGGCGGAAGTCGACAATCCACCGGTGAACCTCAACTCCCCCAACCCCAACGGCTTTCTGGGCCTGGACGCCGGCGGCACCCAGACCCGCTGGGCGGTGGTCAGCGCCAGCGGCCAGTTGCTGCGCAGTGGGCAGGTGGCGGGACTGTCGGGTTTGTGGCTGCAAAGCGAGTCCGGTCGCGCCGGGGTGGCCAAGGTCTTGGACGGATTGGCGCTGGCCACCGGGCCACTGGCTGGCGTGGTGCTGGGCGCGACCGGTTTTGACGCCACCCAAGCGCCTGTCCTGTGTGGCTTGGTGGCGCGCTCGCTGGGCCTGCCGGCCAGCCAGGTGCAGGCCATGACCGACATCGAACTGGCATGCCACGCTGCCTTTGCGCCGGGTCAGGGCATCGTGGTGTACGGCGGAACCGGGTCGATCGCGGCGCACATCGATGCCCACGGCACCTTGCACCGCGTGGGCGGGCGCGGCGCCATCGTCGACGACGCCGGCGGCGGGCACTGGATCGCCCGCGAAGCACTGCGCCAGGTCTGGCGGGCGGAAGAAGAACAGCCCGGCTCCAGTGCCCACTCGGCGCTGGCCCAGGCCCTGTTCCAGGTGGTGGGTGGCAGCGACTGGGCGCATACCCGCCAGTGGGTGTACGGCGCCACACGCGGCGAGCTGGGCACCCTGGCGCTGGCGGTGGCCAGCGCTGCGGCCACTGACCCCGCGGCGCTGGCGCTGCTGCGCGCCGCCGGCACCGAACTGGCGCGCCTGGCCCAGCTGCTGTTGCGTCGCCATGGGCCATTGCCGGTGGCCTTGGCCGGCCGCGTGTTTGAATTGCACCCCGCCATAACGGCCCAGCTGCTAGCCTGCCTGCCACGGGACACCCAGGTCCACCCCGCGTCTCAGCCTGCCCACGTGGCAGCAGCGCAGATGGCCGCCCGAAAGCCCCCACCATGAAGGCTGTCTGCAGGCTCAGCGCTGACTCAAACTCGCGCAGCGAAGCCGTCGGAAGGCAACTCGCTTCGTTTTGTTCAAAGACCACGAAGCCCGTGAAGATTTCGATGACCTCATGACCCCCATGACCCCCATGACCCCCATGACCCTCATGGCCAGAATGGCCCGGACGGCCCGGACGGCCCGGATGACCCGGACAGCCTTGACAGCTTGTATGGCGCTGCTGACCCTGCTGGCCTTGGGCGGCTGCGCCAGCACCACACCCGGCGGCGTACCCATCGATACCAGCCACACCGCCAAGGGGCAGGACAGCCGGGTGATGTTCCTGATCCTGCACTACACGGTGGCCGACCTGCCCATCTCCTTGCACGTGCTGACGCAGCAAAACGTCTCGGCGCACTACCTGCTGACCGACGAGACCCCACCGCGCATCTACCGCCTGGTCGACGAAGAACGCCGCGCCTGGCATTCGGGCGTCAGCGGCTGGAAGGGGCAGCGCTTGCTCAACGCCGCCAGCATCGGCATCGAGATCGTGCACCCGGGCTTCAAGCTGGGGCCGGACAAGCAGCGCATTTACCAACCCTTTGCGCAGGCCCAGATTGACGCGCTCATTCGACTGGTCAAGGACATCGTGGCGCGGCATCAGATCCGCCTCGACCGCGTGCTGGGCCACGGCGAAGTCACACCGGCCTACAAGGAAGACCCCGGCCCCACTTTCCCGTGGCAACAGCTGGCCAACGCCGGCATCACACCGCCCTGGCCCGACGCCACGCGGGTGGCCGCTCAGCGCGCGCTGTATGAAGCCCAGCTGCCCGACGCCGCCTGGTTTCAGGCCGCGCTGCTGCAGTGGGGTTACGTCTTTGAACGCACGGGCATCTGGGACACGCCCAGCCAGCGGGTGCTGATGAACTTTCAAATGCGCTACCGCCCGGGCAACTACAGCGGCCAGCCCGATGCCGAGAGTGCAGCCCTGCTCTTTGTCCTGAACAACCCCACCTCGCCCAAGCCCTGATGGGACATCACCAGACCGTGTTCAAGCACTCGCTCACCGAAGGCACAGCCGCCTTGCGTGCGGCCAGGCGCGTGCTGATGCCATTTGCGCCGTCCGCCCAAGCGCTGGCAGCCACCACATGACGCTGCGCGCGTTCAGATCGCTGCTGGCGATGGCCACAACATCGGGCCCGATATCGACCGCACCATCGACGGCACCCTCGGGCCCGACATCCGTCATCCGTTCAGCCATTCAGACGGCCATTCAGACGGCCAGTTTGCTGGCCGTGGTGGCCTTGACGGCTTGTGTGGCCCCGCCCTCGCTACCCGACGCTGCGGCACCTGCTGGTGCCAGCGGGCCGACGGTGCCCGGCACTGCGCCGTCGGCCAGCGCACCCGCAGGCGCGCTGGCCGCGCCCGAACTGCAGGCCAGCGAACTGCCACCGCCCGACCCGCGCGAATTCCGTGCCGCCTGGGTGGCCAGCGTGGCCAACATCGACTGGCCCAGCAAACCCGGCCTGAGCGCCGACCTGCAACGCAGCGAGGCGCTGGCCATCCTGAACCGTGCCCAGAGCCTGGGTCTGAACGCACTGATCCTGCAGATTCGCCCAGCCGGTGATGCGCTTTACCCCTCGGCCTTGGAGCCGTGGAGCGAGTACCTGACGGGCGAGCAGGGCAAGCCGCCGCAGCCGCTGTACGACCCGTTGGCCTTCTGGGTGCAAGAGGCCCACCGCCGCGCGCTCGAGCTGCACGTCTGGTTCAACCCCTACCGGGCGCGCCATTCGTCGGCCAAGACGCCCCAGGTGGCGCCCCACCTGGCGGTCCGTCAACCCGCACTGGTCAAACGTTATGGCGAGCAGCAGTGGATGGACCCGGGCGAGCCCGCCGCTGCAGCCCACACGCTGGCGGTGATGGCCGACGTGGTCAGGCGCTACGACATTGACGGCGTACACATCGACGACTACTTCTACCCATACCCTGTGAGCGTGCCGCCGGGCGCAGGTGGCGTGGAGCAACCCTTCCCCGACGAAGAGTCCTACGCCCGCTACCGGCTGGGCGGTGGCCAGCAAGCGCGCGACGATTGGCGACGCGCCAACGTGGACGCCTTGGTGCAGCAGATCTACAGCACCGTGCACCTGATCAAACCCTGGGTGCGCGTCGGCATCAGCCCGTTTGGCGTGGGCAAGCCCGAGCGCCGGCCGGCGGGGGTGGTGGGCTTCAGCCAGTACGACAAGCTGTATGCCGATGTCGAACGCTGGCTCAGTGCCGGTTGGCTGGACTACCTGGCGCCGCAGTTGTATTGGCAGATCAACCGCGAAGGCCTGCAGTTTCCGCTGCTGCTGGACCATTGGGTGTCCGAGAACACCCAGGGCCGCCATCTGTGGCCGGGCCTGTTTACCAGCCTGGTCAGCAAGGGCGAACCGACGTCCAGCGCCGGGCCGCGGGTCTGGCCGGCTCGGGAAATCACCGAGCAGATTCAATTGCAACGCCAGCGCGGTGCGCGCGCCAGCGGGCACATCCACTTCAGCATGGCGGCGCTGATGCAGGACCGCGACGGCCTGGCCACTCAGCTGCAGAACGGCCTGTACGCCCAGGCCGCCCTGGTGCCGGCCACGCCTTGGCTGGACGACGCGGCGCCGGGCTCGCCCGCGACTTCGGGCACGCCGGCCGCACCCACCCTTCGCCGCCAGGGCGACCGCATCACCATCGAATGGGCGTCGGGCGCTGGCCCTGCCCGCTGGTCGGTGTGGCTGCGCACAGGCGGCCACTGGCGTTTCCAGGTGCTGCCCGGCGCCCAGCGCAGCCTGCCCCTGCCCGCAGGCACCGACCGCGTCGCCGTGAGCGCCATCAACCGCTTGGGCGCTGCCAGCGCGCAGCACCACTTGAAACTGAGTTCGCCATGAATTTGCCATGAGCACGCCGGGCCGTCCCAAGGGCGAATACCGCAGTGCGCAGCACGAAGGCACCCTATGAGCACGCCGGGCCGTCCCAAGGCGAATACCGCAGTGCGCAGCACGAAGGCCACACCATGACCACCTTGCGCACCGAGCAGCCCCACCCCGACCACCCCGAGCTGGACCGCTACGACACCGCCACGCTGGTCAGCACCTTGATTGCGGACCAAGCGCAGGCAGCCGCCGCGGTGCAAGCCGCCAGCGCTGCGCTGACGCAGGCGGTGCAAGCCGCCGTGCCGCGCTTGCAAGCCGGGGGGCGGCTGATCTACGTGGGCGCCGGCACCAGTGGCCGCCTGGGTGTGCTGGACAGCGTGGAGCTGCAGCCCACCTTCAGCTGGCCACGTGAACGTTCGCCCGCGCTGCTGGCCGGCGGCCAAGGCGCCATGTTCACGGCCGTCGAAGGGGCCGAAGACCGCAGCGAACAAGGCGCGGCCGACCTGCTGGCCCTGCTGCCCACGGTGCACGACGTGGTGTTGCTGCTGGCCGCCTCCGGCACCACGCCTTATGCGCTGGCCGCCGCCGCCGCCGCCCGCGCGGCGGGCGCGCTGACGGTGGGCATCGTCAACAACCCCGGTGCACCCTTGGCGGCAGCCTGCGAGCTGGGCGTGGTGCTGGACACCGGGCCCGAGGTCATCAGCGGCAGCACCCGGCTCAAGGCCGGCACGGCGCAAAAGATCGCGCTCAACACCTTCAGCAGCGCGGTGATGGTGCGGCTGCACAAGGTCTACGGCAACCTGATGGTCGACCTGCGCGCCACCAACCAGAAGCTGGCGCAACGTGCGGTGCGGCTGACGGTGCGCGCCACCGGCGCGAGTGAGCCAGACGCCCAAGCGGCCCTGGCGCAGTGCGGCTCCAGCGTGAAAGTGGCCATTGTGATGTTGAAGAAAGGCGTGGACGCCGAACGCGCGCAAGCCCTGCTGGCCGCAGCCCAGGGCAGCGTGCATGGGGCCGTCGCGGAGTGAGCGTGCCGCACCGGTTCAGGGCGGCGGGCCGCGACGCTGCAGCGCCGCCACGCCACGTCACGCCACGCCACCTTAGGGCCGACTGCTGAGCCCAAGCGCCTGAAGGAGCTGCCGTGACCGATCGATTTCGTTCGCTGGACGTGTTTCGCGGCGCCGCCGTGGCGCTGATGATCCTGGTCAACAACCCCGGCAGCTGGAACGCGCTGTACCCACCGCTGGCCCACGCGCCCTGGCATGGCTGCACGCCCACCGATCTGGTGTTTCCCTTCTTTTTGTTCGCCGTCGGCAACGCGCTGGCTTGGGTGATGCCCGGCCTGCAAGCAGCCGGTGCAGCGGTGTTCTGGCCTCGCGTGCTGCGCCGCACGACGCTGATCTTCGCCTTGGGCCTGCTGCTCAACGCCGCGCCCTTTGTGCGTTGGGACGCCCAAGGCGACTTGGTGCTGCGCAGCTTGGAAACGCTGCGCTGGATGGGTGTGCTGCAACGCATTGCGCTGTGTTTTGGGGCGGCGGCCGTCATCGTCTGGGTGTCGGGCCGCGGCGGCCCACGCGACGCCACCCATCCGCCCGCCATGCCCCGGGCCACGGGTCCGCTCTTGGCTTGCGCCGCCTTGTTGATCGGCTACGCCGCAGCCTGCCATGGGCTGGGCGCCGTGGGCGACCCCTTCAGCCTGCAAGGCTGGTTTGGCACGGCGCTGGACGTTCAGCTGCTGGGCGCAGCACACCTGTACCGCGGCGAGGGCCAGCCCTTCGACCCCGAAGGCCTGGCCAGCACAGCGCCCGCGGTGGCCCAGGTGCTGCTGGG
>JAYVSX010000314.1:0-3151 GCA_043774975.1 Rubrivivax sp.
AACGAAAATCGTTCAGGCGACACACTGCACGCTCCTTATGTCTGAAACCAAATCGTTGGCCGACTGGCTTGCGCATTGCAGCGCGATGCACCCCAAGACCATGGACCTGTCGCTCGAGCGCACGCAGGAGGTGGCGCGCCGCTTGGGCATCCAGTTCACGGTGCCTGTCATCGTGGTGGCGGGCACCAATGGCAAGGGCTCGACCTGCGCCATGATCGACAGCATGGCGCGCCACGCCGGTTACCGAGTGGGCGTTTACCAAAAGCCCGAGCTGGTGCACTTCACGGAACGCTGTCGCATCGGTGGGCAGCCGGTCACCGAAGACGCCCTGACAAGCCAGTTCGCTGTGGTTGAATCGGCCCGAGGTGAGCTGACGCTGACCCAGTTTGAATTCACCACCCTGGCCATCGTGCGCTTGTTGTCGATGGCCGAGTTGGACCTCATCGTCCTGGAAGTCGGTCTGGGTGGGCGCTACGACTCGGTCAACGCCTTTGACGCCGACGTGTCCGTCATCACCAGCATCGACCTCGACCACATGCAGTGGTTGGGGCCGGATCGGGAGTCGATCGGGCTTGAAAAAGCGCAAATCATGCGCAGCGGCCGCCCGGTGATCGTCAGCGACCCGGCGCCGCCGCAAAGCGTGCTCAAGCACGCGCAAGCCATCGGGGCCGATCTGTGGCTGGTAGGCCGCGATTTCAGTTTTGAGGGTGACCGGCAGCAGTGGGGCTGGAGCGCCCGCCATGGTGAATTCAAACGGCGCTACAGCGGTCTGCCGTACCCGGCCTTGCGTGGCGCCAACCAACTGCTCAACGCCGCGGGCGCGATCGCCGCGCTGCTGGCGCTGAAGGACCGCCTGCCCATCAATGCGCAGGCCGTCAGGACCGGTCTGGCCATGGTGGACCTGCCGGGCCGCTTCCAGATCGTGCCTGGGCAGCCCACGCTGGTGCTCGATGTCGCGCACAACCCGCATTCGGTGGCCGCTCTGGCGGTCAACCTGGACGCGATGGGCTATTTCCCGCAAACCCATGCGGTGTTTGGCGCCATGGCCGACAAGGACATCGCTTCGATGTTGCACCACGTGGTGCCCTTGGTGGACGTCTGGCACTGCTGTGACCTGCCGCTTGAGCGCGCCGCCAAAGCGGTGGAGTTGGCCCGGCTCATCAGCCAGCTGGCGGCTGGCCGCATCGGAGGCCCACCGCAGGTCCACACCCACGGCGGCCCCAGCGCGGCTTTGGGAGCCGCCGCTGCAGCGGCAGACCCCGTCGATAGAATCGTGGTCTTTGGTTCGTTTCTCACCGTGGGCGGCGTCCTCAAAGAAGGCTTGCCCCGGTTTGCGGCGCCGCACCTGACGGCGGCTACAGCGGCCTCCACCCTCCGGCCTCGCTGACCGCACCTGCGCATGCGCCTGCCCTTTTTTCGCGCTTCCAAGCCCGCTATCGAGTCCACTGGTTCGGCACGCAGCAAAGCTGGGTCGGCTGCCGCTGGATCGGTCAAGGACGCCCTGGGCCTGCACGCAGACGGGCCGCAGCAGGCCGCGCGCACGGGCGCACGGCGTCGCTTGATGGGCGCAGCGGTTCTGCTGGCCGTGGGTGTGATTGGATTTCCAATGCTGTTTGAGACCCAGCCCAGGCCGCTTCCGGTGGACCTGCCGTTTTTGTTGCCTGAAGGAGCGGGGCGAAAGCTGTCGCCTGCCACTTCGGCACCGGCCTTGCCCAAGCCGCCGCCTGACGCCGGCGTCGAGTCCGGGCCCGTTGGACAGGCTGCTGTGGCGCCCGCGGTTGCGGCGGTGTCGGCTTCTGCGTCAGGGACTTCGAACCGCTTGCCCAGCCCAGCAAGCGCAGCCGCTGCGCCCACCCCAGCCAAACCGGCCAGTGCAGCCTTGGCGCCAGCGCGGGTTGCCCAGGCCGCCGTCAAGGCATCTGCCGCGAACCCTGGAGTGGCCGAAGCGGCTTCGCCGGTGCCAGCAGCGTCGCGCCCGGCGGCAGCCCTCAAATCACAACCGGCTGCTGTGGAAGCGGCGGCTGGCAGCGGCAGGTTTGTGGTCCAGGTCGGGGCCTACAACGATGCCGAGCGGCTGCGTGCCGCACGGCAGAAGCTGGAAAAGTTGGGTCTCAAGAGTTACACCCAGGACGTGGACACAGCCAGCGGCAAGCGCACGCGGGTGAGGGTCGGGCCCTTTCCCACCCGCAAAGAGGCTGACGCGGTAGCGGCCAAGGTCAAAGCCAGCGGCATGCAGGCTGACATCCTGGCGCTGTGATTCCCGACCTGTCTTGGCTGGACTGGGCTTTTGTGACCGTGCTGGCGCTGTCCATGATGGTGGGCCTGGTGCGCGGCTTTGTTTTTGAGTGCCTGTCGCTGGCCGGCTGGGTGGTGGCCTGGTTTGTTGCGCAGTGGGCTTCGCCCTGGCTGGGGCCCCACATTCCGCTCGGCTCGGCGGGCTCGGCGCTGAACCTGGGGCTGGCCTTTGCGCTGGCCTTCATGGGCGCTTTGATCGTCTGGGCGCTGCTGGCACGAGGCGTGCGCCTGCTGATCCACGCCACGCCGCTGTCGGTGGTTGACCGGCTGCTGGGCGCCCTGTTTGGGCTGCTGCGCGGTGCGGTGCTGTTGCTGGCGGTGACTACGTTGGTGGCGCTCACGCCGGCCTCACAATCGGCAAGCTGGCGTTCGTCTGAAGGCGCGCGCTGGTTGGGTCAAGCCTTGGCCACCCTCAAGCCTTTGTTACCCGAACCGGTGGCGCGCCTGGTGCGCACCTGAACCGGCACCCACCAGGACATCCACCCACCATGTGCGGCATCGTTGGCGCCATTTCCACCTCGCCCGTCAACCAGTTGATCTACGACGCGCTGCTGTTGTTGCAGCACCGTGGGCAGGACGCGGCCGGCATCGTCACCATGCAGGGCACCAAGTGCTACATGCACAAGGCACGCGGCATGGTGCGCGATGTCTTTCGCACCCGCAACATGCGCACGCTGCTGGGCACCGTGGGCCTGGGCCAGTGCCGTTACCCGACCGCAGGCAACGCCTACAGCGAAGAAGAAGCGCAGCCCTTCTACGTCAATGCGCCCTACGGCATTGTGTTGGTGCACAACGGCAACCTGACCAACGCGCTGGCGCTCAAGCAAGAGTTGTTCGACGTCGACCGCCGCCACAT
>JAYVSX010000315.1:0-17421 GCA_043774975.1 Rubrivivax sp.
TGACCTTGCAAAACGTAACCATTCAGCCCTTGTCGGCGAAAGACAGTGGCGGTGCACTGAGCATGGAAGCCACCGCGCGCACCTATCGCTACCTGGACGCGACCGAAGTTGCGGAACAGCGCCAGGCGGCAGCCAAGGCTGCGGCCGCTGGAGCCAAGAAATGATGGGCCTGGGAAGACTCAGCTTTTTGGGCATGACCGCTCTGCTGCTGAGCGCCTGCAGCCCCGAGCACGACGAACTGCGACAGTGGATGGAGCAACAGCGGCGCGAAATCAAGCCCAATGTCAGCGCGCTACAGGCGCCCAAGCGCTTCGACCCGCAGCCTTACACCTCGGCACAATCTGTCGACCCCTTCAGTACCCAAAAGCTGACTGTGGCGCTCAAGCAAGAGGCGCGGCAGCCGAATTCACTGTTGTCGGCAGAACTCAACCGCCGCAAGGAACCCCTTGAAGCCTATCCGCTGGACAGCATGACGATGGTTGGCAGCGTAAACAAACAGAACCTGCCCTACGCCCTGTTGCGCGTTGACGCATTGCTTTATCAGGTCAAGGTGGGTGACTACCTGGGCCAGAACTACGGCCGCATCACCCGCATTGCCGAAACCGAAGTCGCCCTGCGTGAAATCGTTCAGGACGCTGCAGGCGAATGGATCGAACGCCCCGCCACGCTTCAACTTCAGGAGAGGGCGCGATGAGAACGAATCAGGAGAACCCGACCATGTTCCATTGGCGAGCTGCCATTGCCGCCGTCTGTACCGTCGTTGCCGCTGCCACTTCTTTGGTGGCGCCTAACTCGGCATGGGCGCAGAACTCGATCCAGTCCATCACCACCAGCCAGCAATCCGGCACCGAGGTGGTGCGGATCGAACTTGCGCAGCCACTGGCGGCGGTACCCAACGGTTTTTCCGTTCAGTCTCCTCCTCGTATCGCCATTGACCTGCCGGGCGTGTCAAACGCCATGGGCAGAAGCCTGGTGGAAGTGAACCAAGGCAACCTGCGGTCGGTGGCCGTGGCTCAAGCGGGTGAGCGCACTCGGCTGGTGCTCAACCTCAAGCAGAGCTCGGGCTACAAGGCACAGATCCAAGGCAAAACCTTGTTGCTGGTGCTGGATGGCAGCGGCCCGGCTGCTGCTGTCGCTGCCAGCGAGCAGCCGGTGAGGTTTGCACCGCCACAGAATGCTGAAACGCAATCCTTGCGCGACATCGACTTCCGGCGCGGAGCAGACGGTGCAGGTCGAGTGATCGTGAACCTGCCGAGCACGCAAGTCGGCGTCGACATTCGGCAGCAAGGCCAGTCTCTGGTCGTGGAATTCTTGCGATCCACGCTGCCAGAACCCCTACGCCGTCGACTCGATGTCTCCGACTTTGGCACCCCGGTCAAGTCGGTATCGTCTTTCCAGAATGGCGACCGCGTACGCATGGTCGTGGAGCCCACGGGCGCCTGGGAGCACAGCGCCTACCAGACCGACAACCAGTTCGTCCTGGAAGTTCGCCCGGTCAAGGTTGACCCGAACAAACTGACTCAAGGCCCTGGTTTCCAGGGTGAAAAGCTCAGCCTGAACTTCCAGAACATCGAAGTTCGTGCGCTGCTGCAGGTCATTGCTGACTTCACCAACTTCAACGTCGTGACCAGCGACACCGTCACAGGAACGGTGACTCTTCGCCTGAAGGATGTGCCTTGGGATCAAGCCCTGGACATCATCATGCAGAGCAAAGGGCTGGGCGTGCGCAAGAGCGGCAACGTGCTATGGATTGCACCGAAGGACGAGTTGGCGGCCAAGGAGCAGGTGGACCTGGAGTCCAAGAAGAAGATCGCAGACCTGGAGCCGACACGCACCCAGTCATTCCAACTCAACTACACCAAAGCAGAAGAAGTGGCCAAGGGTCTCACGGGGCAGTCCTTGGCTGGCGGTGGCGGCGGCGGGGCAGCCGGGCAAAGCAATCGAATCCTGTCGCCGCGCGGCAGCGTCATCTTCGAGACACGGACCAATCAATTGTTTGTCAGCGACGTTCCCTCCAAGCTGGAAGAAGTCCAGGCGCTGATCGCCAAGATCGACATCCCCGTGCGGCAGGTCTTGATAGAGGCCCGAATCGTGGAAGCCGACGACAGCTTTGGCCGTACCTTGGGTGTCAAGCTGGGGAGCACCGATCTGCGTGGTTTGCGTGGGGGCGTCCCCGGTTACAACGTCGGCGGCAGCAACTACGTCGTGCCAGGCGGCAACATGAACGCGATTGGACTGCAAACCGGTCAAGTCACCGGTACTGCAGTCCCATTCAACGACTCGCAGTTTGTGAATCTTCCTGCCAACACCTCTACGTTTGGAGCCAGCGCCGCAACATTTGCGCTGTCCCTGTTTGGTGCCACAGCCAATCGCTTTCTCAATCTGGAAATTTCGGCGTTGGAAGCCGAAGGCAAAGGCAACGTGGTCTCCAGCCCCCGCGTCATCACGGCGGACCAAACCAAGGCGACGATAGAACAGGGTGAAGACATTCCCTACCAGCAAGCCACTTCCAGCGGTGCTACTTCTGTGCAGTTCAAGAAAGCCAGCCTGCGACTGGAAGTGACGCCGCAGATCACGCCAGAAGGCAACGTGATTCTTCAGCTGGAGGTCAATAAAGACAGCCGCGGCGCGCTGACCAGCGCCGGCCCTGCCATCAACACCAAGCGTGTGAAAACCGAAGTGCTGGTGGAAAACGGCGGCACCGTCGTCATTGGTGGAATCTTCACCCAGGATGAACAGAACGACATCAACAAGGTGCCCTTGCTCGGCGACATCCCCTTCCTCGGCTATCTGTTCCAAAACCGCGTGAAGTCCATCCGGAAGACAGAGATGCTCATCTTCATCACGCCCAAGATCGTGACCGACCGCTCGGCTGCTCGTTGATGAACCCGCAGATGCAATCGCCCGCCTTGGTTGGCATTGCACGCGCTCCAGGAATCTGAACATGAAGATGCTTCAACGTCTGCTCTCTCTCTCGGTCGTGCTGCTCGTTGCCTGTGGTGGCGGTGGTGGTGACAAGGGCACTGCGCCATTTGGTGCGGGCGTAACGCCCCCCGGCACGGCCACGGCCGCGGACATATCGTTGACGCTGTCCAAATCGACTCTGTCGAACTCCGGCACTGAAACCGTGACGGCCACCGTCACCGCTGTGGACGCCAACCGCAACACCGTGGCCGGCATCCCCATCCGAATCAGTGTTGACAATGAAGCCACCGTCGCTGTCTCGGGCACCATCAGCGATGACAAGGGTGTTGTCACCGGTGCGGTAGGGATTGGTTCCAGTCGCGCCAACCGTGTGGTGTTGATCACAGCCGTCAGCGGCACCTTGAGTCGACAGATCGCGGTTCAGGTCACTGGCGCTCGGCTCACGGCAACGGCGGTTCCCGCGGTCTTGGCGCCTTCACAAGCGGGTGTGGTGCAGTACCGCGTGGTGGACGCCACCGGCAACGCCTTGAGCAACATCGACATCACAGTCACGGGGCCGGGCGGCGTTCAATCCACCAACAAGACCGGCACCAGCGGCGAATTGAACTACACCTACACCGCGCCAGCGGCTGCAGGAAACCTGGACATTCGCGCGGCGTCCGCAGGTGTCGAACTGCTCACCACGGTGGTCATCCAGTCTGGCCCTGGCAGCATCCCCAGCGTTCCGGCAGGCAGCGTCCGGTCGGCATCAGTCAGCGCCAACCCCAGCGTGGTCGCCGTGAACTCTGCGACCACTTCGATCAACCGGGCCGAAGTTCGGGCGCTGTTTGTGGGCAGCGCCAACACACCCATCCCGAATGTGCGAGTTCGCTTTGACCTGGGCGGAGACCTCAACTCCATCGGCGGGACCTTCACCACCGGGTCCAACATCGTCTACAGCAACGTCAGCGGCATCGCCAGCGCGGCCTACATCCCCGGCGTGCTCGGCAGCCCCACCAATGGCGTCACCGTGCGCGCCTGCTGGGACTATCAGGACTTCGCGCCTGGCGCGTGTCCCAACGCAGCGGCTGCCACAGTCACCGTGACAGCCGACGCTTTGTCCGTCTCGATCGGTACCGACGAGAACATCATCCTGGAGGACTTGGTCTACGTGAAGCGGTTCTTGATCCAGGTCAACGACTCTTCTGGCTTGGCCAAGTCCGATGTTCTGGTCAGCCCGCTTCTGGACCTGCCATCGTATCGAAAGGGCTTCTACACCTTTGTCGTCGACACCTGGATTCAGACGGTCAGCGCAAGCACCTGCGAAAACGAAGACATCAATCGCAACGGCATCTTGGAGGTCTACGCCAACGGCGGCATCGAGGATGCCAACGCCAACGCCCGTTTGGACCCGCGCAAAGCCGATGTGGCCGTGGCCTTTGAAGGCTCCAACCGCACCAACGCTTCAGGTCAAGTGATCCTGAGGATCGTC
The DNA here is from genome assembly GCA_043774975.1 of Rubrivivax sp. Taxonomy (GTDB): domain Bacteria; phylum Pseudomonadota; class Gammaproteobacteria; order Burkholderiales; family Burkholderiaceae_C; genus Rubrivivax. The sequence continues at coordinate 4,397 of JAYVSX010000315.1, forward strand.
TATGCCAGAAACTTTGGCTCTTGGTTGCGCTTCAATTTGACCGTTGCCGCCTCGGGCGTTTCGGGCACCGAAGGGCGCGCCACCTTTGCCGGAACGCTGCCCGTGCCGGCGCCGGCCCTGAAAGCGACCGGAGCACCGGCGTTCCAGCTCAGCCCCTATGGCACCCAAGCCAGCCCGGTGGTGGTGGTCACCACGCCCGACGGTTCGGCATCCGCGTCGCTCTGCACCAACCCCAATTGATGCGCGATTGAAGATCAGCCTGGTTGGTATGCCCGGTTGTGGCAAGTCCACTGTCGGGCGACACCTGGCACGGCAACTGGGCCTGCGGTTCATCGACAGCGATCACGAGATCGAGCGCCTGCTGGGCATGCCGATCCGCGAGTTCTTCGATCAGCATGGCGAAGCGGCCTTTCGCGACGCCGAGCAAGAAGTGATTGAAGTGCTGTGTGCCAACGAAGACATGGTGCTTGCCACGGGCGGTGGCGCGGTCCTGCGACCGTCGAATCGCGATGCCTTGCATTCCCAGACACATGTGCTCTATCTGCGTGCCACGCCCGAAGAACTGCAGCGTCGCCTGAAGAACGACACCCACAGGCCCTTGCTGCAAGTGGCCGACCCGATGCGCCGACTGCGCGACCTGTACCGAGAGCGCGACCCGCTTTACCGCCGTACCGCACACTTTGTGGTTGAGGCCGCCAGGCCCTCGGTACCGGCGCTGCTGAACATGGTGCTGATGCAACTGGAGATGGCCGGCCTGGTCGATCCATCCCAGGTGCCGTCTTCGATCGGTCCGGCCACCTGAAAGACGGGTGCGCTCGGACCGCGGCTGGGGTCGGTGCTGCTGGGGTCGATGCTGCAGGCGCGGTCGTACACTGCCGGGCCATGCAAATCAACAGCCCACCGACTGCAGTTGACCCGGCTTACACCGTGCCCGTTGCGACGCCCAGTCATCCGTATGAGATTCGGATAGCGCCGGGCTTGCTGCAAAACCCTGCCGCCTGGAGCGGCTTGCCGCAGTCCCGCCAGGCCGTGATCGTCAGCAACGCCACGGTCTACGCGCACCATGGTGCCGCCCTGCAAGCCGCGCTCGCACCGCACCACCGCGACATCAGCTGCGTGTTGCTGCCTGACGGCGAGCAGCACAAGAACTGGCAGTCGCTGAACTTGATTTTTGACCACCTGTTGTCGCACGCTTGCGACCGCAAAACCGTGCTGGTGGCTTTGGGCGGCGGGGTGGTGGGCGACATGACGGGCTTTGCTGCCGCCAGCTACATGCGGGGCGTGCCGTTTGTGCAGGTTCCCACCACCTTGCTGGCCCAGGTTGACTCGTCGGTGGGTGGCAAGACTGCCATCAACCACCCGCTCGGCAAGAACATGATCGGGGCGTTTTACCAGCCCCATCGCGTGATCTGCGATCTGGCAACCTTGGACACCCTGCCCGCTCGTGAACTGCGCGCTGGCCTGGCCGAAGTCATCAAGTACGGGCCGATTGCCGACCCCGACTTTTGGACCTGGCTCGAAACCCATATGGATGCGCTGCTGACCGGCGACCGGGCGGCCATGGCGCACGCTGTCAGGCGCTGCTGCGAGATCAAGGCTGAGGTGGTGGGCCAAGACGAGCGCGAGGGCGGCGTGCGGGCCATTCTGAACTTTGGCCACACGTTTGGCCACGCCATCGAGTCCGGCATGGGCTACGGGCAGTGGTTGCATGGCGAGGCGGTGGCCTGTGGCATGGTTTTGGCCAGCGACTTGTCAGCCGAGTTGGGCTTGATCCCCAAGCCTTCAGCCACGCGGCTTCGTCAATTGATCGCCAAAGCAGGCCTGCCGGTCCAGGCACCGAGCATGCCGATGGATCGCTGGTTTGAACTGATGAGCGTCGACAAAAAAGCCACCGATGGCGACATCCGCTACGTGTTGCTTGAAGGTGAAGGAAGGGCCGTCATCCGCGCTGCGCCACGGGCCATCGTGGAACAGGTCATTCGACGCCACGGCGTGGGCGGCACAGGTTCGGCATGAACCTGGACGGTCTGGCCCGCTGGGCCTGCGATCCACGCACCACACGGGGACGCCGCCGCTTCGAGGCTCTTGCCGACGGCCGCAATGAGCACCAGCGCGACCGCGACCGCATTGTTCACAGCACCGCTTTCAGGCGCCTGGTCTACAAGACGCAGGTCTTCATCAACCACGAAGGTGACCTCTTCCGCACCCGCTTGACGCACTCGCTGGAGGTGGCCCAACTGGGCCGTTCGGCGGCTCGAGCCCTGCACCTGAATGAAGACCTGGTGGAGGCCATCGCCTTGGCCCACGACCTGGGCCACACGCCCTTTGGCCACGCCGGCCAGGACGCGCTGCACCGTTGCATGGCGCCGCATGGGGGCTTCGAGCACAACCTGCAAAGCCTGCGTGTGGTGGACGAACTGGAGGTTCGCTACCCCGACTTTGATGGTTTGAACCTGACCTTTGAAACCCGCGAAGGCATCCTCAAGCACTGTTCCCGCGCCCACGCCAGGCCGTTGCTGGCCGCCGAACCTGAAGGCCCGGCGGCCCGCTTCATGCACGGCGGCCAGCCCAGCCTGGAAGCCCAGCTCGTCAACCTGGCCGATGAGTTGGCCTACAACGCGCACGATGTCGACGACGGCGTGCGATCGGGCCTGGTGACGCTGGAGCAACTGCTGACCGTGCCCCTGTTGGCCCGTTGGCACCAAGCGGTGCTGGCAGACCATCCTCAGCTTGGCGGCAGGCGCCTGCTCTATGAAATCCTGCGGCGCATGTTGTCCAACCAGGTGCACGACCTGATCCAGACCACCGCCGAGGCGGTTGCCCAAGCCTTGCTCTCAAATCCTGGGTTGGATGCGGCCGCGGTTCGCACCGGGCCCGCGCTGGCGGCTTTGAGCGCTTCCTTGGCCCAGGAAACCCAAGCCTTGAAGCGTTTTTTGTTTCGCCATTTATACCGGCATCCTCAGGTCGAAAGCATGACCGCGCAGGCGCGCGAGGTGGTCACTGACCTCTTTGCGCAGTACCTGGAACGCCCGGCTGAAATGTCTGCTGTCTACGCGGTGGAGTCCGACCGACCCCGAGCCGTCGCGGACTATGTGTCGGGCATGACCGACCGCTTTGCGCTGCGTGAGCACGTTCGGCTGACAGGTCGGCGGCTGCTGGACCCAGACTTGCCGGGCGAAGCCCGATGAACCAAACCGCTGGGCAGGTGGCTCGCTTTTGCTGCGGTTCGCCCGTGCGCTTGAAGGCTTGAATACGCTGTGGCTCGTCTGCGTCGCCTGAGTCTTGCTGGCCATGCCCATTGGCTGATTCAGCGCGGCCACAACGGGCGCACCGTTTTCCACGACGAGTCCGACCGTCTGCTTTACCGCGCGGCGCTGCTGGAAGCTTCACGTCAAGAAGACGTGCAGGTCCACGCCTACGCGCTTTGGGACTGTGAAGCGCAGCTGTTGGTCAGGCCCAACCATGCCGGCGCTGTGGGCCGGCTGATGCAGGCGTTGGGGCGCCGGTTTGTGGCCGCCCATCACCGCCGCCATGGCGGCAGCGGTACCTTGTGGGAAGGGCGCTACCACGGCGCGGTGGTCGAGCCTGGCACCACCTTGCTGGACGTGCTGACCCTGATCGAAGGCAGCGCCACGGAACCCGGTGCCAGCAGCCTCAAACATCGAGGCAGCGGCACTGCGGATGCCCTGGTCACCGAACTGCCTGAGTACTGGCGGCTGGGAAACACCCCCTTTGACCGCCAGTCGCAGTGGCAACAAAGGGTCAGCGAAGGGCTGCCAGCGTCCCGCGCGCAGGCGCTGCGCGCAGCGGCCTGGGGTGGATGGGCGGTGGGATCGGCGGCCTTTGCAAGCCAGCTCAGTGAAACGGCGGCGCGGCCCAGCTCACCGCGGCCCAGGGGCCGGCCCCGCAAGTCGGCTGGCTGATCGAACTGGTGGAGCACGTTGGTTGCGCCTGCGGTCGAAATTGATATGTCCCCATTTGATTCAATCTGCACTACACCGGGCAATTAATTAACTCTGACCCCAATTAATTCGTCTTGTTGGTCATGCTGCACTGCGGTAGCCTGCATGCCTGTCTTCGATTTGCTCTAGCTGGAACCACGCCATGCCCACCCACACCGACCGCTCCGACGAAGTGAACGAACTGACTCAGCACGGCCTGTACGACCCCAGCCACGAGCATGACGCCTGCGGTGTGGGTTTTGTGGCCCACATCAAGGGTGTGAAGGCGCACGGCATCGTCGAGCAGGGGCTGAAGATCCTGGAGAACCTGGACCACCGGGGCGCCGTGGGTGCCGACGAATTGATGGGCGACGGCGCTGGCATCTTGATCCAGATCCCCGACGAGTATTTCCGGGCCGAAATGCAGCAGCTGGGCACCACGCTGCCGCCGCCGGGCGAATACGGCGTGGGCATGATCTTCCTGCCCAAGGAGCACGCCTCGCGCCTGGCTTGCGAACAGGAACTGGAACGCGCGGTCAAGGCCGAAGGCCAGGTGCTGCTGGGTTGGCGCGACGTGCCAGTCGACCGTGGCATGCCGATGAGCCCTGCGGTGCGCGCCAAAGAGCCCGTCATCCGGCAAATCTTCATCGGCCGCGGCACCGACGTCATCGTGCCGGACGCGCTGGAGCGCAAGCTCTACGTCATCCGCAAGACCGCCAGCGCGGCCATCCAGGCCCTCAAGCTCACGCACAGCCGCGAGTACTACGTGCCCAGCATGAGCTGCCGCACCATCATCTACAAAGGCCTGCTGTTGGCCGATCAGGTGGGCGTTTACTACCTGGACCTGCAAGACGTGCGCACCGTGTCCGCCTTGGCCCTGGTGCACCAGCGCTTTTCCACCAACACCTTTCCCGAATGGCCGCTGGCCCACCCTTACCGCATGGTGGCCCACAACGGCGAGATCAACACCGTCAAAGGCAACTTCAACTGGATGCGCGCCCGCGAAGGCGTGATGAAGAGCCCGGTGCTGGGCGACGACCTTAAAAAGCTCTACCCCATCAGCTTCGAAGGCCAGAGCGACACCGCCACCTTCGACAACGCGCTGGAGCTGCTCACGATGAGCGGCTACCCGCTGGCCCATGCGGCCATGATGATGATCCCCGAAGCCTGGGAAAACCACGAGCTGATGGACGAGCGTCGCCGCGCGTTCTACGAGTACCACGCGGCCATGCTCGAGCCCTGGGACGGCCCGGCCGCGATGGTCTTCACCGACGGCAAGCAGATCGGCGCCACGCTCGACCGCAACGGGCTGCGCCCGGCGCGCTACATCGTCACCGACGACGACCTGGTGGTGATGGCCAGCGAGTCCGGTGTGTTGCCCGTGCCAGAGAGCAAGATCGTCAAGAAGTGGCGCCTGCAGCCCGGCAAGATGTTCCTGATCGACCTGGAGCAGGGCCGCATCGTCGACGACGAAGAACTGAAGAACCAGTTTGCCAACGCCCGCCCCTATCGCCAGTGGATCGAAAACGTCCGCATCCGCTTGGACAGCATCGACGCCACCGCCGAGCCGGTGGTAGCCAGTGAGTCGCTGCTCGACCGCCAGCAGGCCTTTGGCTACACCCAGGAAGACATCAAGTTCCTGATGGCGCCGATGGCCGCCAACGGTGAAGAAGGCATCGGCAGCATGGGCAACGACTCGCCGCTGGCGGTGTTGTCGGACAAGAACAAGCCTTTGTTCAACTACTTCAAGCAGCTGTTTGCGCAGGTCACCAACCCGCCCATCGACCCCATCCGCGAGTCGATCGTGATGAGCCTGAACAGCTTCATCGGCCCCAAGCCCAACCTGCTCGACATCAACGCCGTCAACCCGCCCATGCGGCTGGAGGTGAACCAGCCCATCCTGGACGGCGACGACATGGCCCGCCTGCGCGCGATCGAGCAGCGCACGGGAGGCAAGTTCCAAACCTATGAACTCGACATCACCTACCCGCTGGCTTGGGGTCGGGAAGGTGTTGAGGCCAAGCTGGCATCGCTGTGCGCCGAGGCGGTGGATGCGCTCAAGACCGGGCACAACATCCTGATCATCACCGACCGGGCGATGAACCGCTCACAGGTGGCCATCCCTGCCCTTCTGGCGCTGAGCGCCGTGCACCACCACCTGGTGCGCGAAGGCCTGCGCACGACCGCCGGTCTGGTGGTGGAAACCGGCTCAGCCCGCGAAGTGCACCACTTCGCTGTGTTGGCAGGCTATGGCGCCGAGGCCGTGCACCCTTACCTGGCGATGGAAACGCTGCAGCAGCTGCACGCCGCGTTGCCCGGCAATCTCAGTGCTGAAAAGGCCACCACCAACTACATCAAAGCGATCGGCAAAGGCCTGTCCAAGATCATGTCCAAGATGGGCGTGAGCACCTACATGTCCTACTGCGGCGCCCAGCTGTTTGAAGCCATCGGCCTGGAGAAGGACTTTGTCGGCAAGTACTTCCGGGGCACCGCCAGCCAGATCGGCGGCATTGGCGTGTTTGAAGTCGCCGAAGAAGCCTTGCGCATGCACCTGGCCGCCTTTGGCGCCGACCCCACGCTGGCCAGCATGCTGGACGCCGGCGGTGAGTACGCCTGGCGTGTGCGCGGCGAAGAGCACATGTGGACACCCGACGTGATTGCCAAGCTGCAACACAGCACCCGCGGCAACCAGTTCGACACCTACAAAGAGTACGCGCAGTTGGTCAACGACCAGAGCAAGCGCCACATGACGCTGCGTGGCCTGTTCGAGTTCAAGGTCGACCCCAGCAAAGCCATCCCACTGGACGAGGTTGAATCAGCCAAGGACATCGTCAAGCGCTTTGCCACCGGTGCCATGAGCCTGGGCTCGATCAGCACCGAAGCCCACAGCACACTGGCCATCGCGATGAACCGCATCGGCGGCAAGAGCAACACCGGTGAAGGTGGCGAAGACCCGGCGCGTTACCGCAACGAGCTCAAGGGCATCCCGGTGCTGAGCGGCACCAAGGTCAGCGACATCATCGGCCACAAAGTCATCGAAGCCGACTACGAGATGCAGGCCGGCGACAGCTTGCGCAGCAAGATCAAGCAGGTGGCCTCGGGGCGCTTTGGTGTGACCACCGAATACCTGACCAGCGCCGACCAGATCCAGATCAAGATGGCCCAAGGCGCCAAGCCCGGCGAAGGCGGTCAGCTGCCGGGCGGCAAGGTCAGCGAATACATCGGCATGCTGCGCTACAGCGTGCCCGGCGTGGGCTTGATCAGCCCACCACCGCACCACGACATCTACTCGATCGAAGACCTGGCGCAGCTGATCCACGACCTGAAAAACACCAACCCACGCGCCAGCATCAGCGTCAAGCTGGTGTCCGAAGTGGGCGTGGGCACCGTCGCCGCGGGCGTGGCCAAGTGCAAAGCCGACCACGTGGTGATTGCCGGGCACGACGGTGGCACGGGCGCGTCACCCTGGTCGTCGATCAAGCACTGTGGCACGCCCTGGGAACTGGGCTTGGCCGAGACCCAGCAGACGCTGGTGCTCAACCGCTTGCGCAGCCGCATTCGCGTGCAGGCCGACGGCCAGATGAAGACCGGCCGCGACGTGGTCATTGGCGCGCTGCTGGGCGCCGATGAATTTGGCTTTGCCACCGCACCGCTGGTGGTGGAGGGCTGCATCATGATGCGCAAGTGCCACCTCAACACCTGCCCCGTGGGCGTGGCCACGCAGGACCCGGTGCTGCGCAAGAAGTTCTCGGGCAAGCCTGAGCACGTGGTTAACTTCTTCTTTTTTGTCGCCGAAGAAGCGCGCCAGATCATGGCCCAGTTGGGCATCCGCAAGTTCGACGACCTGATCGGCCGCGCCGACCTGCTCGACACCAAAAAAGGCATTGCCCACTGGAAGGCGCGCGGCCTGGACTTTGCCCGCGTTTTCTACCAGCCCCAGATCAGCGCCGACGTGCCACGCTTCCAGACCGAAGAGCAAGACCACGGCCTGGTGCGCGCGCTGGACAACAAGCTGATTGAACGCTGCCAGCCCGCCATTCAAAGGGGCGAGAAGGTCCAGTTCATGGAAGAGACGCGCAACCGCAACCGCAGCGTGGGCGCGATGTTGTCGGGTGAACTTGTCCGCCACCGGCCCGAGGGCCTGCCCGACCACACCATCTTCATGCAGATGGAAGGCGTGGGCGGACAGAGCTTTGGCGCCTTTTTGGCCAGCGGCATCACGCTGTACCTGATTGGTGACGCCAACGACTACACCGGCAAAGGCCTTTCGGGTGGGCGCATTGCGGTGCGGCCCAGCATCGACTTTCGCGGCGACGCCACCCAGAACATCATCATTGGCAACACCGCGCTGTATGGCGCCACCAGCGGCGAAGCCTTCTTCCGCGGCGTGGCTGGCGAACGCTTTGCGGTGCGCCTGAGCGGCGCCACCACGGTGGTGGAAGGCACCGGCGACCACGGCTGCGAATACATGACTGGCGGCACCGTGGTGGTGCTGGGCAAGACCGGTCGAAACTTTGCCGCTGGCATGAGTGGCGGCGTGGCCTATGTCTACGACGAAGACGGCCAATTTGGCAAACGCTGCAACACCAGCATGGTGTCGCTGGACAAGGTGCTGCCACGCGAAGAGCAGCAAGCTGCGCTGGTGGGGCTGCACCGCGAACAGGCCGACGAAGCGCTGCTGAAGAAGTTGATCGAGGACCACCACCGCTGGACCGGCAGCCTGCGCGCGCGCGAGTTGCTGGACCACTGGGCACAAGCCCGCGCCAAGTTCGTCAAAGTCTTCCCGCACGAATACAAGCGCGTGTTGGCCGAGCGTGCCGCAAAAGCCGAAGCCGCAGCGGCAGCGGCAACGGGCAAGGCGCAGGCCACAGCCGCAGCGGCTGTGGTTGGCAAGTAAGCGCTGCAGCGGCGGTTACCCAAAAGCCAAGGCCGCAGCGGCCTTGGCAGACCCATTCATCATCCGACCACAGCAGAGCACATCATGGGCAAAGTCACAGGTTTCCTGGAATACGAGCGCCTGGAAGAAGGCTACGAACCACCACCGGCACGGCTGAAGACGTGGAAAGAGTTCGTCATCACCTTGAGCGAAGACCAGGCCAAGGTGCAAGGCGCACGTTGCATGGACTGCGGCACGCCGTTTTGCAACAGCGGCTGCCCGGTCAACAACATCATTCCGGACTTCAACGACCTGGTCTTTCAGGGCGATTGGAAGAACGCCATCGAGGTGCTGCACCAGACCAACAACTTCCCCGAATTCACCGGGCGGGTCTGCCCCGCGCCTTGCGAAGCAGCTTGCACGCTCAACGTCAACGATGACCCGGTGGGCATCAAGAGCATCGAGCACGCCATCATCGACCGCGCCTGGGCTGAGGGCTGGGTCAAGCCTGTTGTTGCCACCGTCAAGACCGGCAAACAAGTAGCCGTGGTGGGCAGCGGCCCCGCAGGCATGGCCGCAGCGCAGCAGCTGGCGCGCGCGGGTCATGCGGTCACGGTGTTCGAGAAGAACAGCCGCGTTGGCGGATTGCTGCGCTACGGCATTCCCGACTTCAAGATGGAGAAGTCGCACATTGACCGCCGCATCGACCAGATGCAAGCCGAAGGTGTGGTCTTTCGCACCGGTGTGCTGGTTGGCGCCATGCCAGCCGACACCAGGGTCACCAACGACGCCAAGGAAATCATCAGCCCCGAGCAACTGAAGGCGGAGTTCGACGCGGTGCTGCTGACCGGTGGCTCTGAAGTCAGCCGCGACCTGCCGGTGCCCGGTCGCGATTTGGACGGCGTGCACTACGCGATGGAGTTCTTGCCGCAGCAGAACAAGGTCGTGGCCGGCGACAAGTTCAATGGCAAAGGCAAGGGCCAGGGCATCACACAAATACGGGCCACCGGCAAACACGTCATCGTCATCGGCGGTGGTGACACCGGCAGCGACTGCGTGGGCACCAGCAACCGCCACGGCGCGGCCAGTGTGACCCAGTTTGAACTGATGCCGCGTCCGCCTGAACAGGAAAATCGGTCCATGACCTGGCCCTACTGGCCCGTGAAGCTGCGCACCAGCTCCAGCCACGAAGAAGGCTGCTCGCGCGAATTCGCCATTTCCACCAAAGAGTTGGTGGGCAACAAAGGCAAGGTCACGGCGCTGAAGACCGTGCGTGTGCAGTGGGCCGGCGGCAAGATGGTCGACGTGCCGGGTTCGGAGCAGGAATTCAAGGCCGACCTGGTGCTGCTGGCGATGGGCTTTGTGGCGCCCGTGGCCACGGTGCTGGACGCCTTTGGTGTCGACAAAGACGCCCGCGGTAACGCCAAGGCCAGCACCGAAACCGCCAGCGCCTACAAAACCAACGTGGCGCAGGTTTTTGCCGCCGGCGACATGCGCCGCGGCCAAAGTCTGGTGGTCTGGGCCATTCGCGAAGGTCGCCAGGCGGCCAAGGCAGTGGACGAGTTCCTGATGGGAAGCAGCGCGCTGCCCAGGTAGCGCCCGCAACGTCGGCCGGGGGCACTGCCGTGGGTCGCCACCCTGGTCGCCATGCCAGGTTGCCAAGCCGCTGGCGGCCCACGTGGAGCACAGGCACGGGCTGCCCAAAACCGTGTGACAGCCGCGTGACAGCCGCGTCACATGGCCTTTACCTCTGAACAAACTCCGCGTTTGCCCGTGCGTGCGAGAATCCGCGCCACTTTGGCCCTGGGCTTTGCAACGCAGTCTGTGCGCCAGCCCGCAATCGATTGAGCAACAGCACCTTCATCGAGATTGACAACGTCACGTTCGGCTACGACGCCAGTCGGCCGATCCTGTCCAACATCTCGCTCAAGTTCCCACGCGGCAAGGTCACGGCCATCTTGGGCGGTTCGGGTTGCGGCAAGACCACCTTGTTGCGACTGATCGGTGGCGTGCACGCCGCCAACCAGGGCCGCGTGGTGTTTGACGGAGAAGAGGTCAACACGCGTGACAGCACGCAGCTCTACCGCTTGCGCCGACGGCTGGGCATGTTGTTTCAGTTCGGTGCCTTGTTCACCGACCTGACGGTGTTTGAAAACGTGGCGTTTCCGATGCGCGAGCACACCGAACTGCCCGAAAGCATGATCCGCGACCTGGTGCTGATGAAGCTCAACGCGGTGGGCCTGCGCGGCGCGGCCGGCTTGCGCATCAGCGAAGTCTCGGGCGGCATGGCGCGGCGCGTTGCGCTGGCCCGCGCCATCGCGCTGGACCCCGAACTGATCATGTACGACGAGCCCTTTGCCGGGCTGGACCTGATCAGCATGGGCGTGGCCGCCAAACTCATCCGCACACTGAATGACGCCACCGGCGCCACCAGCCTGGTGGTCAGCCACGACGTGCCCGAATGCATGGCCATCAGCGACCACATCATCTTGTTGGCCAACCAAGGGCGCATCGTGGCCCAGGGCACGCCACAAGAACTGATGGACAGCAGCGACCCCGAAACGCGCCAGTTCGTGCGCGGCGAGCCCGATGGCCCGGTCAAGTTCCACTATCCGGCGCCTGATCTGGCTGCCGATTTTGGCCTGGCCGCGTGATGGGCTTCGTGCAACGCCTGGGCGCCACCGCGCTGGACCAGTTTCGCGGATGGGGGCACGCAGCCTTCTTCTTTGTGGCACTGCTGCAGGCGGTGCCGGCTTCGCTGAAACGCTTTGGCCTGGTGGTGGCGCAGGTTTATGCCATCGGCAACCGCTCGCTCATCATCATCATGGCGTCGGGCCTGGCGGTGGGCTTTGTGCTGGCGCTGCAGATGTACTACGCCTTGGTGGCCTACGGTGCCGCCGAAAGCCTGGGCCTGATCGTCAACCTGGCCCTGGTGCGCGAACTCGGGCCGGTGGTCACGGGCCTGCTCTTTGCCGGGCGCGCGGGCACGTCGCTCACCGCAGAGATTGGCCTGATGAAAGCTGGCGAGCAAATCGCCGCCATGGAGTTGATGGCCATCGACCCCAAGGCCCGCGTGCTGGCGCCACGTTTGATTGGCGGCATCATTTCGATGCCGATCCTGGCGATCCTGTTTTCGGCGGTCGGCATCCTGGGCGCCTACATCGTGGCGGTGCTGCTGATTGGCGTCGACTCGGGCAACTTCTGGTCGATCATGCAAACGCGGGTCGACGTTTGGCGTGACGTGGGCAACGGCCTGGTCAAGGCCACTGTGTTTGGTGTCGTGTGCACCGTGGTGGCGCTGTACCAGGGCTTCGAAACCGAAGCCACACCCGAGGGCGTGGCCTACGCCACCACCCGCACCGTGGTGATCGCTTCGCTGTGGGTGCTGGGCATGGACTTCATCCTAACCGCCTTGATGTTCTCCACGCCATGAAAACGGTCCAACCCCGCAGCGCCCTTGGCGCTGCCCCTCAAGCGGGCGGCCCCAGCGGCCTGGCCAAGCCGGTTGCGCGGCGTGCGTTTGATGCGGCCGTGGTCCACTAACCTTTGGAGCAAGACTTTGGGCAAGAAGAGCATTGAAACCCTGGTCGGCGGATTTGTGCTGCTGGGCATGTTGGGGCTGGTTTTCCTGGCCTTGAAGGCCGCCAACCTGGGCAGCGTGGGCGGTGGCGACAGCTACTCGGTGCAAGCGCGCTTTGACAACATTGGCGGCCTCAAGCCGCGCGCACCCGTGCGCGCCGCGGGTGTGACCGTGGGCCGCGTGAAGTCCATCACCCTCGACCCCAAGACCTTCCAGGGCGTGGTGACCATCGACTTGGACAAGGGCTACAGCTTCCCCAAGGACACCTCGGCCAAGATCCTGACCGCCGGCTTGCTGGGTGACCAGTACATCGGCCTGGAGCCCGGCGGCGACGACGCCAACCTGGGCGCCGGCCAAACCATTGCGCAAACGCAGTCGGCGGTGGTGCTGGAAAACCTGATCGGCCAGTTCCTGACCAGCAAGGCCGACAGTGCGGCGACACCGGCCACACCGGCCACACCGGCCACATCAGTCACACCCGCCACACCCGCCACTGCCGCGTCGAGGGCCGGCAAGTGAACCTGGGCAGCCGCCCACCGGGTCGCGCTCATGAGCAAATGTCACTTGGTTACTTTGCTCATCCCCCTCGAAGGGGCGGACGACGTATGTCGTCCGCCTGGGGCGCTCG
>JAYVSX010000316.1:0-11643 GCA_043774975.1 Rubrivivax sp.
TGGGCAAAGAAAGCCAGCTGTTCAACCAGGATGCGGGCGCTTTGGCGGATGGCTTCTTCGGGTGGGATCGAGCCGTTGGTCTCGATCTCCATGACCAGCTTGTCCAGGTCGGTGCGCTGCTCGACGCGGGCGTTTTCCACCGCGTAGCTGACCCGGCGAACGGGCGAGAACGACGCGTCCAGCACGATGCGGCCGATGCTCTTGGTGGGCTCGTCGGCAAAACGGCGCAGGCTGCCCGGCACATAGCCACGGCCCTTTTCAACCTTGATCTGCATGTCGAGCTTGCCGCCCTGCGACAGGTGCGCAATGACGTGCTCGGGGTTGATGATCTCCACGTCGTGCGGGGTCTGGATGTCGCCAGCCGTGACCGCGCCTTCGCCCTCTTTGCGCAGAACCAGCGTCACCTCGTCGCGGTTGTGCAGGCGAAACACCACGCCTTTGAGGTTGAGCATGATGTGGACGACGTCTTCTTGAACACCGTCAATGGCCGAGTACTCGTGCAGCACGCCGGCAATCGTCACTTCGGTGGGGGCGTAGCCAACCATGGACGACAACAGCACGCGGCGAAGGGCGTTGCCCAGCGTGTGGCCGTAACCGCGCTCGAAGGGCTCGAGAGTGGCTTTGGCACGGTGACCGCCGAGCGGCTCGATCTGGATGGCCTTGGGCTTCAGAAGGGTGGTTTGCATGAATGTCTTTTGTTCCTGTCAATACCCTCGGCTCGTTACACCGATAAGGCTGTAGGACCGCGCCGGGATTGGATGTGGCCGCTTCGCACCCGGCACGCGAAGCACAACCGAAAAACGCTGGCAGCCGCTGGCGGCCGCTCGCGCTCTCCTTCCTGTTTACCGCGAGTACAACTCGACGATGAGGGCCTCTTTGATCTCGGCACCGTATTGGTCGCGATCGGGGACTTTCTTGAAAACGCCTTCCATCTTGGTGGCGTCAACCGAAACCCAGTCGGCCAGCCCGATGGACTGCGCCAGCTTCAGCGCATCCACAACGCGCAACTGGGCCTTGGACTTGTCGCGCATGGCGACCGTGTCGCCGGCCTTGACCTGGAACGACGGGATGTTGACAACCTGACTGTTGACCATCAGCGCCTTGTGCGACACCAACTGGCGCGCCTCGGCGCGCGTTGAGCCAAAGCCCATGCGATAGACCACGTTGTCCAGGCGCGTTTCCAGCAGTGCCAACAGGTTGGCACCGGTGTTGCCCTTGCGGCGCTCGGCCTCGGCAAAGTAGCGGCGGAACTGACGCTCCAGAATGCCGTACATGCGCTTGACCTTTTGCTTCTCGCGCAGTTGCAGGCCGAAGTCTGAAGTGCGCGAGCCACTGGTGCGGCCGTGCTGGCCAGGCTTGCTGTCGAACTTGACCTTGTCGCTGAGCGAGTGGCGGGCGCTCTTCAGGAACAGGTCGGTGCCTTCACGGCGGGAAAGTTTGCCCTTGGGGCCAAGAAGTCGTGCCACTTGTCGTGTCCTTGTGATTCGTTCTGACGCGGCAGACGACACCCGATGGTTTCGAGGTCGTCCCGCGCGAGTCTGTCAGCAGCCGGGGCTTGCGCGCAGACGGTGGGCTTGCAGAGGGTTCCAAACCCTCGAGAAAACGGCCGGTTGGCGCCCATTGGCACTGACCAGCGCGGAAAACTCTCGATTGTAGCGGGCTTGGCAACATCCAGTTGCCGAGCCAGCTGCAAGGGCGTCAGATGCGGCGGCGCTTCTGCGGGCGGCAGCCGTTGTGCGGCACGGGCGTCACATCGCTGATGCTGTTGATGCGGATGCCCAGCGAAGCCAGCGCGCGAACGCTGCTCTCGCGACCAGGGCCGGGGCCCTTGATCCGCACGTCCAGGTTCTTGATGCCCTGCTCCTGGGCAGCGCGGCCCGCCACTTCGGCGGCCACCTGGGCAGCAAAAGGCGTGCTCTTGCGCGAACCCTTGAAGCCCTGACCACCGCTGGAAGCCCAGGCCAGAGCACCACCTTGACGGTCGGTGATGGTGATGATGGTGTTGTTGAACGACGCGTGCACGTGAGCGACGCCGTCCGCAATGTTCTTGCGGACTTTTTTGCTCACGCGGCGCGCGGCGGTATTGACGGGTGCCTTGGCCATGTCTTGTTTCTTTCAGTGTTGCTGCGGCAGCTTACTTCTTCAGCGCAGCGGCGCCCTTGCGCGGGCCCTTGCGGGTGCGGGCATTGGTGCGGGTGCGCTGACCACGCACGGGCAGGCCGCGACGGTGACGGAAACCACGGTAGCAGCCCAAGTCCATCAGACGCTTGATGCTGATCGAGAGTTCGCGACGCAGGTCGCCCTCGATCGTCATGCGGCCGATTTCCTCGCGGATCTTTTCCAGGTCCGTGTCGGTCAGGTCCTTGATCTTCTTCGAGTAGGCGATGCCCACCACTACGCAGATTTTCTGCGCGGTGGATCGGCCAATGCCGTAGATCGAAGTCAAGCCGATTTCGGCGTGCTTGTGGGGCGGGATGTTGATTCCGGCAATGCGTGCCATGGTGTTCCTCTAAATCAGCCTTGACGCTGCTTGTGGCGCGGGTCGGTGCAGATCACACGGACCACACCCTTGCGGCGAATGACCTTGCAGTTGCGGCACATCTTCTTGACGGAAGCGGCGACTTTCATGCTTTCTCCTTGACCCCAAAACTTGAATCTTCACTTGGCGCGGAACACGATGCGTGCCCGCGTCAAGTCGTACGGCGTGAGTTCCACGGTGACCTTGTCGCCGGGCAGGATGCGGATGTAGTGCATGCGCATCTTGCCGCTGATGTGGCCCAGCACCACGTGGCCATTTTCCAGCTTGACGCGGAAGGTGGCGTTGGGAAGGTTCTCAAGAATCTCCCCCTGCATCTGGATGACGTCGTCTTTGCTCATGTCAGCTCGCCTTGAAGTTGGCCTTCTTGAGGAGCGACTCGTACTGTTGACTCATCACGTAACTTTGAACCTGGGCCCAGAAGTCCATGGTCACCACAACAATGATCAGCAATGACGTCCCACCAAAGTAGAACGGCACGTTGTACTTGAGAACCAGAAACTCGGGCAGCAGGCAAACCGCCGTGATGTAGACGGCGCCTGCCAGCGTCAGGCGACCCAGAATGCGGTCGATGTGCTTGGCGGTCTGCTCACCCGGGCGAATGCCCGGAATGAAGGCGCCACTCTTTTTCAGGTTGTCTGCGGTCTCACGGCTGTTGAACACCAGCGCTGTGTAGAAGAAGCAGAAGAAAACGATCATGGCCGCATACAGCATCACATAGATCGGCTGGCCTGGCGACAAGGCACCCGACAAGTCTTTCAGCCAGCGCATGCCTTCGCCAGTGGCAAACCAACCCACCACCGTAGCTGGCAACAGGATGATGCTGCTGGCAAAGATCGGCGGAATGACGCCACTCATGTTGAGCTTGAGGGGCAGATGCGAGCTCTGGCCACCGTAGACCTTGTTGCCGACTTGACGCTTGGCGTAGTTGACCAGGATCTTGCGTTGGCCCCGCTCGACAAAGACCACTGCGAAGGTCACAAACACCACCACCGTCAAGATGAACAGGCAAGCCACGATGCTCATCGCGCCAGTTCTGACCAGCTCAAACAACCCCGCCATGGCCGATGGAAGGCCTGCCACGATGCCGGCGAAAATCAGAATCGAAATGCCGTTGCCCAGGCCGCGCTCGGTGATTTGCTCACCCAGCCACATCAGAAACATGGTGCCGGCTACCAGACTCACCACAGTGGCCATGCGAAAACCAAACCCAGGTGCGATGACCAAACCCGCGGAGCCTTCCAAGGCCAGTGCAATGCCCAGGCTCTGGAAAATGGCCAGTCCCAGCGTGCCGTAGCGTGTGTACTGGGTGATCTTGCGACGACCGGCTTCGCCCTCTTTCTTGATGGCCTCGAGGGACGGCACCACATAGGTCATCAACTGCATGATGATCGACGCGCTGATGTAGGGCATGATGCCCAGCGCAAACACCGAAAAGCGTGACAGGGCACCGCCACTGAACATGTTGAACATGCTCAGGATGCCGCCGCTCTGGCCCTTGAACAGCTGTTGCAGCTGCACCGGATCAATGCCGGGCACCGGAATGTGCCCGCCAATACGGTAAACCACCAGCGCCAGGATCAAGAAGATGATGCGGCGACGCAGGTCACCGAACTTCCCGCTCTTGGCCAGTTGGTTTGCAGAGGTAACCACGAGATCTGTGTTCCTTGAACCCGGGCTCAGCTCACCGAGCCGCCAGCAGCTTCGATGGCCACTTTGGCGGCCGCCGTTGCGCCGATGCCCTTGAGCACCACCTTGCGAGTCAGCTCGCCAGTCTTGATGACCTTGACGTGCTTGATCAGCTGACGCACCAGGCCAGCGGCCTTCAGCGTGAGCAGGTCTACCTCATCGGCAGCCAGCACATTGAGGTCACTCAGGGTGATCTGGCCGTTGTACTTCAGCGTGGTCGACTTGAAACCGCGTTTGGGCAGACGACGCTGCAGCGGCATCTGGCCGCCTTCGAAACCAACCTTGTGATAACCACCGGCACGGCTCTTCTGGCCCTTGTGGCCGCGGCCGGCGGTCTTGCCCAGACCGGAACCGATGCCACGGCCCACACGGCGCTTGGCATGCTTGGAGCCCGCACTGGGCTTGATCTTGTTCAGTTCCATCAAAGCACCTGCACCAGGTAGTCGACTTTGTTGATCATGCCGCGCACCGCTGGCGTGTCTTCCAGCACCTTGGTGCTATTGAGCTTGCGCAGCCCCAGGCCACGCACGGTGTCGCGGTGCGACTGGCGCGTGCCGTTGATGCTGCGCACCAGCTTGACCGTCAGGGTCTTTTTATCAGCCATGAATGTTCTCCGCTTGAGGCCGCAAGTCAGTTGAGGATGTCTTCAACCGACTTGCCGCGCTTGGCTGCCACTTCGGCAGGCGTGGTCGAGCGCTTCAACGCGTCGAGCGTGGCGCGAACCATGTTGTAGGGGTTGGACGAACCCAGGCTCTTGGCGACGATGTCGGTGACACCCATCACTTCGAACACCGCGCGCATCGGGCCGCCGGCGATGATGCCGGTACCCGCCGCAGCTGGAGCCATCAGCACCTTGGCTGCGCCGTGCTCGCCGCGCACGTTGTGGTGGATCGAGCCGTTCTTCAGGCTGACCTTGACCATGTTTCGGCGTGCCGACTCCATGGCCTTTTGCACGGCCACCGGAACTTCCTTGGCCTTGCCTTTGCCCATGCCGATGCGGCCGTCGCCGTCACCCACCACGGTCAGCGCTGCGAAGCTGAGCGTGCGGCCGCCTTTGACGACCTTGGTGACGCGGTTGACCGCGATCATCTTTTCTTTGAGCCCGTCGTCGTTGGCCTCAGCCTGCGCACGGGGAGTGAACTTTGCCATATCTTGTTTCCTTCGCTGCGCGGCTTAGAACTGCAGGCCCGCTTCGCGTGCGGCTTCTGCCAGGGCCTTGACTCGGCCGTGGAATGCAAAACCCGAACGGTCGAACGCGACCTTGTCGATGCCGGCGGCCTTGGCCATTTCGGCGATGCGCTTGCCCACCAGGGTGGCGGCAGAGACGTTGCCGCCCTTGCCGTTGCCACCCAACTGATCGCGCACTTCCTTTTCGGCGGTAGAGGCACTGGCCAGGATCTGGCTGCCGTCGTCCGAAACGATGCTGGCGTAGATGTGCAGGTTGGAGCGGTGCACCGCCAGGCGGGCCACACGCTGCAGCGCAATGCGCGTACGCGTCTGGCGCGAACGACGCAGGCGTTGTTCCTTTTTGGTCATGCTCATGGCTGCGCTCCTTACTTCTTCTTCGTCTCTTTGAGCACAACGCGCTCGCCGACGTACCGGATGCCCTTGCCCTTGTAGGGCTCGGGGGGACGGAAAGCACGCACTTCAGCGGCCAGTTGCCCAACCACCTGACGATCAGGGCCCGAAATCACGATTTCGGTGGGGGTGGGCGTCGCCACCTTGATGCCAGCGGGCATGTCCTTAACAACCGGGTGCGAATAACCGACCTGCAGATTCAGCTTCTGGCCAACAGCCTGGGCTTTGAAGCCCACGCCAACCAGCGAGAGCTTCTTCTCGAAACCCTTGCCGACACCGCCCACCATGTTGTTCACCAGTGCGCGCATCGTGCCACTCATGGCATCTGCTGCCGTCGAGTCGTTGGCTGGCGCAAAGCTCAGCATGCCGGCCTCGTTCTTGATCGTCACCAAGGGGTTCATGGCGCGCACCAGCGTGCCGTTACTGCCCTTGACGGTAATGTTCTCTGCCGAAATCGACACGTCAACCCCTTTGGGGACGGTGATGGGCATCTTTCCTACGCGGGACATGTTCTGACTCCCCTTAAGCGACGTAGCAAAGCACTTCGCCACCGACACCGGTCTGGCGAGCCTTGCGGTCGGTCATCACGCCCTTGGGCGTGGTCACGATGGCCACACCCAAACCGTTCATGACTTGCGGAATGGCGTCGCGGCCTTTGTAAACGCGAAGTCCGGGCCGACTGACGCGCTCAATGCGCTCGATGACCGGGCGACCCGCGTAGTACTTCAGCGCGACCTCAAGCTCCGGCTTGCCTTCGTTGGCGCGAATAGCGAAGTCATCGATGTAGCCCTCGTCCTTGAGGACTTGTGCGATGGCGACTTTCAACTTGGACGACGGCATGGTGACAGCCACTTTCGCAACGCTTTGGGCGTTGCGGATGCGGGTCAGCATGTCGGCGATAGGATCACTCATGCTCATGAAATTTCTCCTGATCTTCTCGCCGAATTACCAGCTGGCCTTGACCATGCCGGGAATGTCGCCCTTGAAGGCGAGCTCGCGGATCTTGTTGCGGCCCAGGCCGAACATGCGGAAGGTGCCGCGGCCACGGCCGGTCAGCACGCAGCGATTGCGCAGGCGGGTGGGGTTGGCGTTGCGCGGCAGCTTTTGCAGCTGCAGGCGGGCGGCGTAACGCACTTCGTCACTGAGCTTGCCGTCATTGCTGACGGTCTTGAGCTCGGCGTACTTCTTGGCGTACTTGGCAACCAGCTTTTCACGCTTTTCTTGC
Organism: Rubrivivax sp.; assembly: GCA_043774975.1. Lineage (GTDB taxonomy): Bacteria > Pseudomonadota > Gammaproteobacteria > Burkholderiales > Burkholderiaceae_C > Rubrivivax. The sequence continues at coordinate 7,029 of JAYVSX010000316.1, forward strand.
CGTTGCAGGATGGACAGTTTGGCCATGTCTTGGATTCCTTGTGCCGTCAGTTCTTGAACGGGAACTTGAATGCGGCGAGCAAGGCCTTGCACTCGTCGTCGTTCTTTGCGCTGGTGGTGATGCTGATGTTCATGCCCCGAATCGCGTCGACTTTTTCGTACTCGATTTCCGGGAAGATCACCTGCTCCTTGACACCGATGTTGTAATTGCCACGACCATCGAAGCTGCGGCCGCTGATACCGCGGAAGTCACGTACGCGCGGCAGAGCCACGGTGACAAAACGGTCCAGAAATTCATACATGCGCACGCCGCGCAGCGTCACCATCGTGCCGATGGGCACGTTGTCGCGAATCTTGAACGCTGCAATGGCCTTCTTGCTCTTGGTGACAACAGGCTTCTGGCCAGAAATCTTGGTCAAGTCGCTAACGGCGTTGTCCATCACCTTCTTGTCCGACACCGCCTCGCTCACACCCATGTTCAGAGTGATCTTCTGCAGGCGCGGCACTTGCATTACCGAGGTGAAGCCAAACTTGGCCATCAATTCTGGCACGATCTTCTCGCGGTAGATCGTTTGCAGACGGGCACTGGTCACCGCGTCGACCTTGCCGGCCGGAACTTCTGCTTTGGTCTTTGCCATGATGCGTTAAGCCTTGATCTCTGCGCCGCTGGACTTGTAGACGCGCATTTTTTTGCCGTCTTCCAGGAGCTTGATGCCCACGCGGTCACCCTTACCCGTAGCGGCGTTGAAAATCGCCACGTTGGACTGGTGAATGGGCATGGTCTTGTCAACGACGCCGCCCGTGGTGCCCTTGAGCGGATTGGGCTTGACGTGCTTCTTGACCATGTTCACGCCGTCAACAACGATGTGCTCGTCATCGACGCGCAGTGACACGGTGCCACGTTTGCCTTTGTCGCGGCCGGTGGTCACGATGACCCGGTCGCCCTTGCGAATCTTGTTCATGGTCGGTGTCCTAATGAGACGGCGCTTGGCAGCACGTCCTTCAAAGCACTTCGGGCGCCAGCGAGACGATCTTCATGAAGCGCTCGGTGCGCAGTTCACGCGTCACGGGCCCGAAGATGCGCGTGCCGATGGGCTCGAGCTTGGCGTTGAGCAACACAGCCGCATTGCCGTCAAACTTGATCAATGAGCCGTCTTGACGGCGCACGCCCTTGGCGGTGCGAACCACAACGGCGCTGTAGACCTCGCCCTTTTTGACGCGACCACGCGGCGCAGCTTCTTTGATGCTGACCTTGATGACGTCACCAATGCCGGCATAGCGACGCTTGGAGCCGCCCAGCACCTTGATGCACTGAACAGACTTGGCGCCCGTGTTGTCGGCCACGTCAAGCCGCGTTTGCATTTGTATCATGTTGTCTCCCCAACTTGGCCACATCAAAAACTTGATGCAGTCAGTCTTGGGCCCGTGTATGGGATGAAGCCGGTTGGCGATCGGCGCTTGACGTTTAGCGGAGATTACCGCTTAAACGTCGAAGGCGAAGCCGTAGAGTATGGCAGGGATTGGCAGCCCCCGTCAAGGGGCCGCCGCATCTTTCTTTCAGGCCAGGATCTGCTGGGCTTGTTTGAGCAAAGTGCCCGCGTCGCTGACCTCGAATTTGCCAGGCGCCTCTACGTTGAGCGACTTGACCACGCCGTCCACCACCAACATCGAAAAGCGGTTGGATCGCAAACCCATGCCACGACCCGTCAGGTCCAGCGTCAAACCCGTGGCCTGGGCGAACGCGGCACTGCCGTCGGCCATCATGCGGACCTTGCCACCTGTTTTTTGGTCTCGACCCCAGGCGCCCATCACAAAGGCGTCGTTGACCGAAACACACCAGATTTCGTCCACGCCAGCAGCTTGCAATGCGGCAGCCTGCTCAACATAGCCAGGCACATGCTTGGCCGAGCAGGTGGGCGTGTAGGCCCCCGGCAAAGCAAAGACAGCAATCTTCTTGCCCGCGGTTGCCTGGTCGATGTCAAAGGCGTTGGGGCCCAGGCTGCAGCCATTGCCTTCAACCTCGATGAACTCTTGCAGACTGCCAGCGGGCAGTTTGTCTCCAACTTTCAGCATCTCGACTCCTGGGTATTTGAGGCCTCGCCTGCGGCGAGCCCGGGTGGTAGCTGCGTTTGCAAAGCAAGCACATGCCAAAACTGAAAACGACCGATGCTGAAGTTTCCAGCAACCGGTCGTCAAGGGTTTCTAAAGGGTCTTTGCCCTCTCGCACGTGATCAGATCAGTTTGGCCTTTTCGACCAGGCGGGTCACCGTCCAGGACTTGGTCTTGCTAATCGGGCGGCCTTCGGCGATTTCCACCAAGTCGCCCATCTTGTACTCGCCCTTTTCGTCGTGCGCGTGGTATTTGCTCGACTTGGCAACGATCTTGCCGTAGAGCTCGTGCGCAGTGCGACGCTCAACCAGAACGGTCACGGTCTTGGAACGCTTGTCGCTGACCACGCGGCCCACCAGGGTGCGCGTGTTCTTGACGGCGACGGTTTGTGCTTCGCTCATTTGGCAGCCCCTTGCTTAGCTTGCTGACGCTTTTTCTCGGCGATGATGGTTTTCACCCGTGCCACGTCGCGGCGGGTGTTGCCCAGTTGCGTGTGGTTGGTGAGCTGTTGAGTCGCCTTCTGCATGCGCAGGCCGAAGTGGGCCTTGAGCAGATCGGAGACTTCCTTCTCCAACGCGGCGATGTCCTTGGTGCGCAGTTCTGCGGTGTTCATATCGATGTCCTCAGGCCGCCGTCGTCAAGTGCCAACCTGGCGTGCAACAAACGTGCAACGCAGGGGCAACTTGGCTGAGGCCAGCAAGAAGGCTTCCCGAGCCAATTGCTCAGGCACGCCGTTGATTTCATAGAGCACCTTGCCGGGTTGGATCTCAGCCACGTAGTACTCGGGGTTGCCCTTTCCGTTACCCATCCGCACTTCGGCCGGCTTCTGCGAAATCGGCTTGTCGGGGAAGATGCGGATGAAGATGCGACCACCGCGCTTGATGTGCCGGCTGATGGCGCGCCGAGCGGCTTCGATCTGGCGCGCCGTGATGCGGCCACGCTCAGTGGCCTTGAGGCCAAAGTCACCAAACGACACAGCAGCGCCACGGGTGGCTATGCCAGTGTTACGGCCTTTGTGTTCCTTGCGGAACTTGCGACGTGCGGGTTGCAGCATCGTTATTCTCCTTTGGTCTCGCCAGCGGCCGGGGCTGCAGGCGTGGCGCGACGAACGCGCTTGACGGCCGGGCCTTTCGGGCCAGAAGGTCCGTCTCCAGCCGGCGCGGCAGGGGCTGCGGCAGGTGCAGCGTCGCTGCGGGGAGCCCGGTCACCGCCAGGGCGACCACGGCCACCCGGTGCACCAGGACGGCCATCTGGGCCGCCTGGGCGGGGACCACGGCGCTCGCGGCGGTCGTTGTCACCTTCGGACTTGGGCAGCTGCGGGGCATCGCCATTGGCCAGGCGGTCGCCGCGGTAGACCCAAACCTTGACACCGATGATGCCGTAGGTGGTCTTGGCTTCGCTGAAACCGTAGTCGATGTCGGCACGCAGGGTGTGAAGTGGCACACGGCCTTCGCGGTACCACTCGCAGCGGGCGATTTCAATGCCGTTCAGGCGACCCGACGACATGATCTTGATGCCCTGGGCACCCAGACGCATGGCGTTCTGCATCGCACGCTTCATGGCACGGCGGAACATGATCCGTTTTTCCAGCTGCTGCGTGATGCTGTCGGCGATGAGCTGCGCATCGACTTCCGGCTTGCGGATTTCTTCGATGTTGACAGCCACCGGCACGCCCAGACGGCGACCCAGTTCGGCCTTCAGGTTTTCGATGTCCTCGCCCTTCTTGCCGATCACCACACCCGGACGCGCCGAGAAAATGGTGATGCGCGCGTTCTTGGCAGGACGCTCGATCAGGATGCGAGAAACGGCCGCACTCTTGAGCTTGGTCTTGAGGTAGTCGCGAACCTTCAGGTCTTCAGCCAACATCGTGGCGAAGTTGGCCTTGGTCGCGAACCAGCGGCTTTGCCAGGCGCGGGTGACCGCGAGGCGGAAACCAGTCGGGTGGATTTTTTGTCCCATGCTTGTGCTCTCAGTTCCCGACCGTCACGTAGATGTGGCAAGTGCCCTTGCTGATGCGCGCACCGCGGCCTTTGGCCCGGGCGGAAAAGCGCTTGAGCACGGCACCTTGTTCAACGTAGATCGACTTGATCTTCAGTTCGTCGATGTCGGCGCCGTCGTTGTGCTCGGCATTGGCCACAGCCGACTCAACGACCTTCTTGATGATGCCGGCGGCTTTTTTCTGCGTGAAATTCAGGATGTTGATGGCCTGATCCACTTTCTTGCCGCGGATCATGTCGGCCACCAGGCGGCCCTTGTCCGAAGACAGACGCACACCACGGGCGATTGCTTTGGTTTCCATCGCTGTGGCTCCTTACTTCTTCGCCTTCTTGTCCGCGGGGTGACCCTTGAACAAGCGGGTGAGTGCGAATTCGCCGAGCTTGTGACCAACCATTTGGTCGGTCACATAAACGGGCACGTGCTGCTTGCCGTTGTGCACGGCCACCGTCAAGCCGATGAACTCGGGCAGGATGGTGCTGCGGCGCGACCAGGTCTTGATCGGCTTCTTG
>JAYVSX010000317.1:0-19476 GCA_043774975.1 Rubrivivax sp.
CACACACAAGGCCACGGGCAGCGGCGAGTTCACGTTGGTCAGCCCCAAGGAGCACAAGGGCCTGCTCACCATCACCACCACGCGCAAAGAGCGCTCCGAGACGATGGAAGTGCGCACTCAAGCGCGTTGGCTGGCCGCGGCTTGTGGCGACATCAAGCCGGTGCCCTGACGGTCAGCCGCACGCGCCTCGGGCGCCCACACGGGGCCACGCCCACGGCGGTCGGAGGCAGTCAACTTTGGTGGCCAGCGGTCGTCAGCGGTGGTCAGCCCACACCCGCCATCACCCACCATCACCCACGAAGGGCACGGGATGCTTGCGCCAGGCCGGTGATGCGGTCCCAGTCACCGGCGTCAACAGCGTCTTGGGGTGTCAACCATGAACCGCCGCAAACCCTGACGTTGGCCAGTGCCAGAAACTGCGGTGCACTTTCCAGCGTGATGCCGCCGGTAGGGCAAAACACGACGTCGGGGAACGGCCCCCCCAGCGCCTTGAGCATGGCCAGCCCACCAGCCGCCATGGCCGGAAAAAACTTCAAGAAATTCAAGCCGTCGGCCTGCGCCGCCATCACCTCGCTGGCCGTGGCCACGCCAGGCAGCAGCGGCAGACCCACCTCGCGGCAGGCTGCACCCACCGCAGCGGTGTAGCCGGGGCTGACACCAAAGGCACTGCCGGCTTGCTGCGCCGCACGCGCGTCAGCCGCGCTGCGGATGGTGCCCGCACCGACGATGGCACCTGGCACGGCCCGAACGATGGCCTCGATGGCCGCCAGCGCCACCGGGGTGCGCAGCGTCACCTCGAGCACGCGCACGCCGCCAGCCACCAAGGCCTGTGCCAAGGGCACGGCGTCTTGCAGGCGCTGGATCACGATGACTGGAATCACCGGGCCGTGGCTGGCCAGTTCAAGGGTCGCAAGGGCGTCAAGGGTCGCAAGGGTCTTCAGCGTCGACTGCATGGTCACTTTCAAGTGCAGGTTTCTACATCCACGTGATGGCGCCTTCTTCAGCGCTCAACACGTTGCGCCGCATGCCGGCAAAGAGTTCTCGGCCCAGGTCATGGGCGTGGGTCGCGGTGTGTTGGGCGCTTGGCTGCTGCACTTCGCGCGCCGCCCACAGCGCCTCATCGACCAGGGCCTGCAATGTGCCGGCCACCGCGTCCAGCCGGATCAGGTCACCGTCTCGCACCCTGGCCAGCGGTCCGCCTGCCAAGGCTTCCGGGCTGACGTGGATGGCCGCTGGCACCTTGCCACTGGCACCACTCATGCGGCCGTCGGTCACCAGCGCCACGCGGTAGCCCTTGCCTTGCAGCACCGCCAAAGGCGGCGTCAATTTGTGCAGTTCGGGCATGCCGTTGGCACGCGGGCCCTGGAAGCGCACCACCGCCACCACGTCACGCTCCAGTTCACCAGCGTTGAAAGCCGCCAGCAGCCCTTCCTGGCTGTCGAAGACCCGCGCCGGGGCTTCGATGACGTGGCAGTGTTCGGGCACCGACGAGGTCTTGATCACGCTGCGCCCCAGATTGCCCTGCAGCAGCTTCAGACCACCACTGACGGTGAAGGGATCGGCTGCGCTGCGCACGATCTCGGTGTCGCCACTTTCAGGCGGCAGGGCCCGCCAGACCAGCCGCCCGGCGTCGAGCACCGCTTCTTCACCATAGGCGGCATAGTCGCCCGACGCCACGTTGGCCACAGTGAGCACGTCGGTGTGCAGACCGCCGCTGTTTTGCAGTTCCCGCAGCACAAACGCCGGGCCACCGGCGGCTTGAAACTGGTTCACATCCGCATGGCCGTTGGGGTACACACGGGCCAACAATGGCGTGGCGGCTGAGAGTTCTGCAAAGTCGGTCCAGTCGATGACGATGCCGGCCGCGCGCGCCACGGCCACCCAGTGAATCAGATGGTTGGTGCTGCCGCCGGTGGCCAACAGGGCCACCATGGCGTTGACGATCACACGCTCGTCGACCAGCCGGCCGATGGGCGTAAAACGCGGGCCCCGGCTGGTGATGGCCAACGCGGTGCGCACGGCTTCGCGGGTCAGCTCTTGCCGCAACCCCGCATGCGGATGCACAAAAGCTGCACCCGGCACGTGCAAGCCCATCGCTTCCAAGAGCATCTGGTTGCTGTTGGCAGTGCCATAAAAAGTGCAGGTGCCGGGGCCGTGGTAGGCGGCGCTCTCGGCGGCCAAGAGGGCTTCCCGCCCCACCTTGCCCTGTGCCGCCTGTTCGCGGACCTTGCTCTTTTCAGTGTTGCTCAAGCCCGTGCTCATGGGGCCGGCAGGAACAAACACACAAGGCAAGTGGCCAAAGTGCAAGGCTCCGATCAACAAGCCCGGCACGATCTTGTCGCAAACACCCAGCAGCAGCACGGCGTCATACACATCGTGGGTCAAGGCCACCGCTGTGCTCATGGCGATGGTGTCTCGCGAGAACAAGCTGAGTTCCATGCCCGGCAAGCCTTGGGTAACGCCGTCGCACATGGCGGGCACGCCGCCGGCCACCTGCACGGTAGCGCCGTGTAGTGCGGCTTCTTCGCGGATCAGGGCCGGGTAGCTTTCGTAGGGCTGGTGGGCCGACAGCATGTCGTTGTAGGACGTGACCACCCCCAGGTGCGGCGCTTTTTCCGCCACCACCCGAAACTTGTCCGAGCTGGGCAGGGCCGCAAAGGCGTGGGCCACATTGGCGCAGCCCATGCGGGCGGCGCCGGGCGGGCGGTCCACCAGGCGTTCGATGCGCGACAGATAAGCCGATCGAAGGGCCGCACTGCGCGCCACGATGCGCCGCGTGACCGTGTCCAAGACGCTGTTGAGGGGAGCGCGAGGGGATGCGGACGATGTAACCATAGGCCAAATTGTGATGTAACTTGGTTACATCGTCAAATCAAGTGGGTGCCGTGCGATGCTTCAGCCCGTGAGCCTGGACATCGCCCCTGAACTGATCCTTCGCGACCCTGCCGCAGCCCTGCAAACGCTGCGCACGCAGTGGCGGGCTGAAGAACAGCGTGGCCGCTGCACCGAGCGCTGGATTTTTGGCTACGCCTCGCTGATCTGGCGCCCCGAGTTCGACGCCGCTGAACAGCGCCCCGCCTTGTTGCGCGGCTGGCACCGCGCCTTGGCGATGCGTTCGCGGGTCAACCGAGGCTCGGCAGAGCAACCGGGCTTGGTCTTTGCGCTGCTGCCCGGTGGGTCTTGCAGAGGTGTCGCCTACCGGCTGCGTGCCGAGCAATCCGAAACCGAACTGGACCGGTTGTGGGCCCGAGAGATGCCCACGGGCGTTTACGACGCCCGGCTCTTGCCCTGCCACACCGCCCAAGGCCCGGTGTTGGCCTTGGCCTTCACCTTGAGCCGGCGCAGCGTGGCCTGTTTGCCCAACTTGAGCGATGCCGAGGTCACCCACATCCTGCGACATGCGCGCGGCCGCTATGGCACCACGCTGCAGTACCTGGCAGAAACCGCCAGCGCTTTGCGCCAGCGCGGCACCCATGACCGAAAGATTGAGCGCCTGATGGCCCTGGCGCGAGACCAAGGCTTGTTATAGCCCCGCAGGCCCTTGGCTGGCCAAGGGTTCAACGGCCAACCACGGATCCTTTGACCATCTGCACGCTGACTGCCGCAAGGTCTTGCGGGGTGTCCACGTCGAGCAGCACACCGGGGTCGTCGAGTTCTTCACCATGGGCCGGATAACGTGCCACCACCCGGCGCGCGCCGTCATCGTTGTCCAAAGTGCTGAGCTCGGAGTACAGCTCGGCGCTGAAGCCCACCGGGTGACCGCGGCGACCTTTGTACTGAGCGCAGACCACCGCGTGCTGTTCCAGCGCCGTGGCCACCGCCAGGATGCTGCCCGGCCGCACCAAGGGCATGTCCGCTGGCAACACCAGCCAACCCGGCGCACCGGACCGCACGGCCACGCCGGCTGCGATGCTGTACCCCATGCCGCGGGCGGCTTCGCCGTCACTCAGGACCAGGATGTCACGCGTGGCCACCTGCTGCCCGGCCAGGGGAGCCAACGCAGCCGTGGTCACCACCAACACCGGCAGTTGGGTTTGGATGGCGTGGCGCAGCGTGCTGCCCAGCACCGTGCTGGGGCCCAGGGCTTGTTCCAGCTTGTGCACGGCGCCACCAAAGCGGCTGCCGCGGCCCGCTGCAAGCACCACGATGGTGGGACGAAAACGCATTCTTGTGTTGACGCGCAAGGCTTGGTTCAGCCCTGTCTGCGTCCTCCTTGGCCTGAAGAATGACGACGCAACAGCCACTCAGGTAGTGGGAGCTTCACTTACGTCGTTCCCCGTAAGGGATGCTCCCCACGGCGCCCGTGAACGGCGCACGCTTGCTGCTGGGCCGGGGGGCGTGCGCGGCCGAACCTGCGTTTGTCCTTACATCCAACCTTGCATCCAACACTGCATCCAGCAGGGCATCCAGCACTGCGGCCAACCCAGAGCTTTCTATACTGAACGCATGGACATCCAAGCCCTGCGCAAGAGCTACGAACGAGACGAGCTGGACGAAACCGCGTCGGCAGCCAACCCGCTGCTGCAGTTTCAGCGCTGGTTTGAGCAGGCCTTGGGGGCCCAGTTGCCCGAGCCCAACGCCATGACCTTGGCCACCGTGGGTGCCGATGGCAGGCCATCCACCCGCATCGTGCTCATCAAAGGGGTGGATGCGCGCGGCGTCGTTTGGTACACCAACTACAACAGCCGCAAAGGGCAGGAACTCGCCCACCTGCCAATGGCCGCCTTGCAGTTTCACTGGGTCGAACTGGAGCGCGTGGTGCGCATCGAAGGCGCGGTGCAAAAGACCGGCGCGCAGGAGTCGGACGACTACTACGCGTCGCGTCCGCTGGACTCACGCCTGGGTGCCTGGGCTTCGCCACAGAGCCAGGTCATTCCTTCGCGTGCGGTGTTGGTCACTGGCGCCGCCAAGGCCGCCGCCCTGCACGCGCTGAACCCGCCGCGGCCGCCGCACTGGGGCGGCTACCGGCTGGTGCCCGACCGCTGGGAGTTTTGGCAGGGCCGCAAGAGCCGGCTGCATGATCGCTTGCGCTATCGGTTGGAAGATGGCGCCTGGGTCCGGGAACGCTTGGCCCCTTGAAGCCGTCGCCTACCCCAGCGCGGCGGCAGGCGCGGTCTCGCCCAGCGGCTTGGGCTTGGGTATGGGCTTGCGGCGCGTGGGCGGCAGCAGAACGTCTGCTGCAACGCCGCTGGCGCTACCAGCGCAGCTGCAGGCCGGCTGACAAGGCGCGCCCACCCACCGGCGACAGGCCACGAATGGTGGCCACCGCCGCCGCGTTGTAGCCCAGCTCGTTGCTGGCATTGGCCAGCTTGGCGTACCAGGTCGCGCCGCCCACAGCGTCTGGCTTGAGCCACAGGTTGCCGCTGGCCCACAGGTCCAGCGTCGTGAAAGCGCGGGTGGCGCTGTCGTTGGCACCAAAGCGGTTCTGTTGCGCCGCGTGCCGGACGTCCACGCCAACGCGCCAGCTGCCCAGGCCGGCCTCCAGGCCAAGCCGCGTGCGCAGCGGTGACAGGCGCGGCAAGGGTTGATCTGCGCTCAGGTTGTCGCCGCGGGTCAGGTCCAGTCCGCCACTCAGGTCCAGGGTCATGCCTGCTTGTAGCACGCGTACCTTGCCCTCCACCTCGAAGCCTTGCAGGCGTGCCCGCACACCTTGGAATCGGTACTCGGGCACCAGGCTGGGCGGGTCACCCGGTTCGCCCGGAACGGAGATGTCCAGACCCGTTGCGTCCAGCGCAATGAAGTTGGCAAAGCGCGTGCTGAACAGGTTGGCCTTGAAGCTGTGGGCGCCCTGATGCCAGGCCAAACCCAGCTCGCCATGGCGGCTGCGCTCCAGGCCCAGTTGGGGGTCACCTTGTTCATAGGCGGCCGTGGCCAGGTGCACACCATGGGCATACAGCTCGTAGTAGGCCGGTGCGCGCTGGGTGCTGCCCAGGCTGGCTGACGCCTTCCAACCTGACCCCAGGCTGGAGCGCAGTCCCAGCGAAAAACTGCGCGGCGCAAAGCGGCGCTGCGCAGCGTCGCCAAAACGCGGCGCAGCGGCGCCCGGTCCGTCACCATCAGAGTCAACACGGACCTGCTCGGCACGCGCGCCAACACTCAGCGTCAGCGCCTTCATCGGCAGTTCTTCCAGCACAAACAAGGCCTGCGACCGCGTCTTGGTGCCGGGCACAAAGGCCTCTTCACCCAGGGCCGAGAACGTCAGATTTTCTGTTTGCAGCCCCCACACACCCTCGACGCCACCGATGGGCGCGTGGCGCGCTTCGAGGCGCAGGTCCTGGCCACGGCTCTTGAAGGTGGTGCCAACTTCACCCGTGCCCTCGACTTCTTCATGCCGGTAGCGGGTCAGTCCGGCACGGGCGTTGAAACTGCGCCACCAGCCATCGCTCCAGCGCCACTCACCGGCCAGCGCCGCATGGTCGCGCTGCATGCGGATCAAGACATCGGGCTCGACCGTCACCCCATAGCGCTTGTTCAGCGTGTCGACCGACAGGCCCACAAAACCTGAGTCTGTGACCCAGGATGCACCCACCGCACCGCCCTGGGCTCGCGCGGCGGAATTGCGCACGCGGTTGGTCGGGTCCAGCAGCGTGCCGTCGGCCACGGGCGTGTGGCGCGGGGCCCGCTGGTCGTCACTGCTGCGGCCCATCACGTCGGCGTGCCAAGCCCAGCGGCCAGCACCACCGTCCAGCACCATCGCAGCACCACGCTCCTGGCTGGCCCCGCCCAGCCGAAGCTCGGCACGGCCACTCAAACCCTGGGCCGCCAGACGCGGTATGCGGTTGTCGATGACGTTGACCACGCCGCCGGTGGCGTTGCCGCCATAGAGCAAGGCGGCCGGGCCACGCAGCACCTCGATGCGCTCGGCCACCAACGGGTCCATCGCCACCGCGTGGTCAAAGCTGAGGTTGGATGCGTCGACCGACGAGCCGCCGTTGTCCAGCACCCGCACACGGTCGCCGTCCAGACCGCGGATGACGGGGCGGCTGGCGTTGGGGCCAAAGCCGCTGCTGGACACGCCAGGCAAGCCGTCCAGCGTTTCGCCCAGCGTGGCCGCACGGCGCAGCGTCAGACCGGACCCGGCGAGAACCGAGGCGGGCTGCGCGGCGTCGTCGCGACCCAGAGGGTTGCCGGTGATGACCACGGTGGCGGTCGTGGCTGCAGGCGCTGCTTGCGCCCACACCGTTGAAGTGGCGAGGGCACCGCTCAAGGTCAAAAGCCCCGCGCCAAGCCAGCGCGCGGGGGATGAGGGTTGGGCCGGCAGGGGTGATGCAGGGAGCCCGAAGGATGGGATCAAGTGGGTCATGAGAATCCTGAATGAGGTTGATGCCGCTGCACGCTGCCCGCAGATCGGTGCGCAGATCGGTGCGCAGACTGGCGCGCAGGCAGGTCAGCAGATGAGCGCGCCGACATCTGCGCAGACAGCTGCGCAGACTGGCGCAAGGCGATCTGCCAGCAGCGGGGCGGTCAAAAAAGGGGGGTCGATCAGGTGGGCAGCGGCGCGACACACGCTGCCAGCGCGTTCAGGGCGGGCCGCGTGCCTGGTATGGCGCCCTGGCCGCATCCGGCGCCCTGGCCGGCGCTGGGGCCAGGCGTGCTGGCCGATCAGCCGGCACCACCGAGGTCGTCGGCAGGTTCGGCCAGAGCAGCTCCGCGTGGCCGAGCTGGTCGACCAGACGACATTGCGCATCACCGGCGGCATGGTCGGCATGGAAAGCGCTTGCAGGCGCAGCCAGGTGCACGGTCTCATGCGCCCCATGCGCCCCATGCGCCCCATGCGCATGACTTTGGTGGACCGCACCCTGCGCCAAGCCATCAACTGGGGCCTGCGTCGGTGCCACTGCTCCCATGGAGCCCGGCGCGCCGTGCGCCACAGCGTGGTGCAAGCCCAGGCCCTGCGCCAGCAGCAAGGCAAGGCTCAGCGCCCAAGCGCGGCACGCGGTCAAAGGAAGTTGGATCACCGGCTGAGCGTAGCAGACCTGTCCAGCGCAGCCGCCCTTGTGGCGGCGCAGTGGCTCACCCAGGCGGCGCTGTAGGGGCAACCGGCGCAACCGAAGCAACTGGCGCCGCGACCCCGTGCACCACACGCTGGGGATACGGAATCGCCACCCCTTGCTGCCCCAGCAAGGCCAACACCGCCAGGTTGACGGCCGAGCGCACATTGCCTTGGCCGTTGTGCGGGTCACCGATCCAGAAGGCCACCGTCAGCTCCAGCCCATCGGCCGCGAACGCGGTGAGCAGCGTCATCGGCTCGGGGTCGGCCAGCACACGCGGCACCTGCGCCACTGCTTGGCTCAGCAGCGGCAGCAGCGCCGCCACGTCGGTCCCATAGGCCACCTGCACCACGGTGGTCATCTGCACCTTGGGGTCGGCCAGCGAGCTGTTTTCCACCCGCTGGGTGATCATCATCTCGTTGGGCACGATGCTCTCGCGCCCGGTCAGCGACCGGATCACGGTGTAGCGCGTGGTGATGTCGGTGATGCGGCCTTCGAAGTTGTCGACCTTGACCATGTCGCCGATGCGCATGCTGCGTTCGGCCAGGATGACAAAGCCGCTGATGTAGTTGGCAGCCAGCTTCTGCAGGCCAAAGCCGATGCCCACCCCCACAGCGCCACCCAGCACGCCCAGCGCGGTGAGGTCGATGCCAGCCGCCGACAACGCAAACATCAGGCCGACAAAGAGCAACACCGCGCGCAAGGCGTTGGCGGCCATCTTGCGAATGCTGATGTTGTCGGTGGCCCCCACCAGCAAGCGCGCTTCCAGCAACGAGCTCACCCACAAGGCCAACAGCAGGGCCAGCACCGCCGCGACGAGGCCTTCCAGCAGGTTGCGCACCGACACCTTGGCGGCACCGATCTTCCAGGTGATGGCGTCCAGTTCCTGCAGCAGCAAGGGCAGCACCCCGGTGACCCACAGCACCACCGCGATCCAGGCCATCCAGGAAACGCTGCGCTCGACCACCCGCATCAGGGTTGAATGCGGGAAGGTGATGTGCAGCACCCGCACGGTCAGGCGGATGACGGCCAGCGACATCAACACCGGAACCACCAGCTTGAAGACCGCAATCGGCAGCTGGTCCTGCAGCAGCCAGCGCGCCAACAGCGCCAACAGCAAGGCCAAACCGGGGAACAAGGCGCCGTCGAAGATGCGGTCGCCAAACCAGGTGGAACCGGGTGTGGCCCGGGCGCCGCGCAGCAGCCGCACCACCACCCACGACAGCGCCAGGCAGCCCACGAAAACCGCGACTTCGATCAGCACGCTGGGTTTGCCGAGCGCCCCGGCCAGTTGGCCGACCGCACTGGCCAGTTGGCCGAGCTCGGCGGCCGAGAACATGGAACTCATGAAAGCCCTGAAACGGTCAAGCCATGTCGGCCAACACACGCACGTGGGCCGCCACGCTGCGCGCCAGCGCGCTGAGGCTGTAGCCGCCTTCCAGGCACGACACGATGCGGCCCTGGGCGTGGCGCTGCGCCACCTGCATCAGCTCGCGCGTGATCCAGGCGTAGTCGTCTTCGACCAGCGCCATCTGGCCCAGGTCGTCTTCGCGGTGGGCGTCAAAGCCGGCGCTGATGAAGATCATCTGCGGTGCAAAGCGCTCCAGCTCGGGCAGCCACATGTCGGTGATGGTCTGGCGAACGGCCGGGCCGCGGGTGTAAGGCGCCACCGGCACGTTGACCATGTTGGTGCCCTTGGGCACAGCGCCGCTGTAGGGGTACAGCGGGTGCTGGAAAAAGCTGCACATCAAGACCCGTTCGTCGCCCGCGATGATGTCCTCGGTGCCATTGCCGTGGTGCACATCAAAGTCGATGATGGCCACGCGCTGCAGGCCGTGCACGTCCAGCGCGTGGCGCGCCGCCACCGCCACGTTGTTGAAAAAACAAAAGCCCATGGTGGCGTCACGCGTGGCGTGATGGCCGGGCGGGCGCACCGCGCAAAAGGCGTTCTTGGCGCGGCCAGCCAGGACGTCGTCGGTGGCCGCCACCGCGGCGCCTGCTGCACGCAAGGCGGCTGACAAGGTACCCAGCCCAGCCCAGGTGTCGGGGTCCATGGCGCGGGCTTCACCGCTGATTTGCACCTGCACCAGCAGGTCATGGGTTTCGTTGACGTAGTTGCTGGTGTGGGCGCGGCTGAGCTGCTCGCGGGTGGCCTCGGGGGCTTCACGGTGGTCCAGCGCCACGTCCAGGCCGGTGGCCAGCAGGTGGTCGGTGATGGCGTCCAGGCGCTGCGGGCATTCGGGGTGCCCTGCGCCCATGTCATGGCCGCGGCAGGCGGGATGGCTGTAAAACGCTGTGCTCATTGAAAGATCGTGTCCCCGGCTGATCAGTTATGGTCCCACGCATGGACGCAAGCCTCACGCGCCAGCTCTCACGGCTGGCTGATCAGATTAGCACGATCGTCGTCGGCAAACGCCCACAGATCGAAGACTGCATAGCCTGTCTGCTGGCCGGTGGCCACCTGCTCATCGAGGACGTTCCTGGGGTCGGCAAGACCACCTTGGCGCACGCGCTGGCGGTGTCACTGGGGCTGGACTTCAGGCGCGTGCAGTTCACCGCCGACCTGATGCCCAGCGACTTGATTGGCGTCAGCGTCTTCGAGCGCGCCAAGGACGCCTTTGTCTTCCACCCCGGACCGGTCTTTGCCCAGGTGCTGCTGGCCGACGAAATCAACCGCGCCGGTCCCAAGTCACAAAGCGCGCTGCTCGAGGCCATGGAAGAACAGCAGGTGTCGGTCGAAAACGAGACCCGCGCCCTGCCCAAGCCGTTCTTCGTGATCGCCACCCAGAACCCCAGCGATCAGCTGGGCACCTACCCGCTGCCCGAAAGCCAGCTCGACCGCTTCTTGTTGCGCATCACGCTGGGCTACCCCGATCGTGCCGCCGAGCGCGAATTGCTCAGCGGCGGCGACCGTCGCCACGCCACCGCGCAACTGCAAGCCGTGATGACGCCCGCGGAACTGGTGGCCGCTCAGCAACAGGTTCTGGCCGTGCGCGCTGCGCCGCCACTGCTGGACTACCTGCAGACCTTGATTGCCGCCACTCGTTCAGGCGCCTGGTTCACCCAGGGCCTGAGCCCCAGGGCTGGCATCGCTGCATTGCGGGTGGCCAAGGCCCGCGCCTTGCTGGGTGGGCGTGACTACGTGGCGCCAGACGACCTGCAAGCCGTGTTGCCGCAAGCCATTGCGCACCGGCTGGTGCCGGTCTCAGGCGCTGGGCGTGGCGCGGTCGAGCAGGTCAAGGCCATGGTCGAGGCAACTCCCATTCCGTGAAGCGGGTGGCCCTGTGACAGCAACCGTGTCTGCCACCGCAGGCTGGCAGTTCTGGTCGCCGCGCGCGCGGTTTCGGCAGTGGTGGCAGTCAAGGCTGCCACTCAACGACACCTGGGTGCTGGGCCAGCGCAACATCTACATCCTGCCCACCCGCGCCGGGCTGACGTTTGGCGTCACGTTGGTGGTGATGCTGCTGGCGGCCATCAACTACCAGCTCAACCTGGGCTATGCGCTGACCTTCTTGCTGGCCGGCGCGGCGCTGGTATCGATGCACCAGACCCACGGCAACCTGCGTAGCCTGACGCTGCACCTGCGGCCTCTGGCGTCCGGCTTTGCCGGTCAGGCCACACAGCTCGAAGTGGTCTTGACCAGCCCCGGCGGCGAGCGCCATGGCCTGGGCCTGCGCTTTGAAGACCGCAGCCGCTTTGGCAACGCCCACACCTGGTGCGATGTGCCGGCTGGCGGCCAATGCAGCGTGCAGCTCAGCTTTGTGCCGTCGTCCCGCGGCTGGCACCCCTGCCCGGCCTTGGTGCTGGAGACCTTGTTTCCCTTTGGCCTGTTCCGGGCCTGGACGGTGTGGCGCCCAGCCGCGCGGGCGCTGGCCTGGCCGCGGCCGGAAGACCCGGCGCCAGCCTTGCCACTGAGCTCGTCCCAGCCCGGTGATGAGCAGACACGTCACTGGGTGGCAGGCAGCGAGTGGGACGGCGTGCGGCCCTGGCGGCGCGGCGACACCATGCGCCAGGTGGTCTGGAAAAAGGTGGCCCGCAGTGGCGAACTGGTCAGTCGTGAGACCGCCGGCACCAGCAGCCGCGCGCTGTGGCTGGACTGGTTGGAGGCCGGCACCCCCGACACCGAACTGAGGTTGTCCCGCCTGACCGCCTGGGTCTTGCAGGCCGACGCCAACGGCCTGGACTGCGGCTTGCGCCTGCCTGGACGCGAGGTGGCACCCCAGCACGGTGAGGCCCACAAACGCCTGTTGCTGGACCGGCTGGGCGGTTGGGGCAACGCGCCATGATGGCCAGCTGGCGAATGCGGCTGCAGCACCTGCCGCGAGACACCCGTGACACGCTGTTTCAACTGCTGGTCATCAGCTGGACCATCGCCCCTCACCTGCTGCACCTGCCCTTGTGGTGCGGGGCGATGTCGGCGGCGCTGCTGGTCTGGCGCGCCCGCCTGGCCTTGCAGGCGGCTGCGTTGCCCCATCGCTGGCTGATCAGCGCCTTGCTCATCGCAGCCTCGGCCCTGACGTTTTGGGGCGAAAAAACGCTGCTGGGCAAAGAAGCCGGCATCACCTTGCTGGTGGTGTTGATGTCGCTCAAGACCCTGGAGCTGCGCGCCCGGCGCGACGCGCTGGTGGTGTTTTTCCTGGGCTTTTTCCTGGTGCTGACCCACTTTCTGTACTCGCAGTCACTGCTCACAGGCCTGTGGTTGTTGTTTGCCGTCTGGGGCCTGCTCACAGCGCAGGTGCTGGCCCACATGCCCGTCGGGCGGCCCTGCCTGCGCCGGGCGGCTGGCCTGTCAGCGCGGTCTGCAGCCTGGGGCCTGCCGGTGATGCTGGTGCTGTTTGTGCTGTTCCCACGGGTGGGGCCCCTGTGGGGTTTGCCGCAAGACGCCCAGGGCCGCACGGGACTGTCAGGAACCATGCGCCTGGGCGGTGTGGCATCACTGGCTGAAGACGAATCGATTGCGCTGCGTGTGCGCTTCCTGGGGCCGCAGCCCTTGCCCGAGCAGCTGTACTTCCGCGGCCCGGTGCTAAGCCACTTTGACGGGCGCGACTGGACCCGCCTGAGACCCACGTTCCCGGCCGCAGAACGCGCCCGGCTGGAGTTGAAGGTGGCCGGGCCCGCCGTGCGCTATGAACTCACGGTAGAGCCCAGCCAGCTGCCGGTCTTGCCGTTGCTGGAGATGACCCCCGACGACCCGGCCAGCGCACCCAGCCTGCAAGGTTGGTTGCTGACTTTGAGGCCCGACGGCCAGTGGCAGACCGACCGCCCCATCTTCGAACGCCAACGTGTCGTGGTCTCATCCTGGATGAGTCACCAACATGGCCCGGTGCAAGCGGTGCCAGGCCTGCGTGACCATGTGGCCTTGCCACCCAACAGCAACCCGCGCACCTTGCAGTGGGCCGCCGAACTGCGCCGCCAGCCACTGCTGGCCAACGCCGACGCCCGCCAGCTCAGTGCGGCCGTGCTGGCGCATATCCGCACCGCTGGCTTCACCTACACCATGGAGCCGGGCCCTTACAGCGGCAACAGCATTGACGAGTTCTGGATCGACCGCAAGCTGGGCTTTTGCGAGCACTTTGCCAGCGCCTTCGTGGTGATCATGCGGGCCATGGATGTGCCCGCGCGGGTGGTCACTGGCTACCAAGGCGCCGACCCGGACCTGCAGGACGGCTATCTGGTCGTGCGACAACGCAACGCCCACGCCTGGGCCGAAATCTGGCAGCCTGGGGTGGGCTGGTTGCGGGTCGACCCGACATCCGCTGTGGCGCCTGAGCGGGTGCAACGTGGCCGCAGCCTGCGCGCGCCGCCGGGCCTGGTGGTGGGGGCCATGAACAGCATCAACCCGGCCTTTGCCGAACAACTGCGCAGGGCCTGGGAAAGCGCCAACAACCGCTGGAACCAATGGGTGCTGAACTACTCGCGCGGCCAGCAGTTCGACTTGCTGCGCGAACTGGGCTTCAGCGCGCCCAGCTGGCAAGACCTGACCACGACCTTGATCCTGCTGCTGTGCGCAGCCGCCTTGACCGGCGCCGCATGGGCCTGGTGGGACCGCCGCCGCCAAGACCCATGGCAGCGGCTGCAATGGCGCGTGGCCCAGCATCTGTTGCTGCTGGGCGTGACGGTTCAGATCCACCACCCACCCCGCCAGCGTGCCACTCAAGTCCGGCAGCAGCTTGGGACAGGAGGTGAACTGCTGGCCCAGCACCTGGACGAACTGGACCAGCAGCGCTACGGCGCCAAGTTGGGGCCGGTTGACACCGCGCGCTGGTGGCGCCATTTTCAGTTGCTGACCCGCACGGCGGCCAGGGGGCGGTGATGGTGGGTGACGTGCGCTGACAACCCTGAACGGGCACTGACCTGTGGTCAACGCCGATGACGACATCGCGGTGGCCCAGGTGCTTGAGCAAGGCCGTTTGGCCAGCACCGTGATGCTGGGTACCACCCAACGCGCGGGCGCCGGGGTCCAGTTGTCACGCCCCATCAGCCTGGTTCACTTGCTGCGCGCACTGGACCAGTTGGTCGACCGTGCGCCAGCCATGTCGGCGGCCGTGCAGCGCGTGCAAGACCACGCCAGCCCGCCACCTGGCCGCAGCCACCGAATGGGCACAGGCCTTGGTGGTGGACAGCAGCGACGAGGTCTGGCGGTTCTTGTCCAGCCAGTTGCTCCGATTTGGCTACCACACGCACCAGCTCAGAGACTGCGCCCAGGCGCTGGAACGTCTGAACCGCCAGCCGTACGCCCTGGTCATTCTGGCCACGGGTTTGGACGGCATGGACTGCTTTCACGCCTGCCGGACCATCAAACGCACGCTCTACCCGGCAAACCGCCTACCGCCCAAAGTGATCATGTTGCTGGGCCGCGACTCGGCTGTTGATAAAGTGCGCGCCGAGATGGCGCAAGCCGACGGCTGCCTGAGCAAACCCGTGCTCGAGCAGCAACTGGCGCAGCTTTTCAACCGCCTGCAGCCACCGGCCAGCGGCGACTGGCAACACACCCGAGCGGAAGCGCACAGCCTTCTCGGTTCTACGCCATGAGGGTCCGCTTTCCACACGTCCAACTTGGATTTCGCCGGTCTTGATAATCGGGGCCATGCCCCAGTTCAAGTTCCTCCTTGTCACAGCGTTGATTCCGGCTTTGTGTTCCAGCCTGGCTTTGGGCGCGTCAGCCTCAAGTGGGCTCACCGGTTCGGCCAACGCGTCAGCCCAGCCCAGCCGGCCCGCCAAAGCCTCAAAGAACGCCAAAGCCCCCAGGCCCGCCAAAGCGGCATCGGTCGCTGGCCCCTACACCACGCAGGCCGCGGCCCAGCGCTTTGCCCAAGACGTGGCCGAGCACAACGGTTTGCCGCTGAAGTGGGTGCAAGACCAACTGGCCCAGGCGCAAAGGCTGGAAGCGGTTCGCCGCCTGATCATGCCGCCGCCTGCCGGCACCGCGAAAAACTGGGCGGCTTATCGCTCCCGCTTTGTTGAACCCCAGCGCGTGGCCGCCGGCGTGGCCTTCTGGCGTGACAACGAGTCGTGGCTGCAAGAGGCGCAAGAGCGCTGGGGCGTGCCGGCTGAAGTGGTGGTCGGCATCATCGGTGTCGAGACCTATTACGGCCGCATCATGGGCAACTTCCGCGTGCTGGACACCTTGTCCACGCTGGCCTTTGACTTCCCGCCGGGGCGCAAGGACCGCAGCGCCTTTTTTGCCGAGCAGCTGGAAGCCTACCTGGTGATGTGTGCCCGCGAAGGCGTGGCTTCGGCCAGCGTCAAAGGCTCCTACGCCGGCGCCATGGGCCTGCCGCAGTTCATGCCCGGCAGCGTCAACCGCTGGGCCGTGGACATGGACGGCGATGGCCACATCCAGCTGCACCGCAACAGTGCCGACGCGGTGGGCAGCGTGGCCCACTACCTGGCCAGTTTTGGTTGGCAGCGCGACCTGCCCACCCACTTTGACGTGGCCGTGCCGGTGGACAGCAGCGACCGTGCCGTGCTGTTGGGGCCTGACATCGTGCCCAGTTTCAGCGCCGAGCAGTTTGCCCAGCGCGGCGCTGTGCTCAGCGAAGCCGGCCGCGCGCACAACGGGCCGCTGGCCTTGGTGGAACTGCAAAACGGCGACGCCGCACCCAGCTATGTGGCCGGCACGCAGAACTTCTACGTGGTGACGCGCTACAACTGGAGCAGCTACTACGCGATGGCGGTGATTGACCTGGCCAGCGCGGTGCGGGCGGCGCGGCAGGCGGCACGCTGAAACAGCCCCGCCAGTCCCGCAGCCCCAGACCACCCAAGCCTCACTTCGTCTCGCCCGCCAGGTCCAGCAAGAAGGCGTACTCGCGTGCGTACTCGGCCAGCACCGAAAAGCGGCCCGATGCCCCACCGTGGCCAGCCGTCATGTTCACCGCCAGCAACAGCGGGTTGCGGTCGGTCTTCAGGGCGCGCAGCCGCGCCACGTACTTGGCCGGCTCGAAGTACTGCACCTGCGAGTCCCACAGGCCGCTGGTCACCAACATCGCCGGGTAGGCCTGGGCGCTCAGGTTGTCATAGGGTGAGTAGGACAACATGTAGTCGTGCGCGGCCTTCTGCCGCGGGTCGCCCCATTGGGTCCACTCGTTGGCGGTGAGCGGAATGGTCTCGTCCAGCATGGTGCTGATGACGTCGACAAAGGGCACGTCCATCACGATGCCGCGGTACAGCTGCGGCGCCTGATTGGCCACCACACCCATCAACAGGCCACCGGCCGACCCGCCACTGGCAAAGACCTTGTCGGGGGCGCCCCAACCTTCTTTGACCAGCCCCTCGGTGGCGTCGATGAAATCATTGAAGGTGTTCTTCTTGTTCATCAAACGCCCAGCCTCATACCAGGCCTGGCCCAGGTCGGCACCACCGCGCACATGGGCGATGGCCAGCACAAAACCGCGGTCCATCAAACTGGGGCGATACAAGGAAAACGTGGCGTCATAAGAATTGCCGTAGGCGCCATAACCCGTCACCAGCAAGGGCGCCTTGCCGTTGCGTTGCGCCCTGTCCTTGCGCCAGGCCAATGTGACGGGCACGCGCTGGCCGTCGCGCGCCTGGGTCCAGACACGTTCGGTCTGATACCGGCTGGCATCGAAGCCCGGCACGTCCTGCACCTTGCGCAAAAAACGCTGCTGCGTGCCCAGATGCAGGTCCCAGGTGGAACGCGGCTTCACCATCGACGTGACGGTGAAACGCAAGTGTGCGGCGCGGGCATCACCGTTAGCACCAAGCTCCACGGTGGACGCCGCTTCGCTGGCCACCGGGGTGGACCGGCTGCCGCGCAGCAAACGCACCTGGGTGTCGGCGTCCACCCGTTCTTGCAACGCAATGCCTGCGTCCAGCAACGCAAAACGCTCGATGGTGGTCTGGGCTCGGCCCGGTACCAAGGTGCGCCACAGGCGCCGGTCGTCGGGCGCACGCTGCGGCGCAGCCACCAACTTGAAGTTGGGTGCGCCTTCGTTGGTCTGGATCACCCAACGGCCGGCCAGGTGGTCAGCGGTGTGGCGCACCTTGTCGCGCCGCTGCAGCACCACACGCGGCGCCGCAACGGGTTGTCGGCTGTTGATGGCGCGGGTCTCGTTGGTGTCTGAGCCAGCGATGGTGATCAACACGTACCGGCGCGAGGCGCTGTGCCCCAAGCCCACGAACAAAGTCTTGTCGGCTTCTTCAAACACCTTGGCGTCGGCCGTGGCCGGCGTGCCCAACTGGTGTCGGTATACCGGGCCACTTTGCAAGGTCACCGGGTCTTGCTGGATGTAGAACAAGGTCTTGTTGTCGACCGCCCAGGCCAGGTCCTCCAACACACCGCTGACCTGGTCGGGCAGGTCTTGGCTGGTGCGCAGATCGCGGATGCGCAGCGTGTGAATCCGCCGGCCGGCGGTGTCTTCGGTCCAGGCCATCAACTGCCCATTGGGGCTGATGGCGTAGGAACCCACGCTGTAGTAAGGCTGACCCGAAGCCCGCTGGTTCTGATCGAGCAAGAGTTGTTTGCCGGCCCGTGCGTCGGGCGCCTGACGCGAGCCGCGCTGGCGCTTCAACAGCGCGTACTCCTGGCCCGACTTGAATTCGCGCCAATACCACCAGCCGTCGTTGTAAAAGGGTGGCGTGCTCTCGTCGTCCTTGACGCGCGAGCGCATCTCTTGCACCAGCTTGTCCTGCAAAGCCTGCAGCGGGGCCAGCACCGCTGCGGTGTAGGCGTTTTCGGCCTGCAGGTGGCGCATGATCTCGGCCCGCTTGGCCGACGGATGATCGTCGCGCATCCAGTGGTACTCGTCCACCCGCTGACCCTGCGGGCCCTTCACCACATGGGGCACCTCGGCGGCTTTGGGTGGTGAAGGTGGCAGTGGTGACGGCACGGCCTGGGTCTGGGCCGGGGTTTGGGCGGCAACGGTGAGCATCAGCATGGCAATCGACAGGAGCTTGAGCATGGCAGCAGATCTTAGAACGCTGCCGGCGGGTGGCGCCGCCTCAAGCCGCCATCGGCACCAGGAAGTCGCGGCTGATGGCGGCTCCCAGGTCGCCCACGCGGTCCAGAAACTGGGTCAGGTAGGCGTGCAGGCCGGTGGCCAGGATCTCGTCGATGCGGCCATAACGCAGGTCACTTTGCAAGCGGCCGGCGCGGCGCAGGGTCTCACCGCTTTGCTGGTTGGCCACCAGCGCCAGGTTGCTCACCGCGCCGTTCATGCAGGCGGCCAGCGAGCGCGGCATGTCGGGGCGCAGGATCAGCAGTTCGGCAACCTTTCCGGGGTGGATCACGTTGCGGTAGACCTTGCGGTAGATCTCAAAACCCGAGACCGAACGCAGGATGGCGCTCCAGTGATAGAAGTCCACCTCCTGCTGCTCTTTGCTGGCATCAGGGCCAAAGTAATCGCCGCCGCCCAAAGCCTGGAACTTCACGTCCAGCAAGCGCGCGGTGTTGTCGGCGCGCTCCAGGAAGGTGCCGATGCGCAGGAAATACAGCGCCTCATCCTGCAGCATGGTGCCCACGGTCACGCCGCGGCTCAGGTGGCTGCGAAACTTGACCCACTCAAAGAAGCTGGCCGGGTCGGCTTCAAAGGCGCCGTCCTTGAGCATGCGTTTGAATTCCAGCCAGGTCTGGTTCTGTGTCTCCCAGACTTCGGTGGTCAGCGCGCCACGCACCGCACGCGCGTTTTCGCGGGCGGCTTGCAGACAGGCCACGATGCTGCTGGAGTTGGTTTCGTCGCGCACCATGAAGTCCATGACGCTGCGCGGGCTGACCGCTTTGTACTTCTTCGAAAAGCCCCAGGTCAGTTCACTGATGGACAACAAACCGCTCCAGCCCTGCAGGGCCATGTCGGCGCTTTGTGGCAGCAAGGACGTCTGGTAATTGACGTCCAGCATTCGCGCGGTATTTTCAGCCCGCTCCATGTAGCGCGCCATCCAAAACAGGTGGTCGGCAGTGCGTGACAGCATGGTCGGTCTCCTTCAGTCTTCCAGCACCCAGGTGTCCTTGGTGCCACCGCCTTGCGAC
>JAYVSX010000318.1:0-21345 GCA_043774975.1 Rubrivivax sp.
CTGGTTGAAGGTGGGCTCGATCATCTCGATCGGGTCTTCGATGGTGCAGACGTTGACCTCGTCGGTGGCCAGCGCCTTGAGCGTGCTGTACAGCGTGGTGGTCTTGCCGCTGCCGGTGGGGCCGGTGACCAGGATGATGCCGTGCGGCCGGGCGATCACCTCAGCCCAGGCTTTGCTTTCGTTCTCGCCAAAACCCAGCGCGGGCAGGCCCTTGACCACCGTCTCGGGGTCAAAGATGCGCATCACCATTTTTTCGCCAAACGCGGTGGGCAGTGTCGACAGGCGCATTTCGACTTCGCCGCCAGGCTTGTCGACCCCATTTTCAACGGTGCTGGGGCGGCGGGTCTTGATGCGGCCGTCGAGTGGACGGCGCTTTTCCACCACGTCCATGCGGCCCAGCAGCTTGATGCGCGAGGTCATCGCGCTCATCACGGTGAGCGGCACTTGGTAGACGGTGTGCAGCACGCCGTCGATGCGAAAACGAATCGCGCCCATGTCGCGGCGCGGCTCCAGGTGGATGTCGCTGGCGCGCTGGTCAAAGGCATAGCCCCACAGCCAGTCCACCACCTGCACCACGCCTTGATCGTTGGCGTCCAGTGTCTTGCTGGTCTTGCCCAGCTCCACCAACTGTTCGAAGCTGGAGGTGACCGCGTTCTCGCCACTCTTTTGCGCCGCGCGCACGCTGCGCGCCAGGGCGTAGAACTCGGTCGTGTAGCGGCGCAGGTCTTCGGGGTTGGCGACCACCAGTTTGACGCTGCGGCGGGTGTGGGCCTCGATCTCGGTGATCCAGGCGGTGTCAAAGGGCTCGGCAGTGGCGATCACCACTTCGGCGGTGCCCACCGTCACGGGCAAGGCATGACGGCTCTGCGCGTACTGCACGCTCATCACGTCGGCGACCCGGCCCACGTCCACGCGCAGCGGGTCGATGCGCAGGTAGGGCAAGCGGCAGCGGCCAGCCAGCCATTCGGTCAGCTGTTCGGTGTCCAGCGGCTGGGCGCTGCCCTTGCGCACCAGGCCAGCGCCGCCCAGGCGCACCAAGGCATGCAGGCTGGACACGCCAGCGCGAAAGCGGGCGGTGACCCGCGCTGCGTCTTCAGCGGTGATCAGCCCGTCTTCACGCAACCAGCCCAGCAGCAAAGGCCATTCCAGGCGGCCTCTGGGAACGGACACGGGCGCCTTGGCGCTAGGGGCAACGATCAAGGCGCTCATGGGCTGTTTGGGCTGGGAGGGGCGGATGCTCAGTTCCGGGGTCAGTTCGGGTTCAGTTCGGGGTCTTGGCGACCGGTGAGACCGGTGCGCCGGGGGCAGCAGCGTAGGGCCGCACCATGCGCAACCACTTGCGGGCGGGCAGATTCAAATGGCCAAATCTCTTTTCGATCACGGCAGCCCTTTGCGCCAGTTCTTCGCGTGGCGGCACCACCACGGCGCGCCCTGCCACCACCACCGTGTTGCCTTCGCGCGTCGGCCGCAAGCTCCACACCTGGTCGGTGCCAAAGGCGGCCGCAATGCGAGCAATGCTGTCATGGAAGCTGGCGTGGCGACCGAACAAATTGACGCTCATCAACCCGCCTTCTTCCAGCACCAAACGGCAGGCCCGGTAGAAGTCCACATCGTCGAGCACCGGCGCCGCCGCTTCGTGGTCGTAAAGGTCCACATGCAAAAGGCTCACGCTGCCATGCTGGGCCTGCGCCAACCAGTCGGCCGCGTCGCCCAGCACCACTTCGGCCTGTTCGGGCAGGTGGAAGTGGGTCGCGTTGACGTCCACCACCTGGCGGTTGATCTCTACCGCGGTGGTGCTCATCTTCAGCTGATTGGCGGTGAAGCGGGTGATGGCACCTGCCCCCAGGCCCAGTTGCACGGCATGGCCCTGGCCCAGCGCTTCGGACGGCAGCCACAACAGACTGGCCAGCATGCGTTGCACATAGTCGATCTCCACCACCTGCGGCTTGCCGATGCGCATGCCGCCTTGTATCCAGATCGTGCCCAGATGCAAGTAGCGCACACCGGCTTCTTCTGACAGCGTGACTTCGGGCAAATCGATGGCGTGGCGCGTGGGCAAGGAAGGTTTTGAGCGGCTCATGAAAGGGAGCAGATTCCTGCTTGTTGAAAGGCGCTGCGCCAGGCTCAGGTGGCGACGCGTCCATTGGGGGCTGCGGCGTGATCTGCCGCCGCGTGCAAACGCTGCGCCGCCAGCCGGGGCAACACGCGCCGCGCATTGGCCGAGGTCTGCGCCGCCAATGCCTGCAACGTGCAGCCCCGCAGCCCTGCCAACACCGCCGCGATGCGCGGCAGCTGACAAGGCTCGTTGCGCCCTTGACCGCTGGACAGGGCGCGCTCAGCCGCCGTGCGGTACAGCCAGTCAGGAGGGATGTCGGGCGCGTCGGTCTCGAGCACCAGCGCGCTGGCCGGCAAAACGGCGGCCAGGTGACGCAGCTGCAGCGCGCGATCAAAAGTCATGGCGCCGCCAAAGCCCAGGCAAAAACCCAGCTCGCCAAACTGGCTGGCCTGCTGCTCACTGCCGTTGAAAGCATGCGCGATGCCACCCGCCACAGCCACCCGGCGCAGGCCCTTCAACAGGCTGTCGGCCGAGCGCCGCAGATGCAGGATGACGGGCAGTCCAGCGTCCCGGGCCAGCTTCAGCTGGGCCTGATAAAAGCGCTCTTGGCGCAGGCGGTCCAGCCCCGGCACAAAGTGATCCAAGCCGATCTCGCCCACGGCCACCAAGCGCGGGTCGTCCCGGTGCTGCTGCAAGGCCTGCTGCAAGCGGTCCAGGTCTTGGTCCTGGGCGCGGTCCACAAACAAGGGGTGCAGACCCAGCGCATAGACCAGGCCATGCTGGTGGGCCAGGTTTCGCACCGTGTCAAAGTGATCGGCAGCCACCGCCGGCAAGACGATCTGCCCCACACCCGCAGACGCGGCCCGCTGCACAACGGCAGCCTGGTCGGCCACAAACTCGGGCGCGTCCAGGTGGCAATGGGTGTCGATCCACATGCTGCGATCATCGCGCAGGAGCGCCGCCTGCGGGCTCAGAGCGCGTCAACGCGGTCACTTCAGCGCAATCGATCGACCGCGCCGCCCCGACCCCGTGTACCCAGCCCGCCACGCAGTTCTGCAGCTCTTCAGCTCTACAGGACTACAGGTCTACATGTCTACAGGCCGATGCCGTACCAACCCAAGCCCAGCGTCCAAACCGACTTGGCGCCGGCTACGGACTCGCGGGTGGAGGTGAGGTCCAAACCCAAGGTGTCTTGAACGAGCCACCAGCGCCCACCCAGGCCCATGACCGTGCCGCCAAACACGTCGCGCTTGCTGTTGACCTGGGTTTCGGCCACCAGCAGCAGTCGCTCCAGCGGCGTCCAGACCAGGGCCGCATTGAACAGCAAAGCGCGTTGCCCCGAACTGCGGTCCCGCGCCCACCCAATGTTGGTGTGCACGGTGAAGGACTCGCCGGTCTTCCACGTGACCAAGCCCATCAGGCTGCTGCTGGCTGGTTGCCAACCGGCTGCGGTCGGCTGCTGCCAGGCGCCGCTGAGCTTCAAGCCCCCATGGATCTCACCCACCGGCGACTTGACCTTCCAGCCTTCGGGTACCCACTTCAGCGCCAGTCCGGCCTCGGCGCGAACCGGATCGCGTGGGCGGGGAACGGTGTAGTCCGCTACCAGTTCCAAGCCTGCCGCCACGCCGCATGCGGGCGCAACCACCCAACTGCGCGCTGAACCGTGGCGCTCAGCCCAGGACTCGACTTGGCAGGTGCCGCGATCGGCCACGCCAGCGTCGTCGGTCAGCAGCGGACGCCCAGCAAAGGCATCGTGGGCGACCAGCAGGCCGGCCACGGTCAAACACTGTGCAATGCGCATGACAGGATCCTATACAGGTGGCTCACGACTTCACAGCCAGCTATCGGCAGCCAGACATTGGCAAACAGATGTCGGCAGCCACGCGGCCAAACCTGAGTAAAGAAGGCTGGCGCTGTCTCGCGTGGTACCCGAGCCCTGGTCGCTGTGCCCAGGTCGTTGTGCCTAGCTGCAAGACAAGTCCCAACGTGATACCGTGCCTTGGACCCTGCCCCGTGCCCCCTGGAGCCCATGAGCGATTGAGCGATTGATGAAGGCACCGCTGTACAGCCGTTCTCCCCGCCGCGGAACACCTGCGCCCGATCCACAGCAGCCCAACCCGGCTGCGTCCGGGCCTGCGCCAGCCCCTGCAACTGGCGAGGTCCAGATCGCGCCCAAGCCAGCCGCCCGCAACGGGTGGCTGCGCAATCAAGCGCTGGCAACCTGGTGTCTGGCAGGGGTGCTCTTGCTCGGCGTCGCCATGTTCTCGCTGGTTCAGTGGCGTCAAGTCCGCGGCGCCATCACGCAAGCCGACATCGACGCGGCGGTGCGCGAGTCGCTTGAAAAAGAGCCGCTGCCTTCGGCCGCCGCCAAAGCCTATGAAGCCATTCTGCCGTCGGTGGTGCGTGTCATCGGCCTGATGGACGACAGCGACCTTGGCGACGACAAAACCGAGCAACGGGCGATGCAACGCAGCCTGGGCACGGGCGTGGTGATCATCGACAACGGCACCATCCTGACCAACCTGCACGTGGTGTGGGGCGCCAAGAAAATACGCGTCCGCTTTGCCAACGGCCACGAAAGCGAAGCCGTGATGATGGGCACTCAACCCGAAAACGATTTGGCCGTGCTCAAGGCGCTGAGCCTGCCCGACGACCTGGAGGCCGCCACCATGCGTTCCACCGGTGACCTTAAACCCGGCGACCACGTGATTGCCGTCGGGCACCCGTTTGGCATCGGCCCCAGCGTGAGTTACGGCGTGGTGTCGGGCCTGAAACGGGCATTTCGCTCACCCGATGGCGACGTCACCTTGAACAACCTGATCCAGTTTGACGCTGCTGCCAACCCGGGCAACAGCGGCGGGCCGCTGGTGACGATGGACGGCCAGGTGGTGGGCATCGTCACGGCCATCCTCAACCCCAGCGAGCAGCGCACCTTCATCGGCATCGGCTTTGCAGTGCCGATCGAAAACGCCGCTTCGGCGGCCGGCATGGCGCCGTTCTAGTGCGCCAGGCCCAACAGCCATCGTTTTGAAAGACCACAACACCATGCAGGAAACCGCCCCCAACACCACCGAGCTGATGGAACGCATCCTCTACGAGGTCAAGCGCGTGGTGGTCGGCCAGGACCGCTTCCTCGAACGGGTGCTGGTGGCCATGCTGGCCCAGGGCCACCTGCTGGTGGAGGGTGTGCCGGGCCTGGCCAAGACGCTCACCGTCAAGACCCTGGCGCGCACCGTGCGCGGCAGCTTCAAGCGCATCCAGTTCACGCCCGATCTGGTACCCGCCGACTTGGTGGGCACGCGCATCTACAACCAGAAAACCGGCGAGTTCGGCACCAGCCTGGGGCCGGTGTTTGCCAACCTGCTGTTGGCCGACGAGATCAACCGCGCGCCGGCCAAGGTGCAAAGCGCCTTGCTCGAAGTGATGCAGGAACGCCAGGTCACGATTGCCGGCGAAACCCACAAGGTGCCCGACCCCTTTGTGGTGATGGCCACGCAAAACCCGATCGAGACCGAAGGCACCTATCCCTTGCCTGAAGCCCAGGTCGACCGCTTCATGATGAAGGTGCTGGTGGACTACCCCAGCGAAGAAGAAGAATTTGTCATCGCCCAACGTGTCACCGGCGACCCAGTGGACGTGGGTGCGGTGGCCGACACCTTTCAGCTCGCCGCGCTGCAGCGTGAATGCCGCGCCGTTTTTTGTGACCCGGCGCTCATTCAATACGCCGTCAAGCTGGTGGGGGCCACGCGCCGCCCGGCGCAGTACGACATGGCCGACGCCGCCAAGTACATCACCTACGGCGCCAGCCCACGTGCCACCATCGGCATGATCGAAGGCGGCAAGGCGCTGGCCCTGCTGCGCGGCCGCCGCTACGTGCTGCCCGAAGACGTCACCGACCTGGTGCCCGATGTGCTGCGCCACCGCCTGGTGCTGAGCTACGAGGCGCTGGCCGAAGGCATCAGCGCCGAAGCCTTGATCGAGCGTGTGTTGAAGAAGATACCCGCGCCCGACAAGCCGCTGCAGCACGCCGCTGGCTGAACCCCAGCGCCGTCCCCCTACACCACGCCGTCATGCACTCCGCCGCGCAACCCGCCATACCGGCCGACACCTTGCTCCGGCGCCTGGAGTGGACGGTCATTCGCCGCTTGGACGGTTTGCTGCAGGGCGATTACCGCACCTTGTTTCGCGGCGGCGGTGTCGACCTGGCCGACCTGCGCGAATACCAGCACCACGACGACGTGCGCCACATCGACTGGAACGTCACCGCGCGTCTGCAAACGCCTTATGTGCGGCAGTATCTGGAAGACCGCGACCTGACCGCCTGGTTTTTGCTGGACCTGTCGGGCAGTGTGGACTTTGGCTCGGCCGACGTCAGCAAGCTGCAGGTGTCCACCGGCTTCGTGGCCACGCTGGCCCGCGTCATCACCCGCCATGGCAACCGCGTGGGCGCCGTGCTGTACGGCCAGCGGGTTGACGCGGTGCTGCCGCCCAAGAGCTCGCGCACCCACGTGCTGGACCTGCTGCAGCGCATGAGCCAACCGCGCCCCAAGCCCAGCCCCGCCAAGGGCGCGCAACCCGCTGCGGCTGGCACCTCGCTGGTCGAGTTGCTGCGCACCGCCGACGGCGTGATGACGCGACGCAGCCTGGTCTTTGTGATCAGCGACTTCATCAGCCAGCCCGGTTGGCAAGACGCACTGGCCCGCCTGTCCCGCCGCCACGAGGTGGTGGCCGTGCGGCTGTGGGACCCGATGGAAATGGCGCTGCCCGACGTCGGTCTGGTCACGGTGGAAGACGCCGAAACCGGTGAACAGGTCTTCATCGACGCTTCCGACCCCGCCTTTCGGGCGCGCTATGCCGCGATCGCCGAGGCCCAGGAAACCGAACTGATGGCTGGCCTGGCCCGGTCCGGTGCCGACGTGGTTGAACTGGCCACCGATGACGACCTTTTGCAGGCGCTGCTGCGCCTGTCCGACCTGCGCCGCCAGCGTGCACGCCTGAAGGCGCCGCGCCGTGCGCCGGCCGCGCTGCAGCGGGCGGTGGCGCTGCAGGCGCAGCCGGTGAAACAGCCGCCGTCCGCGTTACCCTCAAGCCCGAGACCCGCATGACCTTCATCTGGCCCTCCATGCTCTGGCTGCTGGCCTTGTTGCCGCTGCTGGTGCTGCTTTACCTGTGGCTGCTGCGCAAGAAGCGCAAGACCACCGTTCGACTGGCCAGCGTGCAGGTGGCCAAACTCGCTTTGGGAACGGGCCCAGGCTGGCGCCGCCATCTGCCACCGGCCCTGATGCTGCTGGCCGTGGCGGTGGGCCTCTTTGCGGTGGCGCGGCCCACTGCCACCATCACCCTGCCCTTGTCTGAACGCACCATCATCCTGGCCATGGACGTGTCGGGCAGCATGCGCGCCGAGGACGTCAAACCCAACCGCCTGGTGGCTTCGCAAGAGGCGGCCAAAAGCTTCGTCAACAACCTGCCGCGCGAAGTCAGGGTGGGCGTGGTGTCCTTTGCCGGCACCGCTGCCGTGGTGCAGGCGCCCACCACCAGCCGCGACGACGTGATCGCCGCCATCGACCGCTTTCAGCTGCAGCGCGGCACCGCCACCGGCAGCGGCATCATCCTGAGCCTGGCCACGTTGTTTCCCGAGCACGGCATTGAAATCCAGCACGTCACCGGCCAACGCAACTTTCCCGGCGGCAGTGGCAAGGACAAGGACATCAAGAAGCCCGACAAACCCGCCTTCACGCCGGTGCCGCCCGGCTCCTACAACTCGGCTGCGGTGATCATGCTCACCGATGGCCAGCGCACCACCGGGCCCGACCCGCTGGACGCTGCCAAGATGGCCGCCGAGCGTGGCATCCGCGTCTACACCGTCGGCATTGGCACCACCAGTGGCGAGACCATCGGATTTGAGGGCTGGAGCATGCGCGTGCGGCTGGACGAAGAAACGCTGAAGAACATCAGCATCCTGACCCACGGCGAATACTTCTACGCCGGCACCGCCGAAGACCTGAAGAAGGTCTACGAAGGGCTGTCGTCGCGCATGGTGGTGGAGCGCAAGGAAACCGAAATCAGCGCGATCTTTGCCGCGCTGGCCGCGCTGCTGTCGGTGTTGGCGGCGGGCTTGTCGGTGTGGTGGTTCGGCCGCGTGGCTTAAGGGGCGCGCTGGTGGCCTTGGTAGCCTTGGTAGCCTTGGTGGCCTTGGCCCCTTTGTGAGCTGCTGAGCGAGCCACAGCCTTGTCCTCGGCTGGCATCGCGGGCACCGGCAGCACACCCATCGCCCCTCGGCTGCGGGTGGCGGCCGCTGCGGCGCGCCAGTCCTGGCCCAGGAACATGGCCCGCTCGGCACGGCGCCGCCGGGCCAAACCCGCCAGCACTTGCAGCACACCGTTGACGCGGGCCTTGTCCCAGGCCAGAAACTGATCGGCCGCCGCCGCCACGTCTCCCGCGTTGAGCTTTCTGAGCAGCGTCGAAGCGCCCAGGTTGGCGGCGCCAATGTTGAAGACCAAGGCGATCAGCGCGCCAAACTGCGCGTCGGTGACGGCCACTTTGAGCAGGCTGCTGACCGACGCCGCGCGCGGTATCAGGTCGGCCCGCAGCAGCGCTTCAGCCTGCTCACGGGTGATGCCGCCCGGGTACAGCACACGGGCGCGAAACTTGTTGGCCGGCCCCTTGAGCTGCACACCGCCGTCCACGATGGCATGACCCCAACCGATGGTCCAGATACCCGCCGGGCACAGGTAAGCGTCGATCTTGACGGTGGCCGGGTCACCGTCGGGAATACCTTCAAAGCATTTGATCAGCTCAACCGCTTCCGGGGGGACGTTGCGCAGGGGTGGTTTCATGAGCAGCTCCAGAGTTCATCGACCGGTGGGGTCGGCGAACCCAGTGTCCAGCAGCGCGGCCGGGCACGGTATCCCCTGTTCCTCAGCCCGGTTGCAGACGCAGCAGCTGCGCCGGTTTACCGTCGGTCATCAGGTAGATCCAGCCGTCGGGGCCTTGGCGCACGCCGCGCAAACGCAGGCCCAGGTTTTCCAGCAGGCGCTGCTCGCCCACCACGCGGCCGCCGTCCAGCGTCAGCCTGATCAGCACCTGGCCGCGCAAGGTGCCCATCAGCAAACTGCCCTTCCAGCCGGGATAGCGCTCGCTGGTCACAAAGGCCAGCCCGCTGGGCGCCACCGACGTGGGCACCCAATGCCGCAGCGGATGCTCAAAACCGGGCTTGGGGCCTTCTTCGCCAATGCGGGTGCCGATGCCGTAGTTGCGGCCATAGGTCACCAGCGGCCAACCGTAGTTGCGGCCGGCCTGCACCTGGTTGACCTCGTCGCCGCCTTGCGGACCATGCTCGGTAGCCCACAGTTCACCGGTCTCGGGGTGCAGCGCGGCGCCCTGAATGTTGCGGTGGCCCAGGCTGAAGACCTCGGGCGCGGCACCGCTGCGCCCCAACATGGGGTTGTCAGCCGGTGCCTGGCCGTCGACCGTGATGCGCACCACCTTGCCGATGTGGTTGGCGGGGTTTTGCGCCTCGTCCTTGCCGCTGAAGCGGTCGCCCAGACCGACCAGCAAGTGACCACTGCGGTCAAACACAATGCGGCTGCCGCAGTGGAGCTTGCTGTTGATCTTGGGGCGCTGGCTGAAGATGGTGCGTACGTCTTGCAGTTGTTGGCCGACCAGGCGAGCCCGGCCGACGGCGGTGCTGTTGCCGCCTTCACCGGCTTGCGCAAACGTGAAGTAAATGCGCTGGTTGCTCGCGAAGGCCGGGTCCAAAGCCACGTCCAGCAGCCCGCACTGGCCACCGACCGAGACCTCTGGCAAACCGGCCAACGGCGCCGACAGGCGACCGTCGCGCTCGGCAATGCGCAGCTGGCCCGCCTTCTCGGTGATCAGCATGCGCCCGTCGGGCAAGAAGGCCACCGCCCAGGGGTTGTCCAGGCCCTCGACCACAGGCACTGCGTGCAGCGTTTGCGCGCCAGTGGGTGCGCTCCACATGGCGCACACAGCGGCGCAAGCAAAGGCCGCGCAGGCCACTCGATGAGAAAATGGTTTTTTCATCTGCTGCAGCATGCCCTCAAAGGCCCTCCCCTGCCCGCTCAAGGGCCATCCCTGCAAGCCAATCGCCTGTCCAGAACCTTGCCAGGGCTTTGACCGGAGCTCCAGCTGCAGCACACCGAATTCCAGCCCGAGTCCAGTCTGAGTCCACACAGTCTGAGTCCAATCCATCGGGCGCCTACACTGCCATGCAACCCGCTTTGGAGCCAGCCTGTGCCCAGCCTTGAAATTCGTTCGCTCATCACCCCCAGCGCCCTGCTGGAGTTGTCCCTGGCAAACGTGGAAGTGCCCAAGCCCGGCCCGCTGGAGCTGCTGGTCCGGGTCGAAGCAGCGCCATTGAATCCATCGGACCTGGGCCTGCTGTTTGGACCTGCTGACATGAGCCAGGCCAGGGCCAGCGGCACGGCCGACCGGCCCGTGATCACCGCGCCGATTCCCGCTGGCGCGATGAAGGCGATGGCGGGTCGCATGAACGAGTCGCTGGCCGTGGGCAACGAGGGCGCGGGGCTGGTGGTGGCGGCCGGTTCGTCGCCCGCCGCACAGGCCCTGCTGGGCCGTCGTGTGGCCATGCTGGGCGGCGCCATGTACACGCAGCAGCGCTGCATCGCTGTCGAGCAATGTCTGCCGTTGCCCGAAGACGCCACGTCAGCCGAGGGTGCGTCTTGTTTTGTCAACCCGCTGACGGCCCTGGGCATGGTCCACACCATGCGGCGTGAAGGGCACCAGGCCTTGGTCCACACCGCCGCCGCGTCCAACCTGGGGCAGATGCTGAACCGCATCTGCGCCCAGGACGGCGTGCCGCTGGTCAACATCGTGCGCAAGGCCGAGCAAGCCGCGCTGCTGCGCAACTTGGGCGCCCAGCACGTGTCCAACACCGAGTCGCCCAATTTCATGGAAGAACTGACCAGCGCCCTGGTGACCACCGGCGCCACCCTGGCTTTTGACGCCACCGGCGGGGGCCGCCTGGCCGGGCAAATCCTGTCGTGCATGGAAACCGCCATCAACCGCAGCGCCAAGGTCTACAGCCGCTATGGGTCGAACACGCTGAAGCAGGTCTACATCTATGGCGGTCTGGACACCGGCCCGACCGAAATCGTGCGCAACTTTGGCATGACCTGGGGCATGGGCGGCTGGTTGCTGTTCCCCTTCCTGCAGAAGCTGTCAGCCACCGAAGTGCAGGCCCTGAAAAGCCGTGTGGCGGCCGAGCTCAAGACCACCTTCAAGAGCCACTACGCGGGTGAACTGTCGCTGCAGCAGGCTTTGCAGTTGGACAAGATCGCCCTCTACGGACCCCGCAGCACGGGCGGCAAGTACCTGATCAACCCCAGCTTGGACTGAGAGCTTGTGAAGCACCAACTGCATGCACAGCGCGATGCCCGGACTTCGCTGAGAGCTCTTGAGTCAGCGGCTCCAGCGCTTGTCAGACCGCGGCCTCCACCACCATCTGCACCCGCTGGCGGCCGTTCCATTCATCCAGGTTGATGCGATAGGCCAGCTTCACGGTGGCCGCCAAGGGCTCGACGTGGCTGAACCAGATGGCGTCACGCTCCTGGCCGGCGTGACGCAGGCGCAGCTTCAGGTGCTTTTCACCCACCAGGCGCTGCTGCAGCACCTGCACCTCGTCGCAAAAAACCGGGGCTTCAAAGCCCTGACCCCAGACCTGGGCGTCGAGCAGCGCCACGGTTTGCGGGTTGAACCACTCCACGGCCAACGGGCCGTCGGTGCGCAGCGTGCGGGTCAGGGTGGCTTTGTCGAGCCACTCGCTGGCCACCAACTGCAGGGCCGCTGCAAAACGCTCCACATCAGCGTCACTCAATGTACAGCCGGCGGCCATGGCATGGCCGCCAAACCGCAGCAGCAGGCCCGGCTCGCGCTTGGCCACCAGGTCCAGCGCGTCGCGCAGGTGAAAGCCCGGGATGCTGCGGCCCGAACCCTTGAGCTGGCCATTGGCGCCGCGCGCAAAGACAAAGGTGGGGCGGTGCAGGCGGTCCTTGACACGGCCGGCCACGATGCCGACCACGCCTTCGTGAAAGGTTTCGTCAAAGAGCGACACCGCAGCGGGTGCCGTGGCTTCGTCGGGCATCAACAGTTCCAGTGCACGTTCGGCCAGTTCACGCATCCCGGCTTCGACCTCGCGCCGTTCGCGGTTGATGGCGTCGAGCTGCGCGGCCAGTTCAGCGGCGCGTGCCGCGTCGTCGGTGCACAGGCACTCAATGCCCAGCGTCATGTCCGACAAGCGGCCGGCCGCGTTGATGCGTGGCCCCAGCGCAAAGCCAAAGTCAAAGCCCGCCGCGCGCGCCGGTTCACGCCCGGCCGCCGCAAACAAGGCTTGCAGGCCCGGCTGCATGCGGCCGGCACGCACCCGCTTTAAGCCCTGGGCCACCAGGCGGCGGTTGTTGGCGTCGAGCTTGACCACGTCGGCCACCGTGCCCAGCGCCACCAGGTCGAGCAGGCTGTCAAGCTTGGGCTGCGGGGTGTTGTCAAAGGCACCGCGTTGGCGCAGCTCGGCGCGGGTGGCCAGCAGCACGTAGAACATCACGCCAACACCAGCGATGGCCTTGCTCTCAAAAGCGCAGTCGGGCTGGTTGGGGTTGACGATGACGTTGGCGTCGGGCAGCGTGACCCGGCCGTCGGTGATGGCGGGCAGGTGGTGGTCGGTGACCAACACCTGCAGGCCCAACGCGCGCGCATGCGCGACGCCGGCATGGCTGGCGATGCCGTTGTCCACCGTCACCAGCACCTGGGGCTGGTGCACCAGGGCCAGGTCGACGATGGCGGGTGTCAGGCCATAGCCGTGAATGGCGCGGTCGGGCACCACATAGTGCAGGCTGCCCGGGGCCGCGCCCAGCAAGGCCAGGCCACGCAAGGCCACGGCGCAGGCGGTGGCGCCGTCGCAGTCGTAGTCGGCCACGACGCACAGGCGGTGGCCGGCCTGGATGGCGTCGGCCAAAAGACGCCCGGCCTCCAGCGCGCCTTTCATGGTGCTGGGCGGCAGCAGCAGCGCCAGGCTGTCGTCCAGGTCAGCGGCGCTGCGCACACCGCGTGCGGCCAACAGGCGCGCCAGCAAGGGGTGCACGCCGGCCTGCTCCAGCACGAAGCTCACCCGCGGCGGAACCTCACGCGTTTGCAGAATCACAGGTTCTCCAGAATGGGCCGCCAGTCGGGGCCCGACCAGCGCGCACGCCAGCGTTGAAAAAGGCCTTGGGCTTGCCACACCCAACTTTGGCTGGAACGTTCGCCACACAGGGTCAGGCGCACCGATTGGCCCGCTCGAGCCAGCGCCAGCGCGTCAACCACCGGGCCTGCGTCCAGGCTGTCCCAGGCCTTGCACCAGGCCGCCCAGTCGTCGTTCAGCGCGCCGTGGCGCAGCCGGTCATCCACGCTCACAGCCGGGCCACTGGGTGCTTGAGGCCGGCCACAGCCGCTGAGCCAGAAACTGTTTACGGGCAGCAGTCCCTGGGCTTGCCTTTCGTTGTTCAGCGGGTGGGTGTAGAGCTGCATCTGCACCTCGCTTTGCAGGCGCCGCACGCGGCGAACCACCGGGTCATTGCCCAGCCAGCGGTCGACATTGCGGCCGATCACGCGGTCGAGCGAAGCGCAGGGCAGGTCGGCCAGACTGTCGTGCGACAGGTACCAGCGCGAGGCGCACCCATAAACAAGCCGGTAACTTTCCGACTCGAACAAGTCGCGAATGGCGTCGAAAAAAATACGCGAGCTGGCCTCGTTCAGCATCAGGCCGGCCGGATCGACCAGGCTGATCTGTTCGGTGCCCAGATGCCAGTGCACCGGTGTCAGCAGCCCCCAGGCACCGGAGCCCACGTCCACCCCATCGGCTGCGGCCAGACGGGCTGCCCAGGGCCAGCGGCCGTCGGCGCCGCTCCACGCCCAGGCTTGGGCCAGTGCCCGTTCGTGCGGGGTCGACAGGCTCCATTCGTCACCCGCATCACGCTCGGCCGGTGTCAGCATGGCCAGCAGCGCGGTCAGGTGCGGCAAAGCCAGGCCTCTTGCTGCGGCACGCCCGGCTTCGGACAAAGGCGCGGCAAACGGAATCATCAGGTGCATGGGCGCATTATCCGCAGGCTGGCTGGGTGGGCGCGGCCCCTCCGTTAGCATCCCTCAGCCTTCAGAGCGAGCTTTCGCCCCCCTCACCGCCGGCGGCCCTTTGCGCTGTCAAAGATTCTTGTGACCTCCCCGACTTCATGAACCTACCGTTTGAGTGGCAGATTGGCTGGCGCTACACCCGCGCCGGGCGCAGTGGCCGGCGCAATGGCTTCATCAGCTTCATCAGCGGGGTGTCCATGCTGGGCATCGGCCTGGGTGTGGCTGCGCTGATCATCGTGCTCAGCGTGATGAACGGCTTTCAGAAGGAAGTGCGCGACCGCATGCTCAGCGTCATCGCCCACGTGGAAGTGCGTGAGGCCACCGGCAGCGCCCTGCCCGACTGGCGACAAACCGCCGCTGCCGCGCGTCAGAACCCCCGCGTCATCGGCGCCGCGCCCTTCGTGGTGGCGCAGGCCTTGGTGGGCCGCGGCGACGAACTGCGCGGCGCCATCGTGCGCGGCGTCGACCCGGCGTTTGAAGGCCAGGTGACCGAACTGGCCCGCACCCAAGGCCCGCTGCTGGCGCAGTTGAAGACCGGCGAATGGAACATCGTGCTGGGCATCGAACTGGCGCGCTTGGTCGGTGCGCGGGTGGGCGACAAGGTCACCATCGTGGCCCCTGGCGGTCAGGTCACGCCGGCCGGTGTGGTGCCGCGCCTGAAGCAGTTCAACCTGGTGGGGGTGTTCGAAGCCGGCCACTACGAATACGACAGCGGCTTGGCGCTGATTCATGTGGACGACGCAGCGCGCCTGTTTCGGGTGGAAGGCCCGACCGGCGTTCAGCTGCGCTTAAGCGACGTGCACGACGCCCGCCGCGCGGGCCAGGAGCTGCAGCAGAGCCTGGGACCCAACGTGTTTGTGCGCGACTGGACCCGCACCAACGCCAACTGGTTTGATGCGGTGCAGATCGAGAAGCGCTTGATGTTCATCATCCTGACCCTGATCGTGGCGGTGGCCGCCTTCAACCTGGTCAGCACCCTGGTGATGACGGTGACCGACAAACGCGCCGACATCGCCATCTTGCGCACGCTGGGCGCCAGCCCGCAGTCGGTGATGGGCATTTTCATGGTGCAGGGCGCGGCAGCGGGCGTGATGGGCACCTTGGGCGGTTGCGCCTTGGGCCTGTTGGTGGCCTTCAACGTCGACGTGATCGTGCCGGCCATCGAACGCCTGCTGGGCATGTCCTTCCTGCCCAGCAGCATCTACGTCATCAGCCGCATGCCCAGCCAGCCCCTGGCCAGCGACATCGTGCCGGTGGTGGTCATCTCGTTGGTGCTGGCTTTCGTGGCCACCATCTACCCCAGTTGGCGCGCCAGCCGCGTCAATCCGGCTGAGGCTTTGCGCTATGAATGAGCCCGGCACGGTTCTGCGCGCTGTCGACCTGTACAAGCGCTTTGTCGAAGGCCACGGCGACGAAGCCTTGGACGTGAGCGTGCTGCGCGGCGTGAGCCTGGCCATCCAGGCCGGCCAAACGCTGGCCGTGGTGGGTGCCTCAGGTTCGGGCAAGAGCACCTTGCTGCACTTGCTGGGCGGGCTGGACGCACCCACTTCGGGCCAGGTCTTCCTGATGGACCGCAACCTGGCCGAGCTGGACGCCACCGAACAGGGCCGCTGGCGCAACCAGCACCTGGGCTTTGTCTACCAGTTTCACCACCTGCTGCCCGAGTTCAGCGCACTGGACAACGTGGCCATGCCGCTGCGCATTCGGCGGCAAACCGTGCAGCAAGCGCGCGAGCAAGCCCGTCAGATCCTGACCAAGGTAGGCCTGGGCGAACGCCTGGCCCACCACCCGGCGCAGCTGTCGGGCGGCGAACGCCAGCGCGTGGCCATTGCCCGGGCCTTGGTCACCCGACCCGCCTGCGTGCTGGCCGACGAGCCCACCGGCAACCTGGACCGCAACACCGCCGCCAGCGTGTTTGAACTGATGCTGGAACTGGCCCGCGAGCACGGTACCTCCTTTGTGGTGGTCACGCACGACGAGTCCCTGGCCGCGCGCTGCGGCAGCACGTTGCGGCTCGATCGCTGACAATCCACAGCGTGCACCTGCTCAACGCCGATCTCCACAGCCACAGCCACTTTTCCGACGGCACCCTGAGCCCCGAAGACGTGGCCGCCAGAGCCTTTGAGCAAGGTGTGCAGATCTGGGCCCTGACCGACCACGACGAGCTGGCCGGGCAACAGCGCGCCCGCGACGCCGCGTTGGCGCTGGGCATGGACTACCTCACCGGCACCGAAATCTCGGTCAGCTTTGCGGGCGAGACGGTGCACATCCTGGGTCTGGGTGTGGACATCGACAACCCGGCGCTGCTGGCGGGGTTGGCGGCCACACGCGGCGGCCGGCTGCAGCGGGCCCAGCAGATGGCGGCCGGCCTGGCCCAGGCGGGCATTGCTGGCGCGTTCGAAGGCGCGCTGCGCTATGTCAGCAACCCCGACCTCATCTCGCGCACGCACTTTGCACGCTTCCTGGTTGAAAGCGGCGTTTGCCCCGACACCCACTCGGTGTTCCGGCGCTACCTGACGCCCGGCCACCCGGGCTATGTGCCACACGCCTGGG
The DNA here is from genome assembly GCA_043774975.1 of Rubrivivax sp. Lineage (GTDB taxonomy): Bacteria > Pseudomonadota > Gammaproteobacteria > Burkholderiales > Burkholderiaceae_C > Rubrivivax. The sequence continues at coordinate 16,751 of JAYVSX010000318.1, forward strand.
CCAAGCTGGGCGACGCGGTGCGCTGGATCCGCGAAGCCCAGGGCGTGGCCGTCATCGCCCACCCGGCGCGCTACCGCTTCAGTGCCACCGCCGAGTACGCGCTGTTCACGGAATTTATCGCCCATGGCGGCTTGGGTGTGGAGGTCATGACGGGCAGCCACAGCCACAGCGAGCAGGTCAAGTACGGCGAAACAGCGCTGGAATTTGGCCTGCTGGCGTCGCGCGGCAGTGACTTCCACTCGCCTTTGGAAAGCCGCGTGAACCTGGGCGATTTGCCCGACTTGCCTGGCACGCTGCGGCCCGTGTGGGACGCCTTGCAACACCGCATTCAGCGCGCCAACCAGAACGCCCGCCACGAGACCCCTGCGTAAAAACCCGGACTCGGGCTATACTCGTGGGCTGACTTCACAAGGCATCTGCAAAAGTGCCAAAGGAAGTCTGAATCGTTCATCCCCTTCGGCCTTGGCCACTTCCGGTTTTGCATGGAAGTGCGCGTCATTTTCGGGTCGGCGGCGATGCCGTCGCTGCGTCCTGACCCGGACACCCCCGCGACTTCACCCAGTGTGGCCCATCAACAGTGGCCGCACCGGTGCGTGCTTGCGCAACAAGCATTCGCGCGCCATGTGCCAAGAGAAATCCAAGCGAAATGAACACCACCTTTGAAACCCTGAGTCTGCACGAGACCTTGACCCGTGCGCTCACCGCCGCTGGCTACACCGAACCGACTTCGGTGCAAGCCGCCGCGATCCCCGTCGCGCTGGCCGGCAAGGACCTGATGGTCAGCAGCCGCACCGGCAGCGGCAAGACCGCTGCGTTCATCCTGCCAGCGCTGACGTTGGTGATGAAAGCCCGCGAACAGGCCCGTGCCGCGGCTATTGCGGCCAGTTCAGCAGCCGCATCAGCTGCAACTTCAGCCGCCGCCACCAAGACCGACACCGCTGCGCCCCGCGCCGATGCGCCCACGGCCGCGCCGACCGACGGCCCCCGTGGTTTTGATCGTGGCCAAGGCCAGCGCTTTGAGCGCCCGCAGCGCCGCTTTGAAGCCCCGCGTGGCCCACGCGTGCTGGTGCTGTGCCCCACCCGTGAACTGGCCATGCAAGTGGCCAAGGCCGCGATGGACTACGGCCGCTACGTGCCCAACCTGAGCGTGACCACCATCGTTGGTGGAGTGCCCTACCCGGCCCAACTGAAAGCCCTGCGTGGCCCGCTCGACATCCTGATCGCCACCCCCGGCCGCCTGATCGACCACCTGGGCGCCGGCAAGGCCGTGCTCGAGAACATCGAAATGCTGGTGCTGGACGAAGCCGACCGCATGCTCGACATGGGTTTCATCGACGACATCCACCACATTGCCGCCGCCACCCCGGCCAAGCGCCAAACCGTGATGTTCAGCGCCACCTTCAGCGGCGCCACCGGTGGCCTGGCCAAGGATCTGCTGCGCGAACCGCAGCGCATCGACGTGGCCAGCCACACCAGCACCCATGCCGACATCGAACAGCGCCTGCACTGGGCCGACGACTTCGGTCACAAGAACGCCTTGCTCGACCACATCCTGACCGGCCGTGAAGTTGACCAGGCGCTGGTCTTCACCAGCACCCAGCGCGACGCTGAAGTGCTGGCCGACCGCCTGGCCGAAATGGGCCACGCTGTGGAAGCGCTGCACGGTGGCATGCCGCAAGGCCGCCGCAACCGCGTGCTGCAGGGCCTGCGCAACAAGCGTTTGCGCGTGCTGGTGGCTACCGACGTGGCCGCGCGCGGCATCGACGTGCCCAGCATCAGCCACGTCATCAACTTCGGCCTGCCGATGAAGGAAGAAGACTACGTGCACCGCATCGGCCGCACCGGCCGCGCTGGCCGCACCGGCTTGGCCGTCACGCTGGCCGAGCGCCGCGACTTCGGCATGATCCAGCGCATCCAGCGTTTCACCACCCAGCGCATGCCGGTGGCCACCATCACCGGGCTGGAACCCAAGCGGATCGAACCCAAGCCGGCGCCCACCCGTCCGTCAGGTCCTGGCGGTGCACCCGGCAAGAGCTTTGGCCCGCGTCCCTTTGGCGCCAAGCCCTTCAAGCCGGCCGGCAAGCCCTTTGCGAAGAAGTTCGGGCCGCGTCCCGAGCGCTGAGCTCAGACCTGCAGCCGGCCTCGGTCGGCTGACAAAAAACGGCGCCCTCGGGCGCCGTTTTTTATGTCTGACGTGCGCTCGGACGGCGATTCAAACCGCCAGCAGATCAACTTCAAAGACCAGCGTCGCGTTGGGCGGAATCACGCCGCCAGCGCCACGCGCGCCATAGCCCATTTCAGGCGGAATGGTCAGCACGCGGGTGCCGCCCACCTTCATGCCTTGCACACCTTCGTCCCAGCCGCGAATGACTTCACCGCCGCCCAGGCCAAAGCTGAAGGGTTGACCGCGGTCTTTGCTGCTGTCGAACTTCTTGCCGCGGTTGTTGGCGGCGGTGGGGTCGTACAGCCAACCGGTGTAGTGCACCTGCACGCGGTTGCCGGCAACCGCTTCAGCGCCAGTGCCGACGGTGGTGTCAACGGATTCCAGGGTCGTCATCGAAAGGTTCTCCAGTTCGGGTAAAGGCGCGAATGATGCCAGCCCAAGCGGGCGCTGCCGCAGCCAACCACTCGGACACTGTGGTGGATGCCAACGTGGGCAGGCCCAAAACCGATCCCGCAGCGGTCAAGGCCGCCACCGGATCAGACAGATCCAACGGCTCGGCACCGTTTTGTTTGCTCAGCTTATGACCATCCGGGGCCAGCACCAATGGCGTGTGCAGGTAGGTGGGTGTTGTCACGCCCAGCGCCCGCTGCAGCAGCACCTGCCGGGCGGTGTTGTCAGCCAAGTCCTGGCCCCGCACGACGTGGGTGATGCCCTGCGCCGCGTCGTCCACCACCACGGCCAGTTGATAGGCCCACAGCCCGTCGGCGCGCTGCAGAACAAAGTCACCCACCTGCGCTTCCACGTCTTGTTGTTGCGGGCCCAGGCGAAGGTCGTTCCAGAGCACCTCACCTTGCGCCCGAAAGCGCAGCGTGTGGGCCATTTGTCCGTTGTTCCTGTCGTCTGCGTACGGCCCCTTCAACCCCTGCCTGCAAGTCCCCGGGTAGATGCGTTCAGCAAAGCGCTGGTGCGCCACACCCCGCGCCAGCCAGGCTTCGTCGATGGCCTTGCGTGTGCAAGCACAAGGGAACGCATGGCCAGCGGCTTGCAGTCGTTCAGCGGCGGCGCGGTAAACATCGCCGCGCTGGCTTTGAATCAGCACCGGCTCATCGGGCGTCAATCCACAGGCGGCCAGCTGCAACAGGATCTGCTCTGCCGCGCCGGGCACGCAGCGTGGCGTGTCCACGTCTTCCATGCGCACCAGCCAGCGGCCGCCATGCGCGCGGGCGTCCAGCCAACTGGCCAGCGCCGCGACCAGCGAGCCGGCGTGCAGCGGCCCGGTAGGCGATGGCGCAAAGCGGCCCCGGTAAACCACAGCCGCCTTCAGGGCAGCAGGCCGGCGTGGCGTTCCAGCAGCGCGCTGCGCGTGGCCGGGCTTTCGAGCTGACCCAACCACCACTGCAGGGCCAAGCCCAAGCCCAGCGCGCCATGCTCGGCGCGCCAGCCATAGTGCAGTTGTGCCAACGGCGCTTTGCGGGCCGTGGGCTTTTGCACCAGGCGGCCTGCCGCCAACTGCGCACGCGCCATCGGCTCGGGCAAAAAGCCGCAACCCAGCCCGCGCATCAGCGCTTCCAGCTTGGCGCGCATGTTGTGCACCGTCAGCACGTCCTGCCCCGGCAACAGGTTGACCGTGACGGCGTTGAGCCGTTGCGCCGAATCGGCCACCGCCACCGCCCGGTGGTGCACCAGTTCACTGTCCTGCAGCGGCCCGGCCAGGGCCGCCAAGGGGTGATGTGGCGCCACGCAAAACACAAAGGGCAACTCACCCAGCGGTCGCAGCTCAATGCCCCCCGGGTTGGCATGCTGGCCACTGATGCCGATGGCCAGTTCCACCTGCCCGGTGACCAGGGCCTCCCAGGTGCCCGCCAGCACGTCGGTGCGCAGCCGCAGCCGGGTGGCCGGACCCTGGCAGCGTGGGTCGTCGGCGCGACCGCGAACTTGGCAGAAGGCCTGCACCAGCTCAAAGATGGTTGGCACCGACAGGATGTCTTCCACGCTGATGGCCAATTGTGTTTCCCACCCGTTGGCCACCCGGCGCACCCGGTTGGCCACCGCGTCCATCTCCTGCAGCAGCCTGCGGCCTTCGTTCAACAGCTCAGTGCCGGCGGGTGTCAGCTGGGCCTGGCGCGAGCTGCGATCAAACAGCAACGCGTCCAAGGACTCTTCCAGCTGGCGCACGCTGTAGGTCAGGGCCGAAGGCACCTTGCCCAGTTCGCGCGCCGCCGCGGCAAAGCTGCCGGTGCGCGCAATGGCGTCCATCATCGACAAGGCGTCGGGCGTGAGGGCCTGTCGGCGGTCCGGTCTGTGCTCGGCTTTGCGCGCCGTCTTGGAGGACAAGGCCACGGGCGCGGCGGGGGGTGACTTGGAGATGGGCATGTGTTCATCTTATTTGAACGCGCCCATCAAGCGCGCTTGACCCCGTCGCGTCCGGCCT
>JAYVSX010000319.1:0-5853 GCA_043774975.1 Rubrivivax sp.
CTCTTGCAGCTTGGCATCGCACTCACCCAGATGGCGCGCAATGTCGTCGTACATCGCCAGCGCCTGGCGCAGCACGAACAGGTGCTCGTCACGCCAGATGCCCGTCAACGCCTTGGCAATGTCTTGCTCGCTGGCCTTGACGCGGCTGTGGCGGTGCCGGGCCAAGACCTTCGGGTCGCGCTCGCCGGCCACGATGGCGCGGATGATGGCCTGGCCGGTCGTGCCCATCACATCGCTGGCACCTCAGTGAGCTGGATATTCATCTGTACCAGCGCCTTCTGCATGCGCTGCACCCAGCCCGCGCTGCTCCAGCACCTCAAACACAGGTATCCAGTAAACGCCCGTGGACTCCAGCGCCACCGTGTCAACCCCGCACGCCAACAGCCAGTCGGCCATCGCGTCAAGGTCGTCGGTCATTGCACCAAACTCCCCGACCGGGTCGTCACAGGTGTGCCGCGGCACCGCCACCCAGTGGCTGGAGCCCCCAACGTCGATACCCGCCGCGTTGGGGAACACCAAATCGTCATCTCGCAGTCTGCGCATCGCCATCGTTTGCTCCAAGATCGTCAAAGAACGGCAGCGCCATGGGAGTCGTCGAAATCGATTCGATCTCATGAACGGGATGCACATCACTGTGCTCACCACTGTCGCCAACGATCCCCGGACCAGGCTCGCAGGCGGGCTCGCACCATTGCTTTTTCGGTCATCGCGGCGCTGCCGTTCACCTTGTAGCGCAATATCTTTCTCCGCGAACGCCGGGCGCCGACAGGGGCCTGGGATGCTCTCAGATGACGCGTCCGGGGTTCATGATGCCCAGCGGGTCGAGTGCCTGCTTGATGCAGCGCCACTGGCGACTTGCGCAGCGCCAGTTCTTCGCGTTTCAGGGCACCGATGCCGTGCTCGGCCGAGAAAGAACCCCTGAAGCGGGCCACGGCATCGAAGACCAGGGTGTTCACCGCATGCTCGTGTTCGTCCAGGAAGCGCTGGCCATCGGCGCCAGCAGGGGCCTGCACGTTGTAGTGCAGGTTGCCGTCACCCAGATGGCCGAAATTGCAGATCAGCCCGCCGGGGAAGCAGCGCTGCAGCTCGGCGTCGGTGGCCGCCACGAAGTCGGCAATGGCCGACACGGGCGCCGAGATGTCGTGCTTGACGTTCAGGCCTTCTGCGGCCTGTGCCAGGGGTACCGACTCGCGCACCTGCCACAGCGCCTGCGCCTGGGCCACGCGCTCGGCCACCGCGGCGTCGGTGATGAAGCGGGCTTCCAGCGCCGCGCTCAGCAGCGATTCGAAACGGTCCCGGGCTTGCTGCAGGCCTTCGGTGTCGCGGTGCTCCAGCAGCACCGTGCACGGGGCTGGCGGCAGCGGTCGGGGCAGGGCCGGGAAGTGCTGCGCCACGAGACCCATCGCCACCGTGCTCATGGCTTCCGATCCGGTCCGCTGGTGAGCAGTCAACGGCCCTGGGCCTTCAAGCGCAAGGCCAAGGCGTCACCCACAAAACGCATGAAAGCCCGCACGCGCGCGGTTTCACGCAGGTCGGGGTGGGTCAGCATCCACACCGGCACGCTCAATTCGGGGATCACGTCGGACACCGCCACCAGTTCGGGCAGTCGCGTCTCCATGAAAGTGGGCAGGACGCCCACTCCAACACCCGTGCGCAGCATGGCGCCCACGGCATTGAAGATGTCCACCCGCACGCGCACTTGGCCCGGCAGCAGGTGTTGGCGCATCCAGCGGTCATAGACCCGGTGCACGCCGTCGCGCTCAAAGGCCACCCAAGGCGCGTCGCGCAGAAGCTCAGGTAGGGGCGTCAACGTTTGCGGCAGGGCCTTGGCGCCACGCAGCGCGTAGACGCGGCAGTGCGTCATGCCCAATTGACGCCCCACCAGGTGGTCGGCCACGTTGGCCGACAGGCGCAGGGCCACGTCGGCTTGCAGCTGAGCCAGACCCGGCGCGTGGGGCTCGCGGCGGGCCAGGTCCATCAGCACCGCGTTTTCAATCACCTCGACCTCAATGCCGGGGTGGGCCAGCGCAAAATCAGCCAAGGGCTGGGGCAACAGGTGCTCCATCACCACAAAAGCGGTGCTCAGGCGCAGCACACCGGTCATTTCGCGGTCGCGGCCGAGCACCCGGCGTTCGATTTCCGCCGCCTGATCGGCCATGCGCCGCGCCTGCTCCAGCACCGCAGTGCCGGCTTCGGTGGGGTGCCAGCCGCCCCGGGCGCGTTCAAACAAGCGTGCACCCAGCGCCAATTCCAGCGCGTCCAGCCGCCGCTGCACCGTGGTGGCGTTGACGCCCAAGCGCCGCGCCGCCGCAGCCACCGACCCCAGTTGGCCAATGGCCAGAGCGTGCCGCAGGTCGCTCCAATCCAGTTGAGACATGACGCCCGGTTCAAGCTGCAGAAGTGCAGACTCTACTTGCATTTCAAGCTGTTGTTTGCAGAAGTGCAAGCCTCTAGAGTCTTTGTCATGGACTTGCGGCCAACCCAACCACCCCCACTGCGGCTGCTGGAACGCCGTCTGCGACTCGGCCTTGCTCAGCCATCGCGGTCTGCTCCACCACAGGCCGCCTGGTGGCAACGCTGGTTAGGCTGGAAACCAGCGCAACAGGTCTGAGGGTGCCCGGCCCTGGCATGGCGCCAGCAGCTTTCCCGGCAGCGGCACACCGTTGATGCCACCCTTCTGGCCGCGGCTCATGGGCTCATGTTTGGTCTGGTTTGGCCGATAACACCCTGACGAAGCACCCAAAGAGCCCCCCATGCAGACATCCCATGCCGCCCCAAACGCCTTTGGCAACGCCAACCCGCACGCGCTGGCCGTGATTCTGCAAGCCAGCGAGACCAAACGCATCATCGCGGCCACCGACATCTTCGACATCTCGGGCGTCAAGCTCTGGGCCAGCAACCAACCGGTGTCGTCGGCGCTGCAGCGCAAGTTGCTGGACCGCCAACTGCGCCAGCCGCTGGAAAGCTGCCTGCTGGCCGAAGACGGCGTGACGGCGGCCACGCTGGTGCAGTCGCTGCAGGAACTGGTGGTGGGCGATTCACCCTTGGCCCCGCTGCTGCGCCCGCACGCCGCCAAGCTGGTTCGCGAAGCCAACCACCTGCCGTTGCACCCGGTGGTCCAGTTGCTGCTGACCGCCGTCCAAACTGCGCGTCCGCAGGCCTATGACCACGCCGTCGCGGCCATGGCGCTGAACGGCGCGCTGGCCGCCGCCAACGGTGGCGACACGCCCGAGATCCGCGTGGCCATGCTGTGTGGCCTGGTGCACGACCTGGGCGAGATGTACATCGACCCCCAGCACGGCGAAGCCGACGCCGACCGCCACCCGCGGCGACCATGGCCAGCTGCTGCACGCCAGCGTGGCCCTGCGCGCGGTGCCCGGTGAATTCGACTTGAACTGGGTCGGCAAGGTCAGCCAAGGGGTGGCGTCACAGACCCCCGCCACGGCCGTGATGGAGACCCCCGACATCCAGGCTCGCCTGGCCGCCTTGGGCGATGTGTTGACCGCTGCCGAAACCCAGGTCGCCGAGTTGCTGCAGCAAGCGCAGCAGCCAGCCCTGAAAAGTGCGCTCGCGCTGTCTCAGTTCTTGATCGGTCGCCTGCGTGCCGGCTGGAACGAAAGCGGCATGTGGAACCCCCGTGCCTTGCTCAGCACCGACGCGGCTGAAGTTGAAGCCGTCGAAGACGAGCTTTACTTCCGTCTGCGTGGTGTGCAGCGCGCCGCCTTGCTGCTGGCCGGCCAGTTGCCCGCAGCCGACGCCGACACCCTGAACCGCTTTTGCGACACCTTGGCCATGGGCTGAGCACACGGCGCGGCCGGGAATAATCTGGCGCCTTCCAGCGTAAGCTTAGGCGTGGACGCACCGCCAGCCTTTCGCCGCCAACTGCTGGACGCCGTTCCCCGCCTGCGCCGCTACGCCCGCGCGCTGACCTTTGACCCGGTGGCAGCCGATGACCTTTCACAGCAGGCGCTTGAACGCGCCTTGACCCACTGGCAACAGTTTGACCCCCAGCGTGAAATGGGGGTGTGGCTGCTGTCCATTGCGCACAATGCCCACCTGGACACGGTGCGCAGGGAGTCCCGCATGACCGTGACCGACCCCAGCGAACTGCAACGCACGCAAGACGACAGACAAAGCGACAACAGCCACGTGCTGGGCCTGCGCCTGGACCTGGAAGCGGCCTTGGCGCGCCTGCCCGCCGAACAGCGCCAGCCCTTGTTGCTGGTGTGTGTGGAACAGCTCAGTTATGCCGAAGTGGCCGAGGTGCTGCGCATTCCCATCGGCACCGTGATGTCGCGTGTGTGCCGCGGCCGCGCTGCCTTGCGTGGGTTTCTGGACGGGCACGGCCCGTCAGAAAACCCGTCAGCGCGCCAACCCGGTGCCACCCAGCTCAAGCGGGTGATCTGAACATGCACACCCGAACCCACCCGCCCTTCCCGCCCGGTCCCGTTACCGACGAAATGCTCAGTGCATCGGTCGACGGCGAGTTGAGCACCAGCGACCTGCAGCGGGTGCAAGCCTGGCTGGCAGAGCACCCGCAAGATCAAGCCCGGGTGGACGCATGGCACGCTGACCGCGAAGCCCTGGGCGCACTGTTCAAGCCCACGCTGGACGAACCCACCCCACCGGCCTTGGTGGCCACCGTGTGGAGCCGTTCCACCCGGCCGCGCTGGGCCATGGCCGCCGCAGCCGCGGGCCTGCTGGTGGCAGGCGCCCTGGTTGGCGGCGGCGGCGTCTGGCAATGGCAACAGCAGCGTCAGGCCGAACAGCTGGCGCAGCAACGCATCCAGCTGGCCGCGGGCTCGGCCCAGGGCTGGGTGCAGCGCGCGGCATTTGCACACAGCGTCTACGTGGCCGAACCGCGCCATGCGGTGGAAGTCAAGGCGCAAGAAGAGCACCTGTCACGCTGGCTCACGCGGCGCATCAACATCCCCGTCAAGCTGTTTGACCTGCAAGCGTTGGGCTTTGAGCTGGTGGGTGGCCGCCTGCTGCCCGACGGCCCGGGCAAAAGCGCGCAGCTGATGTACCAGGACGCGCAGGCGCGCCGTGTCACCGTCTACCTGCGCAAGCCTGAAGAAGGCGCGCAGGCCGCTTTTCGCTATGAACAGCAGGGCAAGGTGGGTTTGTTCTATTGGGTCGAAGAGGGCGCCGGTTATGCGCTGGTGGGTGAATTGCCCAAAGAAACCTTGCTGGCCCTGTCGCAGACCATCTATGGGCAGATGGGGCTGCCGACAGCGGCCACACCCAGCCCGGCGGCGGCCAGCGGCGCGCGCTGATCGCGCTGGGGGCCCGCGCTGGGGGACCACAAAAGGGACCGCAAAAGGGACCGCAAATGGGGCGATCGCAACGAGGCGGTCCCAACGAGTCGGTCGCAGAGTGGCGGTCGCAAACGGCCGGCCACCAAGGGTGCCCCTAGAGGGTGCCCACCAGCCTCCTAGAATCCTTGCCATGCCAACCCTGCCGCCGCTGGCCGCGCTGCACCGACTTGCCGCCGTCACGCTGCTGGGCTTTGCCAGTGGGCTGCCTTTGGCTTTGACCGGCCAGGCCATGCAGGCCTGGCTCACGGTCGACGGCATCGACCTGGCCACCATCGGTTTTCTCAGCCTGGTGGGCCTGCCCTACACCTTCAAGTTCCTGTGGGCCCCGCTGATGGACCGCTTCGAGCTGCCGTTGCTGGGCCGCCGGCGCGGCTGGCTGGTGCTGACCCAGCTGGCCTTGGCGGGTGCGCTGCTGGCGCTGGCGGCCAGCGAACCCAAAGCCGGCATCCGCCTCTTTGCGCTGATGGCCGTGCTGGTGGCGTTCCTGTCGGCTTCGCAGGACGTGGTGGTGGACGCCTACCGCACCGACCTGCTG
>JAYVSX010000320.1:0-6533 GCA_043774975.1 Rubrivivax sp.
CAGCTTGGCGTCGGCCTCGGGCACTACCTTGAGCAAGCCGCCAGCTTCCACCACGGCAAAGCCCAGGCCACGCAGCGCCGAGAGGTAACTGGCGTAGGCGTCGCGAATGCTCTGCGGTTGTTCGCTGTAGACAGTGATGGTGCCCTTGACACGCGGGTCGATCACGATCGCACGGTCGATCATGGCGGCAAAAGCGCGGGTCACGGCTTCGACGTCGGCGTTGACAAAATTCACCGTCACCGGCGCCCGACTCTTGGGCGTCAGTTGCTGCGCCAGGGCCGGTGGCAGCGCCATGGCTGTTGCCAGCAGCGCCACCAGGCCCTTGCGAGCCCAGGTGCAAAACCAAGCGTGGAGGCCCGCATGGTTGCCCGCATCGATGCCCGCGTTGAGCGACGCCTTGTTCATGTTCACCCGATCGAAATGAGAGACAGCGCGCCTTGGCGGCGGCCGATGAGGTTGAGCAGGTTGTTCAGCGCGGCTTCAGACCCTGGCGCCGCGCTGGCCTGGCCGTTGAAGCGCAACCGCGATGCGGCCCACTGGCCGCTGCCCGTCAGCTGCAAGGCGCCGCTGCTGGTACCCAGTTGAATTTGTGCAGCGTCACCACGTTCGTCGCCCTGCAAGGTCAGCCGGTAGTTCCCCAGCTCATCCAAGGTGGACAGGCTGGAAGCCAGGCTGCGAATCTGCAATTCAGCACGCCCCGACAGCAGCCAACGACCCTGCACCCTTTCGGCAGCAAAACCAGGGCTGCTGAGCAACAAGTTGCCGGTGGGTTGCAAGGTGTTCCAAGGCGTACCCAGGCCCACCAACCACGACGCGGGCCATTGACCCAGCGCCGCGCTGGAACCACCCGTGGGCGCCAGCAGTTCAACGCGCAAGCGCGCCAGGCCAGGCTCGATGCGCAACTTCACTTCGCCTTCAAGGCAGCAGGCATGCCGCACGCGCAAAGCCAGGGCCCGGCCGCTCAGCCCCAAGGTCCAGTTCATTCGGCCTGGCAAAGCACTGCTGTCGCGACTGCCTTCCCCTGCGGTGAGCACCATCACCGCGCTGCCGGCCCAGACCGTGCCCCTGGCATCGGCGAGCAACAGGCGGCCACCGGTGGCCTGGGCCAGGCCCTGTGCCAACCAGGCCGCTGGCGCAAAGACAGCCAACGCCACCGCGGCGCCCAGCAACAGTCCGCAGGCCCACCAGCGCTTCAATTGGCCGCCCCCAAGGCCAGTACCAGCGTGCCGCTGAAACCGGCGGCGGCACGTGTCAGGCTGGCTTCGATGGGGCGTGCACGTGCGCCGGCCCTGACCTCGGCCAGCCAGTCGCGCAGCGCCGCCGAGCTCAGCCCAGTGAGGGTGAGTGTGGCCCTTTCGCCCTGCACGGACAGCTTGGCTCTATCTCCCAATCGCACCGTGGCCGCGGCCATGGCAGCGTTGGCTTGATCGGGCGTGACGGGGGCCGCACCTCGCAGCGCCTGCACCTCAGAGGCCTGGCGCTGCATGACTTGCAGCTGGGTGTCCATGGCGTCCAGCTCAGCCGGCGCCCGAGCCAGTGTTCGCCACGCAGGCTGCACCGCCAGCAGCCAGATCAGCAGCAACGCCAAGACCCACGCCACGATGACCAGCGCCGTGCGTTCGCGCTGGGCCAGGGACAGCCACAGCGCCCGGGGTGCGGCCAAGACAGCCGGCGTTGCTGTTGTTGAGGTGGTGGTGGATGACATCGTGGTGTCCTTCACAGTGAGCTCGCCGCTTTTGCACGGGTGAGCACCACACGTCCTTCTGAAAACTCGGCCGCATATCCCGCAGCACGCGAACGCTCGCGAAATTGCTGCACTTGGGGCTCAGCCCAGCCGCTGGCGGCAAGGCTCAAGCTGCCAGGCTCAAACCGAAGGCTGGCTGTTGGGCCCTGGCCGTCTGGCCAAGCGGTGGCGGCCACGGCCAACATGGACTCCAGGTCGCCCGAGCCCACACGGCCGGCGCCAGCGCGCAGCCGGTCGGTCTCACGCTGCATCTGCACCGGCGCGTCGAGCACAGCGCGCACACCCGGGTGCGCGCTCTTGAGCAAAGCCGTCATGGCTTCGCGCTTGCTTGCCAGCAGCTGGCGCTGCTGCCAGGCATAGAGGTTCAGGCCCATCAGCTGCATCACCACCAGGGCCAGCAGCCCAAGACGCACAGGGCGCCACTGATCGCTGAGCAAACGCTTGGCGGCTTGGCGCAAGGCCCGCGTGCCGCGCGTGCGCTGCGCCAACTCAAACTGGCGCAGGTTGACGCTCAGCTGGGCGGCCTCCAAAGCGCGCTCGGCATCGCTCATCAAGGGCACCGGCGCGCCTAACCAACGCTCGGCAGCCAAAGCCGCTGTGGGTGTGCTGCTCCAGCGCACGTTGCTCCAGGTGTCAGCCGGTACGCGCGCGCGTGCCAGGCCACCTTGCAAACGCACATGCACCACGCCGTCGGCGCCTGACAGGGTCAACCAAGCCTGTTGATCTTCGTTCAGATTGGCACCGTGCAAGGTGCCGCCGGTGTGAAAGTGGCCCCTTGGACTGGGCCCCGGCAGCGCTGCGCTGACCACTCGTTCAAGGTTGATCCCGCTGTTCTCCAGAGCCTGCAACGCCGCCGCCAATCGCTGGCCATCGGTAACCGCCACCCAGCCGGGCTGACCCGGCTTGGCGTCTTCGGCCAAGGCAAAGTGCGGCGCCTGGCCTTCATCCAGCAGCGCGTCTTCCATCACGCCTGCCAAGGCCTCAACCAAACGCGCTGCGGGCGCCCTGGGTACGTCCACCCGGTGCCAGCTGACATCGGCCTCGGCCAGCAAGAGGATCACTTGATCGGCCTTGGGCAGGAAGTTCGCGCCAGCATGTCCTGCCAAAGTCGGTGTGCGACCGTCGGCGCTGAGCACGTAATGCCACTCAACGGGCACACCCACTGCGCCACCGCGCTGGCCAACCGATGCAGAGTCAGCCGTGTTGACACGCGCGCCCAGGCGCTCTCGTGGTGGAAGCTGAAGAACAAGCAAGGACATGCGGATCAGGGCGAGTCGGTTGAGTTGCGGAGGGCTGGGCAGTGAGGCAAGCTGGGTATTGTGGCCTTCAGCGCTGCGCGAAGGCGAAGCTGCGGCGTTCGCGGCGGAGCACTTCGACACGGCTGTCCCGCCGAATCAACAGGCTGCGCTCTTCCAGCACCCGTTCTTCAAGTCGCAGGCGCCCCGCCACATGGAAGTAGCTGCTGTTCACGCTGACCCGGCCCGGCTCTTGCGGCGCCCCCTGCGCCAGCAGGGCGTAGATGTCTTCCAGGCGTTCAAAGGGCTTGCGGGCGCGGGCCTGCACCAGGCGCTCGGCACCGCCCAGGTCCAGGCCGGTGACCGCAGCGATGACCTCACGGGACGCGGTGTTGAAATTGACGGGCGTGGCGGTGGGCAGCAGGTCCAGGTACGGGGCCAGGCGTTGCAAGGTGGCGTCATCCAGGCCAGACCACGCCAGGTCGGCCAGGCGCGATGGGCGCAGCGGCGCACCACCCGGGTTGTCGCCCGTCGCACCGGTGTGAGCGTCCAGCAGCACCTGGACCAGGCGTTTGGCGGTGTCGGTGGGCGCGCCGGCCAGAACGACCAAACGCTCCAGGGCTGCCACCTGCTGAGGCACCGGCTGACCGGCATCGTCCAGCACGCCACGCAGGTTCAGGCGCGACTGGGCGTCCTCGATGCTGCCGGAGATGAAGGCGTCGGGCCCACTGTCGGCGTTATTGTCTTTGTCGGCCGCCAAAAATGCCGACAGGCGGGCCTCAGCCAAAGGCTGCGCCCAAGGCTCCCCCAAATGGTCATGCGGCTTGTTGTTTTGCTGACCGCCGCGCTGGTCCTCACGCAGGATCAAGCGGGCCCAATCGAGCGCCCCGTTCAGGATCCAGGCCGCTTGGCTGCGGGCGCGCTCGGCCGCCTCGATGTTCACTGCGCGTGTCTGCTGCCAAACCATGCCCGCCGTGGCCGTGGCCACCAGCACCAACACCACCATGGCCAGCAGCAGCGCCGCGCCGCGCTGAGTCTGCAACCGACCCTGACGCACAGCCTGCTTCATTGCCCTGTCAGGCCCAACGCGATGTCGCGCGTGAGCTTCTTGCCTTGCAGGGTGATCACCAGCCGCACCGCCTGGGGCAGCTCCAGGCGCGTCGGGGCCGCTGGGCGGCCTGGGGCGGCCGGCGGCGCAAGCTGGTTGCCGGTGGACTGCGCATTGCTCCACTCGTTGCCCAGGTGGTAGTAAAGCTGCCACTCGCTGGCGTCTGAGGCCACGGTGAGTTGACCCGGTTCCTGGCCCTGGAACTGTTGGCTGCTGAGCCAGGCCTCTTGCAAGGCACCGCCGCGAACCATGACCGGGCTGGCCCAGCGCTGCCACAGGCCAGCGCGCACCGACCAGGTCACCAACACCACCCCGCCTTCAACGCGCCGGGTCAGCCGCAGGCTCTGGCCGTCGAAGCTCAGCGCCGGCACCACTTGGGTGTCATGCACCGCTTGCAGGTCTTGCTCCCACTGCGTCAACACCGTGGCCAGGCGTGAACTGGTGTCAATGACCTCACGGCTGGCGTCGCGCGCCCGCAAGACGCCATCCAGCCCCTGCCAGGCCAGGGCGGCCAGCAAGGACATCGCGAACAGTGCCACCAGGACCTCGACCAAGGTGAAACCGGGCTGCAGGCGGATTGACCGCATCACTGCCGCGCCAACACGGTGGACAGGGTCAACAGCGGCAAGCCCTCGTCAGTGGCGACCTGGGCATCGACACGCCGAAAATTCGGGTTGGGCGTGGGCCGCGTCACGAGCTTGCCCTTGTAGCTGCGGCCGAGCTGTTCGCAGCTGAAGTCGGCGTCGCCCACGCCCGGGAAACTGCGCTTGAGCCGTAACTCGGTCAACTGGTTGTCGGCGCACCACTGCGCCGCCATCACGTCTGAAAGTCTTTGGGCGTTGTCGCTGAGGGCCCCTGCCGCTCGCAGCCCTGCGGACAAGGCCAGGCTGGCCACGGCCAGTGCCACCAGGACTTCCAGCAGCGTAAAACCGCTGCTGTGATCTGGGCCAGCGTTGCTGCGCTCAGCGCGGGGCGGCATTGGAAAGGGCAGGCATGGACGCCACGGCGAAAGGGCCCAGGCCGTCCGACACCAACTCCAGCCGCTGGCTGGCCAGGGACAACACCACCCGCTGCGGCGGCAGGATGGCTGAAGGCCCCAGCGTCAGGGCAGAAGCACCGACGACCTGGGCATCCACACGTGGATCCAACCAGCGGCTGGGCAGCGCCAGCGAGGTTGGCAGACCCACGAAACGAAAGTGCACGGGGGCGCCCTGCAAATTGGTCAGGCCTTCTGAAGGCGCACGCGGTGCCCAGCTCACCGCCGCGCCGGACACCCGCGCTTCAGCCCGGGCCATTTCGAGCAAAGCGCTCAGCCGCGCACCTTCTTCTTCCAGGCGCGCAGCGTCACCATCGGGCAGCGCCACCGAAACCAGCGCCGCGCCCACGGCAATGATGGCCAGCACGATCAAAAGCTCGATCAGCGTGAAACCACGCTGCACCGTGCGCCACCGACCCCGGAGGTGCAGCAAACCGCTATTGCCAAGAGCCGATGTCGGCATTCTTGTCTTCGCCACCGGGCTGCCCATCGGCGCCAAAACTGAAGATGTCGACCTCGCCGCGGACACCCGGGTTCAGGTACTGATAGGGACGAGTCCAGGGGTCGGCGGGCAACTTGTCGAGATAGGGCTTCCAGTTGGGTGGCAGTTGCCCCGCCGTGGGCTTGCGCACCAGCGCATCCAGCCCCTGATCGGCGCTGGGGTAGCGCTGGTTGTCCAGCTTGTAGCGCTTCAGGGCCTGGGTCAGGGTGTTGATGTCGGTGCGGGCCGCCGTCACTCGGGCATCGTCCAGACTGGAGAAGAGGTTGGGCACGATCAAGGCCCCGAGCACACCAATGATCACCAAGACCACCAGCAGTTCAATCAGCGTGAATCCGCGCTGAAGGGGCAACTGGCGAATGGTGGTCTGGGAATTCATGGTCGGGTCGGCCGGCTCGGTTTTGGCCGAGCGAGGCATGGCAAGGCAACAGGTGCTTGAATCATAATCGCCGCATGTTGGTGCGTTGGATGACATTCGGAGTCTGGGCTGCTGTAGCGGTCGCGGCTGTGCATTGGGGTCTGAAGCTGTGGGCCACCTCGCCTGCTTTGCCCTCAGCCGTTCAAGTGGCCGAGGCCAGCCCTGGCGCGCGCGGCGACCTCAGCCGTCTCTTGGGCGCCGAGGCTCCAGTGGCAGCCACCGCCGCGGCACCCGAGCCTGCAGCTGACGCCCGGTTCAGCTTGATTGGCGTGCTCAGTCCGAAACAGGCCCGCGCGGCCGGGGAAGGGGTGGCCCTGATCGCCGTGGATGGCAAGCCTGCCAAGGCCTACCGGGTCGGTGCCGTTGTGGAGGGCCAGAACGTACTCCAGTCGGTAAACGCGAAAGGCGCCAGCCTGGGGCCTCTCGGCGGGGCTTCGCTGGTAGCCCTTCGCTTGGCACCACCCGCGGCGGCGAACACCGGTACCTTGCCGAG
>JAYVSX010000321.1:0-4886 GCA_043774975.1 Rubrivivax sp.
GCCGAATTGTCCATGACGCGCACACTCGTCAACGGCGCAGCTGGTTTTGCTCAACCCGGCACCAGGGATGCCGATAAAACAGTTCAGCCCGCTATCCGCAAGCTTGTGACCGCCCACACTGCCCCCGTTCGGCCGCTCGTCGCGCCTTTTGATGCACCTGCAGCTGCGCGCCGTGCTTCACACCTTGCCGCGGCCCAGCCCGCTACCCCGCTGGCTGAAGCCATCGCCAGCGACTTGGACCGTCAGCGCGCCACCGGGCCACTGCGCCTGATCAGCATCCCGCCATGCCCAGCGCTCTTGGTACGCCTGCAAGCTGCGCTGGCCATGGCCGAGCCTGACCTGCAAGAGGTGGCCCGCATCGCCAGCAGCGACGTGGCCATGTGTGCCACCTTGCTGCGCAACGCCAACAGCGCTCAATTCAGTGCCGATCAACCGGTGCGCACGGTGGGCCAAGCCATGAACCGCCTGGGCCTGCAGGCCACTGCACACCTGTTGACCGAAACGCTGTTGCGGCAAGCGATTCGGGCCGACCACCCGCGTCTGCAGCGCTTTTGGGAGCGCTCGGCACAGCGGGCAGCGGCCATGCATCACCTGGCCAAAAAACTGCCCGGCGTGTCGCCCGAGCTGGCGCAGCTCTTTGGCCTGTTCTGCCACGTCGGCGTCCCCGTGCTGCTTCAGCGCATGCCCGGATACAGCGCCACCTTGATGGAAGCCCAGGCCCGCAAGGACCGCAGTGGCATCGACACCGAGAACCATAACCACCGCACCGACCACGCGGTAGTAGGGGCTCTGGTAGCCAGGGTCTGGCAGGTATCGCCGGCTGTCATGGCGGCCATCCGCTTGCACCACGACCAGACCTTGCTGAGCAGCAAAGGGCAAGACGCCGAAGTTCAGGCACTGGTGGCCTTGGCCGTACTCGCAGACGGCATCGTGCACGAACGCGAGGAGCAGCCTCACGAGCACGGCTGGGCGCAGCAGGCCGCCGCAGCACGGGATTGTCTCGGCATTGGGCAAGACGAGGTCCGCGACTGGGCCCACGAGCTTCAAGCGGTGCTGGACCAGACCTAGAAACCCGGCCAAGCCGGTGCGAAGATCGCGCCCACCATGCGTGACGCCTTTTTGCTTGACCCGGACACGGTTTTCCTCAACCACGGCTCCTTTGGCGCCTGTCCCCGCGAAGTCTTTGCGCGCTACCAGCAGTGGCAGCTGGAAATGGAACGCAACCCGGTGGAGTTCCTGGGTCGGCGCTCCGGCGCCTTGTTGAGCCAAGCCCGCCAGACCTTGGGCGACTACATCGGCGCACCCGGCGCAGATTTGGTGTTCTTGCCCAACGCCACCACCGGCGTCAACGTCGTGGCCAAGTCTTGGGGCCTGCAGCCGGGCGACGAGGTGTTGACCACCGATCACGAATACGGCGCTTGCGACGCCACCTGGCAGCAGGCCTGCCAACAAGCCGGCGCCACCTACCGCCGCGTGGCCATCACGCTGCCCTTTGACCCGGCAGGCTTTGCGCAGCGGGTGATGGCGCAGGTGAGTCCCCGAACCAAGCTCATCTTTGCCAGCCACATCACGTCAACCACCGCCTTGATCTTTCCGGTGGCCGAACTGTGCGCGCTGGCCCGCAAAGCGGGCATCGCCACGCTCATTGACGGAGCCCACGCGCCAGGGCAGGTGCCACTCGACCTGCAAGCCGTGGGCGCGGACTTCTACACCGGCAACTGCCACAAGTGGATGTGTGCACCCAAAGGGGCCGCTTTCCTGCACGTGCGGCCAGAGCGGCAGGAGCAGATTCAATCCACCGTGGTGAGCTGGGGCTATGTGGCGCAGACCCTGGGCCAGAGCACGGGCGGGCACACGGGTTTTGACGCCTACACCGGCCGCAGCACCTTGGAGCGGCGGCTGCAGTGGCAGGGCACGCGTGACCTGGCGGCATACCTCACGGTGCCGGCCGCCATTGAGTTCCAGGCCCATCATGACTGGCCGGCCCAGCGCCAGCGTTGCCACGGCCTGGCACTGCGCACCTTGCACGCGGTGCTGGCGCGCAACGGTCTGCAGGCGGCGGCGCCGGACCGAGCCTACGGGCAGATGGTGCCCATTCCCGTGCGAACCAGCGACGCCGACGGGCTGCGCAAAGCGCTTTTTGAGCAGCACCGCATTGAAGTACCGGTGACCCAGCACGGACCGCACAGCTTCGTGCGGGTGTCGGTGCAGGCCTACAACACAGAAGCCGAGCTGGACACCCTGGTGGGCGTACTGGCTCGGCTGGGTGTGTAAGGAGCGCTGGGCTCCAGAAGGTTGGTTACCCCGCCCCGCCCGAGGCCCCCAGAACTACTTGGCCTTGCGCTTGAAGTCCGGGCGGGGTGGCAAACCGGTGTGTTGGGTCAGCATGCGCCCCTGCGTCACGGCCGATGTTCGAACACCCACCGCCGTGCTGTTCTTGCGCCGTGCGCTGGTGTAGTCGGTGGCAGCGGCTGGTTGGTAGGTGGGGATCAGTTGGTGCTTGCCATTGCCGATGAGGTCGGCGCGGCCCAGGCTCTTCAAGGCCTCACGCAGCAGTGGCCAGTTGTTGGCGTCATGCCAGCGCAGAAAAGCCTTGTGCAGGCGACGGCGCTTTTCGCCGCGCACGATGTCCACCTTCTCGGCCCGCGCAGGGTCGCGGCTGATGCCTTTGAGCGGGTTCAGGTTGGTGTGGTACATCGCCGTGGCCGTGGCCATGGGGCTGGGGTAAAAGGTCTGCACCTGGTCGGCCTTGAAGCCATTGCGCTTGAGCCACAGCGCCAGGTTCATCATGTCTTCGTCGGTGGTGCCCGGGTGGGCGGCGATGAAGTAAGGAATCAGGTACTGCTTCTTGCCGGCCTCGGCGCTGTATTGCTCAAACATCTGCTTGAAGCGGTCGTAAGTGCCAATGCCCGGTTTCATCATCATCGACAGCGGCCCGCCTTCGGTGTGCTCGGGCGCAATCTTCAGGTAGCCGCCCACGTGGTGGGTGACCAGCTCCTTGACGTACTCGGGGCTTTGCACCGCCAGGTCATAACGCAGCCCACTGCCGATCAAGATTTTTTTCACCCCGCGCAGCTGACGCGCGCGCCGGTACAGCTTGATCAGGGGCCCGTGGTCGGTGTTCAGGTTGGGGCAGATTCCGGGGTAAACACAACTGGGCTTGCGGCAGGCCGCTTCAATGGCCGTGCTCTTGCAACCGATGCGCCACATGTTGGCGGTGGGCCCGCCCAGGTCACTGATCACGCCCGTGAAGCCCTTGACCTTGTCGCGGATGTCTTCAATTTCCTTGATCACCGAGTCTTCGCTGCGGCTCTGGATGATGCGACCTTCGTGCTCGGTGATGCTGCAAAACGTGCAGCCGCCAAAGCAACCGCGCATGATGTTGACGCTGAAGCGGATCATTTCCCAGGCCGGGATCTTGGTGCCGTGGTCGTGGCTGCCGTTTTCATCGGCATAGGCTGGGTGCGGGCTGCGCGCGTACTCCAGGTCAAACACATGGTCCATCTCAGCCGTGCTCAGTGGGATGGGCGGCGGGTTGATCCACAGGTCGCGGTCGCTGCCTTGGAAGGCATAGGCCTGCACCAGTGCGCGTGCATTGCCGGGGTTGGTCTCCAGGTGCAGCACGCGGTTGGCGTGGGCGTAAAGCACCGGGTCGCTCTTGACCTGCTCGTAGCTGGGCAAGCGAACCACCGTGCGTTCACGCGGCGGCAGTGCAATGGCGCCGGTCTTCGCTGCCGGCGCGCCAAGCGCCGCGTTGTTGCGGCTGACCGGCATGGCCACCACCGCAGCGCCAGGCACCACGCTGGGGCCATCTTCTTTGGCGCAGCTTTGGCCTTGCGACTGCGCCGCTTCGCTGGTCGTCAGGTAGGGGTTGATGTGGGAGTCGATGCGCCCCGGCCGGTCCACCTCGGTGGAGTCCAGCTGGTACCAGTCGCGAAACGCCACCTCTGCCGCTTCGCCCGTGCGGCGCATGAACGCCGTGCCGCGCACATCGGTGATGTCTTCAACGGCTTCGCGCCTGGCCAGGCGGTGCGCCACTTCAATGATGGCGCGCTCGGCATTGCCGTACAAAAGCAGGTCGGCCTTGCTGTCGACCAGGATGCTGCGGCGCACCTTGTCCTGCCAGTAGTCGTAGTGCGCAATGCGGCGCAGGCTGGCTTCGATGCCACCAATGATGACCGGCACGTCACTCCAGGCCTCTTTGCACCGCTGCGTGTAAACCAGCGTGGCCCGGTCGGGCCGTTTGCCGCCTTGGCCACCGGGGGTGTAGGCGTCGTCGCTGCGGATCTTGCGATCGGCCGTGTAGCGGTTGATCATCGAGTCCATGTTGCCGGCCGCGACGCCAAAAAACAGGTTCGGTTTGCCCAAGGCCTTGAAGGCTTCGGCGCTCTGCCAATCGGGCTGGGCAATGATGCCCACCCGAAAACCTTGCGACTCCAGCACCCGGCCAATCACCGCCATGCCGAAGCTGGGGTGGTCGACGTAAGCGTCACCGGTGACGATGATGATGTCGCAGCTGTCCCAGCCCAGGCGATCCATCTCGGCGCGGCTCTTGGGCAAGAAAGGCGCACGCCCCAGCCGTTTGGCCCAGAACGGGCGATAGCTGGTGATGGGCTTGGGCGGCGCTGCGATCGCGCCGCGCGCCTGCGGTTGGGTGAGCGTTGTCAAGTCGAAAAGGAATGGATGGAAGCTACAGCTGGACAGCTCAGACGGCTTGGAGGGTGATTGTCAATCAGGACGCCAGCCCGCGCCTGCTCAGGGGAGAAGGCGAATCAACCGCGGCGACGCTAGTGCAGTGTTCCGTTCTGTTTGGAACTTAAGCGCGAGTTGGCCCGAAAGACCTTCTGCAAGATGTCGCGCGCACTCTTGGTCCAGATGAACGGCTT
>JAYVSX010000322.1:0-3930 GCA_043774975.1 Rubrivivax sp.
GAGTAGTCCACGCGCGGCGCGGTGAACAGGGCCAGCGGCAGGGCGTCACCCGGCTTGGGGACGTAGGTGCCGTTGGCAATGCCGTCGTCCATGGCCGCCAGGTCGGGCAGGTCAAAGCGGTCGCGCATCAGCAAGCGCCGCTCCGGTGGCATGCTGCCTTCCAGGTGATCGTGTTCGGCCAGTGAAAAGTGCACCGGGATCGGCTGCGCGCTGGTGCCCACTTCGATGGCCACGCTGTGGTTGCGGCGCAGCAGGCGAAACTGCTCTTTCAGGTAGTTGGCAAACAGGTCGGGCCGCGTGACGGTGGTCTCAAACGTGCCGGGGCCGGCCACAAAGCCGTAGCTCAGCCGCGAGTCGGCGCGGGCCACGGTGTCGGTGCGCACGCGTACAAATGGGTAGCAGGCGCGCACATGATCTTGCAGGGGTGCGCCGCTGACGAACTGCCGCAGGGCGTCGCGCAGGTGCATCACGCTGCTGTCGTAGATCTCGCGCACTCGGGCGAGGGCGGCTTCGGGGTCTTCGAAGCGCTCGGGGGCGAAAAAAATGGGGCTGATCATTTCCCATTCTAGAGGGCCGGATGTGAGAGCCCGGTGTCAACCCGAAGACAAGCCGAAGGCCGCCTGGCGCCAAGGCCGTTTTCGGCGCGGGGCCCACGGCGCTAGAGGATGTAGCGCGACAGGTCTTCGTTGTGCGCCAGCTCGGCCAGCCGGGCGTCGACGGCCTGCGCGTCCATCACCACGGTTTGCCCGCTGCGGTTGGGGGCGTCGTAGCTGACCTCGTCAAGCAGCCGTTCCATCACCGTGGCCAAGCGGCGTGCGCCGATGTTTTCGGTGCGCTCGTTGACTTCAAAGGCGATCTGGGCCAGCCGTCGCACGCCCTCTGCGGTGATCTGCAAGGTCAGGCCTTCGGTGGCCAGCAGGGCTTGGTACTGCTTGATCAGGCTGGCGTGGGTGCTGGTGAGAATGGCTTCGAAGTCGCCCACGCTCAAGGGGCTGAGTTCCACCCGAATTGGGAATCGGCCTTGCAGTTCCGGGATCAGGTCGCTGGGCTTGGCCAGGTGAAAAGCGCCACTGGCAATGAACAGCATGTGATCGGTCTTGACCGGCCCGTACTTGGTGCTGACGGTGGTGCCTTCCACCAAGGGCAGCAGGTCGCGCTGCACACCTTGGCGGCTGACCTCGGCACCCCCGTGGTCGCTGCGCGAGGCCACTTTGTCGATTTCGTCAATGAAGACGATGCCGTTGCTCTCGGCGTTGGCCAGCGCGCTGGCGCGGATTTCTTCTTCGTTGACCAGCTTGGCGGCTTCTTCTTCGATCAGCCTTGGCAAGGCATCGCCGATCTTGAGCTTGCGTGTCTTGCGCTGGGCCTGGTTCATCTGGCTGAACAAGCCCTTGAGCTGCTCGGCCATGTCTTCCATGCCGGGCAGGCCGTTCATGCCGCCGGGCCCCAGCACTTCCAGCGTGGGCTTGCTGTCGGCCCATGAAAGCTCAATCTCCTTGTCGTTGAGGCTGCCCTCACGCAGCCGTTTGCGCAGCACCTGGCGCGCGGTGTTGTCGGGCGTGGGGCTGATCTCAGCGCCAAAGCCCACCGCCGCGCCGCTGTGGCGCGGTGGCGGCACCAGGGCGTCCAGCACGCGCTCTTCGGCGGCGTCTTCGGCGGCCGCACGTTTGGCGCGCATGTGGCGCTCGCGTTCTTGCTTGACGGCCATGTCCATCAGGTCGCGCACGATGGTGTCGACGTCCTTGCCGACATAGCCCACTTCGGTGAACTTGGTGGCTTCGACCTTGATGAACGGTGCGTCGGCCAGCTGGGCCAGGCGACGCGCAATCTCGGTCTTGCCTACCCCGGTGGGGCCGATCATCAGGATGTTCTTGGGCGTGATCTCGCTCTTCAGGGCGCCGTCCACCTGCTGGCGACGCCAGCGGTTGCGCAAGGCAATCGCCACCGCGCGCTTGGCGGCGTTCTGGCCCACGATGTGGCGGTCGAGTTCGCTGACGATCTCTTGCGGCGTCATGCTCATTGAAATGCTTTCCACGCGGCGCGTTCCAGGATCAGCGCTTGGCGGCGGCCCGTCGCGCTCATGAAGACGATTCCCCCAGACACTCGACGGTGTGGTTCTGGTTGGTGTAGATGCAGATGTCACCGGCAATTTCCAGCGAGCGCTTGACCATCTGCGAAGGTGTCATGTCGGTGTGCGCCAGCAGCGCCCGCGCGGCGGCCTGGGCGTAGGCGCCGCCCGATCCAATGGCCACGATGCCGTGCTCGGGTTCCAGCACGTCACCGTTGCCGGTGATGATCAGGCTGCTGGTGGCGTCGGCCACCGCCAGCATGGCCTCCAGACGGCGCAGTACACGGTCGGTGCGCCAGTCCTTGGTCAGCTCGATGGCAGCGCGCTGCAGGTGGCCTTGGTGTTTTTCCAGCTTGGCCTCGAAGCGCTCAAACAGCGTGAAGGCGTCGGCCGTGGCACCGGCAAAGCCGGCCAGCACCTGGTCGCGAAACAGCTTGCGCACCTTGCGCGCGCTGGATTTGACGACGATCTGCCCCAGCGTGACTTGCCCGTCGCCGCCCAAGGCGACGATGGGCCCGCGCCGCACGCTGACGATGGTGGTGCCGTGGTAGGAGTCCATAGAAGTTGCAGGTGGGGTTGAGTCGCCACAGATCAAGCCATGACGTTTGGATTCGGGGCGTCAGTAGCTGCGGGATCTTGGAGTGCAGCCCGCGCCAGCGGCTGCAACCTCAAGTTGCCAGCATGGAACCAGCTTGGCCGGGCCATTGGCGGCGCCCTCTTGGAAAGCACCTTCGGCGCCAAGCGGCGGTCAATTCTTCCGGACCTGCACCTTGGCATGCTCGTTGATGCCCATGGCACCAAAAAACAGGGCCAACAAGCGGTGCGCGTCAACAAACTGCACCGCGCGCGCTTCGTTGCGGCGCGACAGCACCCAGTTCAGCAGGTCGCCGGCGGCAATGAAGTCAACCCGGATCAGGCGCGAACAGGACACGCTGACCACCGGCGCTGTGCCCAGTTCAGCCAGCAGTTTGCTCAGCGTTTGGCTGATGTCGCCCACCAACTGGCCCGACAGTTCGACGTGCGAAACCTCGATGCCGCCACCGATGTCTTCAATCAGCCCGGACTCCAGGAAACTGGTGGACACGTCGCTGACCATCGACATCGGCGGGTTGCGGGTGGACATGCTGCTGCCACTGATGTGGACCTTGCAGCGGGTGGGCTCCCAAGACGGCGGGCTGACCTCGTAGGTCACGCAGTAGTCGATGGCGGCCTCGTCAAACTGGTCAGCGCGGTTGGCCAGGCGCAGGCTGTCCAGCCGGGTCAACCAATACGCCGGGTCGGCGTCGCGCACGCCCGTGGGCGCAGCTTCTTGCAGCACGGTGAACAGGCGGTCACCCGCCAGCCAGCGCATTTCCAGAGACTGCCCCGCCCACAGGCGGAAGATGGTCGACAGCTGCATGGCCGCCTCGGCGTCGACGCGGTGCAGGCCGCTCCAGTCGAAGATCCAGGGCAGCGGCATTTGAAGCGTTTGGGAACGCAGGCGTGCCACCGCTTCGATGTCCAGGTGATCGGGGCAGACCCAGCCCACGTCGCCCGCCATGCTGCTGCGTGAGCTGGAAGACGTGACGATGGGTTCGTCGGCCAGCGCGTCGGCCACCAGTTTGGGCATCGAATACCACTGCGGTGCGCTCCAGCCGAACTGTTGGGCGTAGTCCAGCGCCAGGCTCTCAAAGCGCTGCTGTTGCCCGGTGGCGCGGTACAGGTCAAACAGGACCAGCCAGGTTTCGGCATGTTCCGATCGGCCGCCGCCGGAACTGGTGATGCGTTGCAGGGCCTCTTCGCACTGGCCGAAGTCGGCGTTGGCAAAGGCAATGACGGCCTCGTCCAGCTCGGGGTCGTGCAAGACCTCGCTGACTTCAACC
>JAYVSX010000323.1:0-14169 GCA_043774975.1 Rubrivivax sp.
CTTGCCGCACGTCGAGTGCGGCTGCGCGCCCGCGCCT
Source organism: Rubrivivax sp. (assembly GCA_043774975.1). Taxonomy (GTDB): domain Bacteria; phylum Pseudomonadota; class Gammaproteobacteria; order Burkholderiales; family Burkholderiaceae_C; genus Rubrivivax. The sequence continues at coordinate 38 of JAYVSX010000323.1, forward strand.
AGCCTGACGAAGAAATCCATCGATTTCATTGCGTGACCGTACTTGTGAAAGCGACTACTTAGTGGCCGGCGTCTGGCCGCGCGACGGCGGCCGCGCGCTGCGGCTGGCGCGCAAGCTGCAGTGTGGCCAGGTGTTCATCAACAACTACGGCGCTGGCGGTGGCATTGAGTTGCCGTTTGGCGGTGTCAAACATTCGGGCAACGGACGCGAAAAGGGCTTTGAAGCCCTGTATGGTCTTTCAACGCTGAAGACCGTGGCCATCAAGCACGACTGAACCGCTCCGGGTTTCGTGGAGGCCCGTTGGGTTGATTCAGGTCGTCACCGTGGGGGCCTGACGGGCGAGTTACAGGTGCCAACGGCGCCCTCACCGCTGTGCCCCGCGCGTACCAATCAAGGCATGGCGCCCACCCCTACGAGATCTTGTAGGTCTGCAGGTGAATGCTGGTTTCGGTGGCGCCAATGCCCTTGATCAGCCGCACCCGTTCCAGCACCTCGGCCAGTTCGCCCAGGTGACTGGCCCGCACTTCAGCCAGCAGGTCCCAGCGGCCGTTGGTGTCGTGCAGCGCCGCTACGCCGGGCTCACCCAGCAAGGTGCTGATCACAGCCCGGGTCTGGTTGCCTTCCACGGCAATGCTCATCCAGGCGGTGATGCGCTGGGTCTGGGCATCGGGGCGCAGCAGTACGGTATAGCCGACCAGGGTGCCGGCGTCTTCGAGCTTGCGAATGCGGTTGCTGACGGTGCCGCGCGACACGCCCAGCTTGTGGGCCAAGGTGGCCACGCTGGCCCGGGCGTCTTGCCGCAACAGGGCGATGAGTTGCAGGTCGGTGGAGTCCATGCAGCATTTTGGCATTCAGAACTGTCGAAATGTCATAAACATGTCGAAAACGCAGCATTTCTGACGCTTCTCATTGCCACGCCCGGCCCGAACAATCCGCTCCAATCCAAAGGACTTGTTCATGACCACGCTGCTGACCACCCACGACATCGTCCGCATCATTGCCGCTCACGGCCTGCCACTGGTGTTGCGCCGGATGGAAGCGGCCATCACGGCTGACTTTCGGCGCTGGGCTGACTTCGACAAAGTGGCCCGCGTGGCCAGCCACTCCCGCTCCGGCGTGATCGAGCTGATGCCCGTGGCCGACGCGCTGCAGTACAGCTTCAAATACGTCAACGGCCACCCCAACAACAGTCAGCTGGGCCTGCCCACCGTGATGGCCTTTGGCGTCTTGGCTGACGTGGCCACGGGTCAGCCCACGCACCTGAGCGAGCTGACCATCACCACCGCCATGCGCACGGCCGCCACCTCGGTGATGGCCGCCCGGGCGCTGGCCCGGCCCGATTCGCGCACCATGGCGCTCATCGGCAACGGCGCGCAAAGCGAGTTTCAGGCGCTGGCGTTTCACCACCTGCTGGGCATCACAGCGCTGCGTTTGTATGACAGCGACCCGACGGCCACCGCCAAGCTGGTGAACAACCTGCGCGGCGTGGCGGGGTTGAAACTGAAAGTGTGCGCCAACATTGAAGACGCGGTGTGGGGCGCCGACATCGTCACCACCGTCACGGCCGACAAACGCAACGCGGTGATCCTGCATGCCAACCAGCTGGAGCCGGGCATGCACATCAACGCCGTGGGCGGTGACTGCCCGGGCAAGACCGAGCTGCACGCCAGCGTGCTGAGTGCTTCACGGGTGTTTGTGGAGTACGAGCCGCAGACCCGCATCGAAGGGGATTTGCAGCAGATGCCGGCGGACTTTCAGGTCACCGAGCTGTGGCGCGTGCTGATCGGCCAGGCCGCCGGGCGTACCCAGGCCAGCGATGTCACCGTGTTCGATTCGGTGGGCTTTGCGCTCGAGGACTTCTCGGCGCTGCGCCTGATGGCTGAACTGGCGGCCGCGCTGGGTTTGGGACAGGTGGTGGACTTGATCCCCGCGATGGCCAATCCCAAGGACTTGTTCTCCCAGCTGGTGCCTGCGGGTTCGCAACTGCGCGCTGCTTGATGGACGAAAGGCGGGCGAACGGCAGGCGGGTGCGGGTCAAAAAAAGGGTCACCCGCCGGGTGACCCTTTTTGATGGGGTGCCGACGCTGCCGCGCAGGCGGCGCCGGGCGTCAACCCAGTTCGTGGCGGTCGGCTGCAGCCAGCAGGTCGGCGGCGAAGCGGCGGTCCTGGCCCATCACTTCCTGGGCGTATTGGCGCACCTGGTTGGCTTCTGCCACCCGGCTGGCTTGCAGGCGCCGTTGCGCGCGGCCTTGGCTGGCCGATTGCAGCCCATTCAGCAAACCGGAAAACCAGACGCCAGCCAGCACGGCACCACGGGGTGCTTTGACTTGGGCTGGGGCATTGATGGTGATGGTGGTCATGTGAATCCTTTCATAACAACGGGGATGCCGCTGCGGAGAACAGCAATGTACGGGTAATCCCCAATAACAACAACTGAATGATGCTCACGTAAGATATTCTCAAATCGTATTCCAAGGCCTTGGATACCTGACCCTTGAACTTCCGCACCCTCGACCTGAACCTGCTGCGCGTTTTTGACGCGGTGATGGCCGAAGGCAGCCTGACCCGGGCCGCCAGCGGGCTGTCGATGACCCAACCGGCGGTCAGTCACGCGCTGCGCCGGCTGCGCGACGCCGTGGGGGCCGAGCTGTTTGTGCGGGTGGCCCATGGGGTGCGCCCGACACCGCAGGCCCAGTCCCTGTGGCCGCAGGTCAGGTCGGCACTGGGCGCCTTGAGCCAGGTCTTGGCGCCAGACGACTTTGACCCGCGCCGCGATGCGGTGGACCTGCGGGTGGCGATGGCCGATTCCACCGCCGCGATGCTGGCCCCGGCCTTGGCGGCGCGCATTGAAGCCGAGCAGGCGCTGGTCAACCTGCGCTTGCAACCGCTGACCACCCGCGACCCGCGGCGCCTGATCGACAGCGGGGACACCGACCTGGCGGTGGGCTTCTTTCCCGAATTGGTCACCACCATCCTGGCGCAGGGCCGGGACAGCCACCTGCACCACACCCGCCTGTACGAGTCACGCTATGTCTGCGTGATGCGCAAGGGCCACCCGCTGGCCCAACAGGTCTTGACCGTGGACGGCTACTGCGCCGCCCACCACTTGCTGGTCAGCATTTCAGGCCGTCCGCATGGTTATGTCGACCAGGCCCTGGCGGCATTGGGGCGGCAGCGGCGCGTGGTGCTCACGGTGAACCAGTTTTTCACAGCCGGGCGCGTGGTGGCCAACACCGACCTGCTGGCGGTGCTGCCGCAAAGTTTCATCGACGCCACCGGCTGCGGCAGCGAACTGGTGCAACTCGAGCTGCCGTTTGGCCTGCAGCCGGTGCATGTCGAGATGATCTGGCACCTGCGCCACGACGCCAACCCTGCGCACCGCTGGCTGCGCGCCCAGGTGCAGGCGGCTGCCGCAGACTGAAGGCCGCCCGCTGCGACCGCGGGCTGGGGCTAAATCACCGCCGCCATCGCGGTGGCGGTGCGCTCCACGTTGCTGCTGTTCAAGCCGGCCACGCAGACGCGGCCCGAGCGCACCAGGTAAACGCCAAACTCGTCGCGCAGGCGGTCGACCTGGGCCACGCTCAGGCCGGTGTAGCTGAACATGCCGCGCTGGGTCAAGAAGTAGCCGAAATCGCGCCCCGGGCGCTTGGCCGAAAGCACTTCATGCAAGCTCTTGCGCATGGCCAGGATGCGGCTGCGCATGGCCGCCACGTCGGCCTCCCACGAAGCCCGAAGCAGGGGGTCGGTGAGCACGCGGCTGACGATGCCAGCGGCATGGATGGCGGGGCTGGAATAGCTGCGCCGCACGGTGGCCTTCAGCTGGCCCAGCACCAAGGCGGCTTCCGCAGCGTCGGTACACACCACGCTGAGCGCACCGGCGCGTTCGCCGTAAACGCTCATGCTCTTGGAAAACGAATTGGCGATGAAGAATGTCAGGCCGGCCGAGGCCAGCGCGCGCACCGCAAAGGCATCTTCTTCGATGCCGTCGCCATAGCCCTGGTAGGCCAGGTCGAGGTAGGGCAAGAGCTGACGTTCTTTCAGCACCGGCATCAGTTGTGACCACTGCTCGGGGGTCAGGTCCACCCCGGTCGGGTTGTGGCAGCAGGCGTGCAACAGCACCACGCTGCGCGCGGGCAAGGTCCGCAGCGTGGCCAGCATCTGGTCAAACTTCAGCCCGCCGGTGGCGGCGTCGTAGTAGGGGTAGGTGTTGACGGTGATGCCCGCGCCTTCAAACATCGCACGGTGGTTGTCCCAGGTCGGGTCGCTGACCCACAACGCGCTGTCGGGCAACCAGCGCTTGATGAATTCGGCACCTACCCGCAAACCGCCGCTGGAGCCCACCGTCTGCAGCGTGGCGATGCGGCCGCCGGCCACGGCTTCGTGGCTGGCGCCAAAGAGCAGCCTTTGCACCGCGCTGCGCATCGGGGCCGAGCCCTCGATGGCCTGATAGGACTTGGGGCCACTCTCGGCCAGCATTTGGGTTTCGGCCTGACGCACGCAGTCCAGCACCGGAATGCGGCCGGCGCCGTCGAAGTAAATGCCGATCGACAGGTTGACCTTGTTGGCGCGCGGGTCCTTTTGGAAGGCCTCGTTCAGGCTCAGGATGGGGTCGCCCGCATAGGGGGCGAGGTGCGAAAAAGTGCTCATGCTGACTTCAGGGCCTTTTCAATGTCCTTGCGGATCGACTCGGGGGTGTCGTTGGGCGCGTAGCGCTTCAACACCTGGCCGTCACGGCCAACCAAAAACTTGGTGAAGTTCCACTTCACGCCCTCGCTGCCCAGCAAACCCGGCGCCTGCGCCTTCAGCCACTGCCACAGCGGGTGAGCCTCGGCCCCGTTGACCTTGACCTTGCCCATCATCGGAAAACTTACGCCGTAGTTGAGTTCGCAAAACGACGCGATCTGGTCGTTGGCGGCGGGGTCTTGACCGCCAAACTCGTTGCTGGGAAAGCCCACCACCACCAAACCCTGGTCGCGGTAGTCGGCCCACAGCTGCTCCAGGCCCTTGAACTGCGGCGTGAAGCCGCAGGCGCTGGCGGTGTTGACGATCAGCATCACCTTGCCACGCTGGGTCGACAGGTGCGCGGGCTTGCCGGTGATGGACAGGGCTTCGAAGTCGTAGATGCTGGGGGTGGCCATGGTGTAGGTGCGGGCAGGCAGTCGGGGCTGGGATGGTAGCGTCCGGGCTGCTGCCGCGTGGGCCGCGTGGGCTGGGCAGTTCCAGGCGGGCGCCACGACGGGCTTCATGAACCGTGGGCCCCTGGGAACCGCCCGATGTCTGACGCTCGACGCCAACAACTCCAGCCCATCAGCCGACATACCCCTTGGCTGCCGTTGACAGCGCACCCACGGCCCGCCACCATCGCGGCCGTCATGAGCACCACCTACCGAGTGGCCTTTTTGGGCCTGCGCGCCTTGGAGCGCCAAACGCTGGATGCCTGCTTGCGCCTGACCCAGCAGCACACCCTTCGTTTTGAACGCGCCGCCATGCTCGATGACGCCGAACTGCTGGTGGCCGATGCCGACGACCCACCGGCCGTGCAGCTGGTGCTGGCCAGCGAACGCCTGGCCACCACGGTGTTTGTCGGCGCAGCGGCCCCGGCGGGGGCCGTTGCCTGGGTGGGCCGGCCGATCGACGCCCAGCACCTGCTGCGCGAACTGGCCGGCCTGGTGGTCGGCCTGGTCGTGCGCCCTGGGGGTGTCAGCGTGGACCTGCCACTGGACATTCAAACGGGCCCGGCCGCCGCCAACGCCCCACCGCCGCCAGCGCTGGTGGCTGGCGCCAACAGCGTGCGCCTGGGCACCGGGGACCGGCGCCGGCACCCGCCACCCAGCCCCACTCCACCGCCAGCACCGCCGCCACCCGCTCCACCCGCGCCCACCGCTTTGCTGGTCGACGACAGCGAAATCGCCCTGCGCTTCCTGGAAACCCGCCTGCAGCGCTGGGGCCTGGTGATGGACCGTGCGCTGAGCAGTGGCAGGGCCATCGAACTGATGGCGCAGCGGCACTACGATTTTGTCTTTCTGGATGTCGAACTGGGCACCAGCAGCGACCTGGATGGCCTGGCGCTGTGTCAGCACATCAAGCGCACCCAAGAGCGCCTCACCAGCGCCAGCGCGGTGGTCATGGTGTCGGCCAAGGCCCAGGAAGTGGACCGCGTGCGCGGCTCGCTGGCGGGCTGTGATGCCTACCTGTCCAAGCCACTCAACGACGTGGACCTGCAGCGCCTGATGCTGCGCCACGGGCTCAAGGCGCCCAGCGCTGAAGGCTGAGGGTCGGGCTCTCAGGCCCGGCGCAAGCCCAGCCACACGACCGTGGCCACCACCAGCAAGCCGCCAGCCACCTGCAAGGGCGCGATCGTTTGGCCCAGCAGGGCCCAAGCCAGCACCAGCGCAAAGATCGGCTCCACGTTCATGATGGGCGAACTGCCCACCACGCCCAGCTTTGGCAGCACCGTGAACATGATGGTGAAGGCCGTGCCGTACAGAAAGGTCAGGGCCAGCAGACCCCACCAGCCGGGCGTGGCGCTGGGCCAGTGGAAACCGCCCTGGGCCTGAGCGGCTGCGACGGCCAGCACGCCCACCAGCCCCAGGGTCAGGGCGGTGCGCAAGCGGCCGTCGACATCGGCCGCCTCGTGCTGGGTCAGCACCAGCGCCCCGCCAAACAGCGCCGCGGCGGCCAGCGCAAAGGCCACGCCGGCACCGATCTGCGCCCATTGACCTGCAGCGCCCAGGCCGGACGTTGCACCCAGCACGTCCAGCGCCAGCGCCAAGCCCAGCAGCAACACGGGCATGGCCTGCAACACCCGCGTTCCAGCGCGGTGAGCGTAGAACAAGCGGGCCCACAAGGCGGTCCACAAAGGGTAGGTGTTGAAGGCCAGCAGCGCCAGCGCCACCGGCAAGCGCGCCACCGACGAGTACAGGCAGTAGCTCTGCAGGGCCACCAGCAGGCCGATCGCGGGCAGCGCGCGGCGGTTGCGCGCTGTCAACTGCAGTGACAGGCCCTGGTGCAAGACCAGCGCCATCACCACCAGCGCGGTGATGGCACTGCGAAAAGCCACGGCGGTGGTGACGTCCACACCGTGGTCAAAGGCCACCCGCGCGGCCACGTGGTTGGCGCCCATCATCAGGGCGATCAGCAAGAGCGTGGCAAAGGCCGCCACCGACAAGGGCGCGGCCGCAGCCGCAGCCGCAGCCGCCGTGCCGGGCCCGGCCGCCTTCATGCCGGGGCCTTGCCCTCGGTCGGCCCCAGGGCCGACCGCAGCGTGGCGCCGACGATCAGCGCACCACCCACGGCCAATGTCCAAGTGACGCTGCCAGCACCCAGCAACACCGCCGACACGCTGGCAAACAGCACCTCTGAAATCAACACCACCGCGGTGACGTTGGCGGGCAATCGTGCAGCGCCATATTGCAGCGCGATGTTGCCGGCCAGGAAGGCCACACCCATCAACAACGCGCCCAGCACCCAGCCCCAGGCCGGCGGCGGCGGCAAGGGCACACCGCCTGACGCCGACAGCGCCAAGGCCAACACCGCCGACACCGCCGCGCCGCCCAGAAACATGGCCAAGGCGCGCGCGGCCTCGGGTTGATGGGCCTCACGGCGCAGCATCACGTTGTTCAGTGCAAAGCTGAAGCCACCCAGCACGGCCAACCACTCGGCCAGATTGCTGGGCACAGGTAACCCGCCTTCGGCTGGCCACAACACCACCGCGGCGCCGCTCAGGGCCATGGCCACGCGCACCCCAGCAGGCAGGGTCAGGGGTTCGTGCAGCAGCCAGCGCGCCAGCAGCACGGCCCACAGCGGCATCAGGTAGAACAGCAGGACCACGCGCACCACGTCGCCAATCGTCACGGCCCAGTTGAAGGTGGCGTTGGTGGTGCCGGCCGCCAAGACCAGCAGCCACAAGGTGCGCGTGCGCCACAAGTCCCGCCAGGCGCTGGGCCGCCAGGCCGTGATGGCCACCACCGCCAGCAGATAGATCAGCGCCGTTGCCCACAGCGGGTGCAGCCCCAGATCTTGAAGCTGCCGGAAAGGCCACCACGACACGCCCCAGGTGAAGGCGTTCAGCGTCAACGCCAGGGCTGGCAGCCAGGCGCTGCGGGAGGGGCTCATGGGTAAAGCGACGGTCAGTGCCCGTCGGAGCGTGCGATGGTGAGCAGCCGCTCCACCTCTTCACGGTGCACCACGGTGTTGCTCACGTGCCAGCGGCGAATGACTTCCATGATGCCGGCCACCAACAAGCCAAAGATGGCGATGGCGGTGAAGGCCGAGAGCCCGAACTTCACCATCCCGGCATAAAACGCGCCCAGGCCCAGGATGCAGGCCTGCTCATTGAAGTTCTGCACCGCGATGCTGCGGCCCGCACCCATCAGGTTGTGGCCGCGGTGTTGCAGCAGCGCGTTCATCGGCACGATCAAAAAGCCGCACAGCGTGCCCAACACCACCATGAAAGGTGCGGCCACCCAGACGTTGGTGATCAGGTTCAGCCCGATCATCAGGAAACCCACCACGATGCCCATCGGCAGCACCATGGTGGCCTTGTCCAGCTTCATGTAGGTGGACGCCAGCACGGCACCCAGCACCGAGCCGATGATGACCACCCCAGCCAGGTTGGAAGCCTGCGTGGTGCCGTAGCCCAGCGCTGCCGCTGCCCAGGCAAAAACAATCAAACGCAGGTTGCCGAAGATGCCCCACAGCAGCGTGGTGGTGGCCAGGGTGATCTGGCCCAGCTTGTCGTTCCAGAGCCGGGTGTTGCAGCGGGCAAAGTCCCGCACCATGCCGCTGAAACCGCCCGTCATGGGCTGCAAGGGGGCGTCGGTGCGCGGAATCCGCAGGTTGAAGATGGCCGCGACGATGTAGATGAAGACGATCACCGAAATGGCGGCTTCAGGCGCGGTGTCGACGCTGGTGGTGATGGCGGGCAGGTCGATGCCCAGCAGTATCGGTGACAGCTTTTGCCCGACCAGCTGGCCACCCAGCAAGATGCCCAGGATGATCGAGCCCACTGTCAGACCCTCGATCCAGCCATTGCCCTTGACCAGTTGAGAGGCCGGCAGCAGTTCGGTCAGGATGCCGTACTTGGCCGGCGAGTAGGCCGCTGCGCCCAGCCCCACCACCGCGTAGGCCAGCAGCGGGTGGCTGCCAAACAGCATCATCAGGCAGCCGACGATCTTGATCGTGTTGGACATGAACATCACCCGGCCCTTGGGGATGGAATCGGCAAACGTGCCCACAAAAGGCGCCAACACCACATAAAACAGCGCAAACATCGGCGCCAGGGCGGGCGTCTGCCATGCCGGCGCGTTGCTCAACCGCAAGAGCTCAACAGCCGCTACGAGCAACGCGTTGTCTGCCAGCGAGCTGAAGAACTGCGCCGACATGATGGTCGAAAAGCCTTTTTTCATCTTGTCGCGCGCTGCGCTGCACCGGCTTGTGCGGCCGATGCTTGTCTCCATGTTCTAGGGGGCGGGCGGGTTATAGCATGCGTCCCCAAGTCGCCTGTTGGGGCGCCTCGCTGCCTGGAGTTGTGCATGCCCCGCCCCATTGAAGCCCTGATTCACACCGCCGCTTTGGCCCACAACATCCGCCGCGCCCGTGCAGCCGGTGGTGATGCGCGCGTCTGGGCGGTGGTCAAAGCCAATGCTTACGGCCATGGCATCGAGCGGGTCTTTGAAGGCCTGCGCAGTGCCGATGGTTTTGCGCTGCTGGACCTGAACGAGGCCGAGCGTGTGCGCGCGCTGGGCTGGCGCGGCCCGATCCTGTTGCTGGAAGGCTGCTTCGAGCCGCGTGACCTGGAACTGTGTTCACGCCTGGGCTTGTGGCATGCGGTTCACTGCAGCGAACAAATCGACTGGTTGGCGGCGCACAAGACCCAGCAACCCCACCGCGTGTATCTGAAGATGAACAGCGGCATGAACCGCCTGGGTTTCAGGCCCGAGGCCTACCGCAGTGCCTACGCCCGCCTAGGAGCCTTGCCCCAGGTGGACGAGATCTCCTTGATGACGCACTTTTCGGACGCCGATGGCCCGCGCGGCGTGGCCCACCAGGTGGCGGTTTTCGAAGCGGCGGCACAAGATCTGCCCGGTGAGCGCAGCCTGTCCAACAGCGCCGCGCTGTTGCGTCATGTTTTGAAGAACGACTGGGTCCGGGCCGGCATCGTCAGCTACGGCAGCGCGCCCGACCACCCCGAGCACGACATCCAACACTGGGACTTGCGGCCCACCATGACCTTGCGCTCGCGTTTGATTGCGACACAGTCGCTGCAAACCGGTGACACGGTGGGTTACGGCAGCCGCTTCACCGCTGAACAGGCCATGCGCATCGGTATCGTGGCCTGTGGTTATGCCGACGGTTATCCACGTCAATGCGCTACCGGCACGCCCGTTCTGGTGGACGGGATTCGCACCAGCACCGTGGGGCGGGTCTCGATGGACATGCTGGCGGTGGACCTGAGCGCCTTGCCCGCCGCTGGGGTGGGCAGCGAGGTCACCCTGTGGGGCCAGGGCCCGGCCGGAGCCGTACTTTCGATAGATGACGTGGCCCGTTCGGCCGCTACCATCGGCTACGAACTCATGTGCGCGCTGGCCTTGCGGGTGCCGGTGAAAGTGAGCGAATGATTCACACTTTGGAGCGAGTAAACCATGGGCATCATCGGAACCATCATTGTTGGCTTGATCGTCGGCGCAATTGCGCGCTTTGTGTTGCCGGGCGAACAGAAAATGGGCTGGATCCTCACCTGCGTGCTGGGTGTGGCCGGCTCCTTGGGCGCCGGTTTGGTGGGCCAGCAGCTGGGCTGGTATCAGGCCGGGCAAGGCGCCGGGTGGATCGCCTCGGTGGTGGCGGCCGTGGTGCTGCTCTTTGTGGTGAGCAAGCTCAAGGGCAGCTCTTCTTCCTGAGGTCAGCCTGGCGCTGATCGACTTCTGAAACCGCCGCAGATCGACCCCACCGAGGTCGAGTTCACTGCCATCCGCGCCCAGGGCGCGGGGGGCCAAAACGTCAACAAGGTGTCCAGCGCAGCGCACCTGCGTTTTGATGTGCGGGCGTCGACGCTGCCCGACGACATCAAGCTGCGCATGCTGGCGCTGGCCGACCAGCGGTTGACCGATGAAGGTGTGTTGGTCATCAAGGCGCAAACCCACCGCAGCCTGCCCCGCAACCAGGCCGACGCGCTGGCGCGTTTGCAGGCTTTGGTGGACGAAGTGGCGCGGCCCGAGATACCCCGCAAGGCCACCAAGCCCAGCCGCGCTGCCAAGCGCAGGCGCCTGGACGGCAAGGCCCGCCGCGGGGCCATCAAGGCTGGGCGCAAGCGCGTGGGCGAGTGAGCGCTGCAAGCAGGAGCCAGCACTGAATTTTTTGGTCGAATCGGCCGGGTGGACCGAGCACCTCATGTGGATCTGTCGGGCCACTTGATGGGCTGAAGCCAAGGCCCGCCTGGGCGTTGTCGGCGGCGCACCGCGACAATGCCTTGATGGCCAAGACGATCTACACCTGCCGCGAATGTGGCGGCACCAACGCCAAGTGGTTGGGCCAGTGCCCGCACTGCAAGGCTTGGAACACGCTGGACGAAGGTGTGGCCGAGCCTGCCGGGCCGGTCAGCAAGAACACGCGCTTTCAGGCGCTGGCCAAGAGCCAGCCGGTGGCCACGCTGAGTGAGATCGACGCCGCCGAAGTGGCGCGCACGCCCACCGGCCAGGAAGAGCTGGACCGGGTGCTGGGCGGTGGCATCGTCGAAGGCGCGGTGGTGCTGATCGGTGGCGACCCCGGCATCGGCAAGAGCACCTTGCTGCTGCAGGCGGTGGACGCACTGTCGACGCAAATGCCGGTGCTGTATATCACCGGTGAAGAAAGTGGCGCGCAGATTGCGCTGCGCTCGCGCCGCCTGGGGCTGCAAGGCAAGCGGGTGCGGGTGCTGGCCGAGATTCAGCTGGAAAAGATCATGGCCGCCATCGAGGCCGAGAACCCGGCGTTCTGCGTCATCGATTCGATCCAGACGGTTTACTCCGACCAGCTCAATTCGGCGCCGGGCTCGGTGGCGCAGGTGCGTGATTGCGCCGCGCAGCTTACGCGCGTGGCCAAGATGCGCGGCTGCACCATGGTGCTGGTGGGGCACGTCACCAAAGATGGCGCGCTGGCCGGGCCGCGTGTGCTGGAGCACATCGTCGACACGGTGCTCTACTTTGAAGGCGACACGCACAGCAGCTTTCGCCTGGTGCGCGCCATCAAGAACCGCTTTGGCGCGGTCAATGAAATCGGCGTTTTTGCGATGACGGAAAAGGGGCTCAAGGGCGTCAGCAACCCGAGCGCCATCTTCTTGAGCACCCATGGCGACCCGGTGCCCGGCACCTGTGTGCTGGTGACGCTGGAAGGCACGCGGCCCATGCTGGTGGAGATTCAAGCCCTGGTCGACAGCGGTGGCCCCAGTCCCCGCCGTCTGAGCGTGGGCCTGGACCGCGACCGCCTGGCGATGCTGCTGGCAGTGCTGCACCGCCACGCGGGCGTCAGCTGCATGGACCAGGACGTGTTTGTCAACGCCGTGGGCGGCGTGCGCATTGGCGAGCCCGCAGCCGACCTGGCGGTGCTGCTGGCCATTCAGGGCAGCCTGCGCGGCAAGGCGCTGCCGCGCGGCTTTGTCGCTTTTGGTGAAGTCGGACTGGCCGGTGAGGTGAGGCCCGCACCGCGTGGCCAGGAGCGCCTGAAGGAAGCCGCCAAGCTGGGCTTTTCGGTGGCCGTGGTGCCCAAGGCCAACGCGCCCAAGAAACCCATCGAAGGCCTCACCATTCATGCGGTTGATCGCATTGAACAGGCCATCGAGGTGGTGCGCGGGCTGTAGTCTGGCCCTGGTGGCCCTGGTGGCCCTGGTGGCGCCGGGCGCCGGGCGCCGGGCTTCGGGCGTCGGCCTCGATCCTTGCCCTCAGTCGGACTGAACTTTGCTTCGCCGCTCTTGTCATCCCCCGCAGCTGGCCCCACGTTCAGGGCTGGTTTTGTAGCCCTGGAAGGAGGCCCGCCATGTGGAAACGCCTGTTGCTGCTGTGGAGCCTGGTCCGCCGCGACGCGCGGCTGCTGTGGCTGGCCATGAAACACCCGCAGTCACCGTGCTGGCTCAAGCCGGCTGTGGGGCTGATGGTGCTGTACGTCATCTCGCCCATCGACCTGATCCCTGACGTCATCCCCTTCCTGGGCGTGGTGGACGACGTGGTGCTGGTGCCACTGGCCGTGCGCTGGCTGCTGGGTCGTCTGCCGGCGCAGCTGCGCGCCGAGATCGACGCGCCGCCGGTCAAGGGTTGAGCCGCACGCCCCCACGCTGCCAGCCTGACTCTCAGAGGTGCCGAGCCTACTTCAGCCCTGTCGGCGCTCTTGCCATGCGCTGGCCAGGCCGTAGCACAGTCGGCACCACTCGTTGCCCAAGCGGTAGGCGTAGGCGCTGAGCCGGCGGGTCCAATGGAACTTGCGGCTGACGCCCGCAGGTACGACGATGCTCGACGCGATGTTCTCGTCGTGACCGCAGGGCGTGGGCGTCACCAGGCGGACTTTCAGGCCAAAGCGCCAGCCCTGGTCAAACACATGGTCGTAGGGCAGGCTCATGGGCAGCAACCCTTGAAGGTAGGCCTGCGCCGCACGGCGGTTGATCAAGTACGCGCTGGAGCCCGTGCAGCGGCTGAGCATCACCGCCAGCTGGTGGCCGGATGACAGCTCAAGGTAGGCAACCGGTGTGCCCGAGTGCACCGCCGACAACTTGACCATGTCCCATCGCCCTGGCTGCTGCATCAAGCCTGCCAGCACCGGTTGCAGCGTGATGTGCAGCAGCACATCGTCTTCCAGCACCAGCGCAAAGGCAGCTTCGCTGGCCACGAAGAGCTCGATGGCGCGCACATGCGACAGGTAACATCCCAACTCGCCCATGACTGGGGTCATGCCGTGCTTGCGGCGAAACGCCGGCTCATCCAACAGGCTGAGTTGTTGCTCGGTCAGGGCGCGGGCGTCAACGGCGGGAACGCGCGTGAAGGCCAGCCCCAACCCTAACAATTGAGAAGAAATGCGGGCCAGGCGCTCTGGCGCGCGGTCCAGATTGATCACCCATGTTTGCAATCCCCATGGCTTTGAAGCCCCTGCAACCTCTGCGGCCCCTGAAG
>JAYVSX010000324.1:0-2450 GCA_043774975.1 Rubrivivax sp.
GCCGCGTCAGCGGCCCTTTTGCATGGTGTGCCAGCGGCGCAGTCTTCAGCGCTGGCGACGACGGGCAGCCGCACTGGCGGCCAGCAGCGCAGCGCCCACCAGGGCCAGCGACGTCGGTTCAGGGACGGTGCCGGCACCAAAAGTGAAGGCATGCCAGTTTTCGGCGCTGGTGGAGAAGGTCACCGAGCTCACCGGCGCTGCAAAACGCAGCACGCCGTGAAATTCGCGCATGGTCAGGTTGTTGCCGACCAAAACGCCGTTGGTGACGTCGTTGCCAAAGTAGCCGTCACCTTCGCTGTCGATCGTGAAGGCCTGGTCAAAGCTGTAGGTGACCGCCAGGCCGGGTTGACCTACGCTGAGCAGACCCATGTACAGCTCGCTGACGGCCGACGAGAAGTTCACGGTGATGCGGTTGGCGACGTTCAGACCCAGCTGCTCGCAGGCGGTGGGCGCGTTGCTGACGCTGCCGCCGGTATAAGCCGGGTCCGCGCCCTGGGTCCAGAAGTTGGTGCAGTTGCCCGGGCCGCTGAGTTGGCTGACGCCGTTCATGGCGTTGGCGGCTGAGACCGTCACGCCAACACCACCCATGGTGCCGCTGGCCGACATCAGGCCGGCGCTCAAAGAGGTCCAGTCGGTCCAGGCCACGGTGGCGGCAGATGCCGTGCCCACAGCCAGGAAGGCTGCTGCGGCGCAGGCGCTCTTGATCGTTGTCCTGAGGTTGTTCATGCTTGATCTCCAACAGGGGGCAGCCAACTCGGCTCGTACAAGAAGCCATTGAAGGCACAAAGCGAGCCAGCCACACAATAGCGCCTGGAATCAGTCACTTGCAGCGTTTGGGCGTGGGCCATCGGAAATGGCTGTAAGCCGCGTCGACAGTGGCGCTGTGCAGAAGTCACAATCCGGCCAGCCTTCACACCGCCCCAAAAGGTCATGACCCTCAGCCGCCGTCACCTGCTTTGCGCGTCCACCTTGACCGCCATGGGCGCCGCCCACGCGCAGCCGGCGGCCCCAGCGCAGCCTGCGGTCTTTACTCGGCCTGACCTGGAATGGGCTGAGCGCTTGCGCGACGCCGCGATGGCCGACACCGAAGCCTGGGCCTTGTTGCAACAGCTGTGCACGCAAGTAGGCGCTCGCCCCGCTGGCTCTGCCGGTGATGTCAAAGCCGTGGCCTGGGCCCAGGCGGCCATGCAACGCCTGGGTTTGTCAGCTGTTCGCGCGGAGCCCCTGAACCTGCGTGTCTGGCAGCGCGGGCCGGCCTCGGCGCGCTTGGTGGCGCCGGTGGACGAAGCCTTAGTGATGGCCGCCTTGGGCAACAGCGTGGCCACGCCAACCGAAGGCATCACCGCCGAAGTGGCTTGGTACCCCAACCTGGCTGCGTTGCAGGCCGACGACAGCGACCGGCCACGCGGGCGCATCGTGTTCATAGACCCCAAAATGGAGCGTTTTCGAGATGGGCGCGGTTATGGCCCGGCGGTGGGCACCCGCGTCAACGGGGCCGTGCTGGCCGCCAAGAAGGGCGCGCTGGCGTTGGGCATCCGCTCGATTGGCACCGACCGTGACCGCATCGCCCACACCGGGGCCATGGCCTACGAAATCGGCGCGCCGCGCATTCCGGCCTTCGCGGTGTCGGTGCCGGACGCCGAGCGTCTGGCCAGTCTGCACGCACAAGGTCAGGTCATGCGGCTGCACCTGCAGCTGTCCTCCAAGAGCGATGTGGACGCGGTCACCCACAACGTGATCGGCGAAGTGCCCGGCACCGACTTGGCCAACGAAGTGGTGCTCATCGGCGCTCATCTGGACAGTTGGGACTTGGGCCAGGGCGCGCAGGATGACGGTGCCGGCGTGGCCATCGTGACCGCCGCCGCGGCGCAACTGGTGCGCATGAAACTGCGCCCCCGCCGCACCGTGCGCGTGGTGCTGTTTGGCAATGAAGAAAACGGCTTTGACGGTGCGCGGGCCTACGGCGATCGTTATGCCAGCGTGCCGCACCAGTGGGTGGGCGAAAGCGACTTTGGCGCAGGCAAGGTGTGGCAGATGAAAAGCCGTGTGCGAGCCGAGGCCCTGCCACTGGTGGCCAGCATGGCGCAGCTGCTGGCGCCGCTGGGCGTGGCCTGGCCCGCAGAAAATGCCAACAGCGGTTCACCAGGCCCCGACGCGGCTTTGCTGATGCGGCGCCACAAGTGGCCGGCGGTTCAACTCAGTCAGGACGGCACGCATTATTTCGACGTGCACCACACGGTGGCTGACACCTTGGACCGCATTGATCCCGCCACCCTGCCGCAAAACGTGGCCTGCTGGGCTGTGACGGCTTGGTTGGCGGCACAGGCTCCGTTGTCCTTCGGGCCCCTGAGCTAAGTAGTCGCTTTCACAAGTACGGTCACGCAATGAAATCGATGGATTTCTTCGTCAGGCTAGGCGCGGGCGCGCAGCCGCACTCGACGTGCGGCAAG
>JAYVSX010000325.1:0-2846 GCA_043774975.1 Rubrivivax sp.
CGCCACTGGTGGCGCCCAGGATGTTGAGTTCTTCACCGCGGCGCGCCAGCTCGTACTCGAACAGGTTGCCAAGCAGCTGCATGGCCATGTCCTTGAAAGCCAGCGTCGGACCGTTGGACAGCGCTTGCAGGTAAACGCCTTCTTGCAGTGGCCTCAGCGGCGTGATCTGCGGCGTGCCAAACACGGCTTCGGTGTAGGTGATGCGGCACAGGCGGTGCAGATCGGCCGCCGCAATGTCGTCGATGTAGAGCGACAGGATCTCGAAGGCCAGGTCGGCATAGCTCAGCGAACGCCAGCGGGTCAGCGTGGCCTCGTCAACCTTGGGGTAGTGGGTGGGCAGGTACAGGCCGCCGTCGGGCGCCAGGCCTTCGAGCAGGATGTCTGAGAAGCTGCGTTCGGTGCGGTCGCCGCGGGTGCTGATGTACTTCAATTCGTACTTCAATTCAGCTCCTCTTTGCGGATCTTGACGATCGGCGCCAACACCGTGGGCAAGGCCTGCATCTGTGCCAATGCCGCCGTCATGCGCCCCTCCACCGTGTTGTGAGTGAGGATGATCAGGTCGGTCTGCTTTTCGCCGTCAGCGCTTTCACGCTGCAGCACCGCGTCGATGGAGATGTCGTTTTCCGCCAGGATGCCGGTGATGCGCGCCAGCACGCCGGCCTTGTCGGCCACCACCAGGCGCAGGTAGTAGGCGGTGATGACCTCGCTGATGTGCAGCACCGGCGTGTCTTGCATGCTGCCGGGCTGAAAGGCCAGATGGGGAACGCGGTGGTCCGGGTCTGCCGTGTGCAGGCGGGTGATGTCCACCAGGTCCGCTACCACCGCGCTGGCGGTGGGTTCACTGCCGGCGCCCTTGCCGTAGTACAGCGTGGTGCCCACGGCGTCGCCATGCACCACCACCGCGTTCATCGCGCCTTCGACGTTGGCAATGAGCCGGGTCGACGGGATCAAGGTCGGGTGAACACGCAGCTCGATGCCGCCTGCAGGCAGCGTGGCCGAGCGCAGGTCGTCGCGGCGTTTGGTGATGCCCAGCAGCTTGATGCGGTAGCCCAGTTGTTCGGCGTAGCGAATGTCCACCGCCTGCAGACCGGCGATGCCTTCGACATGCGCCTTGTCAAACTGCACCGGCACGCCAAAAGCGATGGCGCTCATGATGGTGGCCTTGTGCGCGGCGTCGACACCTTCGATGTCAAACGTCGGGTCGGACTCGGCGTAGCCCAGGCGCTGCGCCTCCTTCAGCACCACGGCAAAGTCGAGGCCCTTGGAGCGCATTTCGCTCAGGATGAAATTGGTGGTGCCGTTGATGATGCCGGCGATCCATTCGATGCGGTTGGCGGTGAGCCCCTCGCGCAGCGCCTTGATGATCGGGATGCCGCCGGCCACCGCGGCTTCAAAGGCCACCATCACACCGCGCGAACGGGCTGCGGCAAAAATCTCGGTGCCGTGCACGGCCAGCAAAGCCTTGTTGGCGGTGACCACGTGTTTGCCCGCCGCAATGGCTTCCAGCACCAGGCTGCGGGCCAGGTCGCAACCACCAATGAGTTCGACCACGATGTCGATCTCGGGGTCCCGAATGATCTGGCGGGCGTCTGCTTCAACCTGCACCAGATGGCCCACCACCTCGCGTGCCGCCGCAACATTTCGGCGCGAGACGCTCTTGATGACGATGTCCCGGCCAGCCCGCCGCTGAATCTCTTCACGGTTGCGTTGCAGCACCGCAAACACACCGCCGCCAACGGTGCCAAACCCCAGCAGTCCAACCTGGATGGGTTTGGCTTCGACATCACGTCGCTGCGCGTCGCTCGCCTGCGCCGAAACACTGTGTGTCTTCATGAATGACTCAGGCCGAATGACGTTTGCGATAGTTGGACAGGAAACGCTCGATGCGGCCGATGGCTTCGGCCAAGTCGTCGGCGTTGGGCAGGAACACGATGCGGAAGTGGTCGTGGGCGATCCAGTTGAAGCCCGTGCCCTGCACGATCAACACCTTCTGTTCGGCCAGCAACTCGTAGGCAAACTGCTGGTCGTCAGCGATCGGGTAGACCTTGGGGTCCAGGCGCGGAAACATGTACAGCGCCGCCTTGGGCTTGACCACGCTGACGCCCGGAATCTGCGACAACAAGCTGTAGGCCAAGTCGCGCTGCTTGCACAGCCGCCCGCTGGGCGCCACCAGGTCCTTGATGCTTTGATAGCCACCGAGCGCCGTTTGCACAGCCAGTTGCCCCGGCGTGTTGGCGCACAGGCGCAGCGAGGCCAGCATGTTCAGGCCTTCGATGTAGTCGCGGGCATGGCGCTTTTCGCCCGACACCACCATCCACCCGGCGCGGTAGCCGCAGGCGCGGTAGTTCTTGCTCAAGCCATTGAAGGTGACGAACAGCACGTCGTCAGCCAGGCTGGCCATGCTGGTGTGGGTGTTGCCGTCGTACAGCGTCTTGTCGTAGATCTCGTCGGCAAACACCACCAGCTGGTGCTGGCGGGCCAGTTCGATGATTTGCAGCAGCACTGCGTCCGGATAAAGCGCGCCGGTGGGGTTGTTGGGGTTGCAGACCATGATGGCGCGGGTGCGCGGCGTGATCTTGGACCGGATGTCTTCCACATCGGGCAGCCAGCCAGCCTGTTCGTCGCAGACGTAGTGCACCGGCTTGCCGCCACTGAGGCCCACCACAGCGGTGTAGAGCGGGAAGTCGGGTGCGGGAATCAGCACCTCGTCGCCGTCGTTGACCAGCGCGCTGATCGCGATCTGGATCAGTTCCGACGCGCCATTGCCCAGGTAGACGTCTTCGAGCGCCACGCCGCGCACGCCTTGCTGCTGCGTGCGATGCACCACCGCCTTGCGCGGCGCGAAC
>JAYVSX010000326.1:0-4350 GCA_043774975.1 Rubrivivax sp.
GGTGGGATTGGGCCTGTCTTTGGTGGTCGACACCTGGCGCGGTAACCGCTTGCTCGATTGGCTGCGGGGCTCACATCAGCGCACCGCGCCGCGCGACGCCGGGTTTTGGGGCGAGATGGCCTACCGAATGGAACGGGCCCTGCGCAACAAGGATCAGCTGCTGCAGCAAGAGCAGCTGCGGCTGGACCAGTTTCTGGCAGCCATCGAAGCATCACCCAACGGCGTGATGCTGTTGGACAGTGGCGATCACATCGAGTGGTGCAATTCGGTGGCAGCCTTGCACTTCGACCTGGACCCAGCACGAGACCGCAAACAGCGGGTGACCAATCTGGTGCGGTCCCCCACCTTTGTGAGCTACCTGCAGACCGCGGTTTTTGACGAACCCATCGTGTTTCAGGCCCCTACGGGACAAGCCAGTTTGTCGGTGCTTGTTCGACCGTATGGTCAGGGCATGAAGCTGATCCTGACGCAGGACATCACCGAGCGTGAGCGCGCAGAAGCGATGCGTCGCGATTTTGTGGCCAACGTGTCGCATGAGATCAGAACACCGCTCACCGTGCTGGCCGGGTTTGTGGAGACCATGTCGCAGCTGCCACTGACCGAAGCCGAGCGCCACCGCGTACTCGGTTTGATGGACCAGCAAACCGGGCGTATGCAGGCTCTGGTGGCCGACTTGTTGACCTTGGCACAACTGGAAGGCAGCCCTCGGCCAGGCGCTGATCGGTGGGTGCCCATGGGCGCTGTTCTGCGGCGTGCGGTGGAAGACGCGCGGGCACTTTCCGCTGGTCGTCACGGCCTGACTTTGGAAGGGGGGGACGAGGCCGAGTTGGCTGGAAGCGAGCCCGAATTGCTCAGCGCTGTCACCAACCTCCTCAACAACGCGGTCCGCTACACACCCGAGCAAGGCCAAGTCCGTTTGGTGTGGCGTTGGCGTGATGACGGCGCGGGCGAAGTGGAGATTCAGGACACCGGTATCGGCATTGCCCGAGAGCATTTGCCGCGCCTGACGGAGCGCTTCTACCGCGTCGATGGCAGCCGCTCACGAGACACAGGTGGCACCGGCCTGGGGCTGTCCATCGTCAAGCATGTCGTGCAGCGGCATGGCGGTGAGATTGACGTGCAGAGCGAGCCCGGCAAGGGCTCCAGCTTTCGATTGATTTTTCCCGCTGTGCGGGTTCGTCGACGCAAACCTGTGGCCCCCGAAGTGACCATTCCAGTTTAAGGGCCGCCTGCTTCACGACACTTCACGGCGCACTCCACGGCAGGCGCCGGAACACCTGGGTCACTTCTTCCCTGTCGCGGGTTCGCAAAGCTTCGCCGATCAGTTCCCAACCCGGGGGCGCTGCAGGCAAAGGGCGCTGACGGGTCAGGCGCAGCAGATGGTTGCAACCCGCCGCCTGGGCCGCGTCGGCCTGCGCCAGCACTCGCCAGCGGCCAAACTGCTCCATTGCGGCAACGGTGGCCGGTGGAATGCCAGGCGCTGCGACGCAGGCGCCGCGTGGCAGGTGAGCTTGTAGCTGAGCCACCAGCGCCTTCGGACTGCGGGCGTGGTCCACCAACTGCAAGCCCAGCGTCATCAACATCAGCCAGATCAGCGATACGCCTCCAGCGGGCAAGACCAGACTCTTCCACAGCGCGTCCTGGTGACGTCCCGTACGCCAGCGAACCAACCAGATCCAGGCCAGCGTGGCCAGCAGGGCGAGACCCAACGCCCAGGGGGAAAACGCAGGCACGAAACCCGGAAACAGCTTTGCGACGTTGGCAGCGGGCTTGGCCGGCAGGCCAGTCTGAACGGAAACATAGAGCACCCAGCCAGTCAGTGCGGCCAGGGTAAAGAAGCACATCGAAAACCAGTCAATCGCGGCAGAAGCACTGCGCTTGAGCGTGGGCAGCGCAAAGGCAGCCAGCACCGCCAGGGCTGGCAGCCCCAGCATCAATGCCCGATCCGATCCACCCATGGCGAGGCTCGAAGCCAAAGCGACCAGAAGCACCATCAAAGGCACGGCCAGGTGGCGGTATAGCAAATGTTGACGCCAGCGCCACACGGTCCACAGTGCCAACGGCCAGGCGGGCCACATGAACCAGAGCCACTGACGCGCCACCGACGGCAGGTCGGCGGCTTGCAGCCCGTGGGCGCGCCAGCGCCAAGCCCCCAGGCCCCAGGCTGCCAAGCCAGCCAGCAGCGTGGCCAGCAGCACCACCCAAGCCACGTTGCGGACCTGGGGCAGGCGCGATTGGCTGCACACCAGCCATCCGCCCACACCGACCGCCATGGCCATCGCTGGAGCGCCACTGGCGGCCAACAGCGGCAAGGCCAGTAGCAACGCCAAGCGCGACCGCCAGGGTCTGAAAGGCGCTGCCGCCAAGCCATAGATGCACAGGCTCACGGCAAAAAGTTGCGCCAGTTCGGGCGTGGTCTCGTGCCCCAGCAACAAGAGGCCCAACGTGGCCATCAACGCCAGCAAACCACCGTCGGCCATGGCGCGGGCATATGCCACCGGCTCCGCTTCGCCACCAAAAGCGAAGGCCACCGGTTGCGCAGCTTCGGTGCGCGCCAGCAGGTAAGTGCTGTACCAGACCAGCACCAAGGTCAAGGCCAGCAAGCCGGCGAAAGGCAGGCGTGCTGCCAGCGCAGGTTCCAGCAGCCCCTGGCTGGCCGAAATGAAGAGCGCGCCCAGCCAATGCGGGAGCAGGGCAGTGTCTGCCGCCACACCGCCCAAGGTCGGCGCCCACCATGATGTGCGGCCTTCGGCCATGGCCGCCATGATGCCGAAGGCACTCAGATCGGCACTGCGCCAGGGGTCGCGGCCGACCAGTCCGGGCAACACATAGGCCGCACACAACAGCAGCAAAGCCACACGAGGCAGGCGGCGGGCGCTGCGGGCGGTGACCAAGGCCGGATTGGGACTGTTCATGACCGAATCATGCGGAAAACAAAAAAGGCAGCCGAGGCTGCCTTTTGGCCAACTTGCTGCGGGGCCACAGACTCAGTCCGCGCTGCCTTCAGCAGCAGCGGCGCTGCTCTTTTTCATGCCGACGCGCGCAAACTTGTTGCGGAACTTCTCGACGCGACCGCCCAGGTTGTCAATGCTCTTCTGGGTGCCGGTGTAGAAGGGGTGGCTTTCGCTGGTGGTTTCCAGCTTGATCAGCGGCAGTTCACGGCCGCTTTCCATCTTGATCATGTCCTTGGTCGGCGCGCATGAACGCGTCACGAAGGTGAAACCGTTGGAGAGGTCCTGGAAACAGATCTCGCGGTAGTTGGGGTGAATGCCGTCTTTCATGGGAGCCTCAGTGTGGTTGGGCAGCCGCGCCGCGCTGTTGTCAACCTGTGACGACAGCCTGCAGCGTACTTACCGGGGGCGAAAAGCCTTGGAGTATAGATTAACCGCCGCGACGCATCATGTCGAAGAAGTCGTGGTTGTTCTTGCTGGCCTTCATTTTTTCCAGGATGAACTCCATGGCCTCGATCTCGTCCATCGGATAAAGCAGCTTGCGCAGGATCCAGCTCTTCTGCAGTATTTCGGGCTTCAGCAGCAGCTCTTCGCGCCGGGTGCCACTCTTGTTGATCAAGATGCTGGGATAGACGCGCTTTTCGGCCATGCGGCGGTCCAGGTGGATTTCGCAATTGCCGGTGCCCTTGAATTCTTCGTAGATCACCTCGTCCATCTTGGAGCCAGTGTCCACCAGCGCGGTACCGATGATGGTCAGCGTACCGCCTTCTTCGGTGTTGCGCGCCGCGCCAAAGAAGCGCTTGGGTCGCTGCAAGGCGTTGGCGTCGACGCCGCCTGACAAGACCTTGCCGCTGGACGGCAGCACGTTGTTGTAGGCGCGCGCCAAGCGCGTGATGCTGTCGAGCAGGATGACCACGTCCTTCTTCAGTTCAACCAGGCGCTTGGCCCGCTCGATCACCATTTCAGCCACTTGAACGTGGCGTGCCGCGGGTTCATCAAAGGTCGAACTGATGACTTCGCCGCGCACGGTGCGCAGCATTTCGGTCACTTCTTCAGGGCGCTCGTCCACCAGCAACACGATCAGGTGGATTTCCGGGTGGTTGGCCACCAGGGCATGCGCGATGTGCTGCATCATGACCGTCTTGCCGGTCTTGGGCTGCGCCACCAGCAGCGCGCGCTGGCCTTTGCCAATCGGCGCGATCAAGTCGATGATGCGGCTGGTGATGTTTTCTTCGGCCTTGACATCGCGTTCCAGCCTGAACTGCTGCGTTGGGAACAGCGCGGTCAGGTTCTCGAACATGATCTTGTGCTTGCTCTCCTCGGGCGTGAGGCCGTTGACGCGGTCCACTTTCACCAGCGCAAAGTAGCGCTCACCGTCCTTGGGAACCCGTACCTCGCC
>JAYVSX010000327.1:0-7666 GCA_043774975.1 Rubrivivax sp.
ACCGCGGCCGCATGTTCGTCAAGGCCAATGACCCGGTGTACGAAGGCATGATCGTGGGCATTCACAACCGCGAAAACGACCTGGTGGTCAACGCCACGCGCACCAAGCAGCTGACCAACTTTCGCGTCAGCGGCAAGGAAGACGCGATCAAGGTCACCTCGCCCATCGACGCCACGCTGGAGTACGCGGTGGAATTCATCGCCGACGACGAACTGGTGGAAATCACGCCCAAGAGCATCCGCATTCGCAAGCGTCACCTGAAAGAGCACGACCGCAAGCGCGCCAGCCGCGACTAATGCGCAGGCTTGACGCATGGCTTTGATGCCAGAGAAGGGCCGCATCACCATGACCCACCGCCAGGCGGTGTGGGTGATGGTGGCGGCCGCGCTGATGTGGAGCATTGCCGGCGTGGTGTCGCGCTTCCTGGAAAGCGCGGCCCGCTTCGAGCTCACCTTTTGGCGCGGTGCCTTCACGGTGCTGGCCTTGGTGGTGCTGCTGGGCTTGATGCGTGGCCCCGCTGCCCTGTGGCAGCAGCTGCGCCAGGGTGGTCGGGCGCTGTGGTTGTCGGGCGTGTGCTGGGCGGTGATGTTCACGGCCTTCATGGTGGCCCTCACGCTGACCAGCGTGGCCAACGTCCTGATCACGCTGGCCCTGGGGCCGCTGTTCACGGCCTTGGCCTCGCGCCTGGCGCTGGGCCACCAACTGGCCACGCGCACCTGGGCGGCCATCGGATTGGCCGGACTGGGCATCGCCTGGATGTATGGCCATGAGGTGAACGCCGGCGACGCCCGCAGTCTGATGGGCATGGGCGTGGCCCTGTGTGTGCCGGTGGCCGCTGCCATCAACTGGACCTTGCTGCAGCACCTGAAAGGCCAGAGCGGCGCGGGCACCGACATGCTGCCCGCGGTGCTGTTGGGCGCAGCGCTTTGCGCCTTGGGCACCTTGCCGTTTGCGTTGCCCTTTGCCGCCACCGGCCGTGACATCGGCCTGCTGGCCATGTTGGGCGTGGTGCAGTTGGCCATCCCCTGCCTGATGGCGGTAGCGGTCGCACGGGTGCTCAGCGGCCCCGAGATTTCGCTGCTGGCCTTGCTGGAAGTGCTGTTTGGTGTGGCCTGGGCCTGGTGGGGCGCTGGTGAGGCGCCGACCACGGCCGTGCTGGGTGGTGGCCTGCTGGTCATCTGCGCCTTGGCCGGCAACGAATGGCTGGCCCTGCGCAGCGGGGCCCGCGGCTAACCGCGTTGGCGGCGCGGCTGCTAGGGTGAGCCCGGGGCCGCGCTGCCTTGGCGCAGGCCTGGTGCAGTGTTCCATCGTGCACGGCATGGCACTGAACATCACCGTGCAGAGTTACGACCAGAGCCTGGACTTTGGCCTGATGGCCGACAGCACGGCCATGCCCGACGTGCGCGAACTGGCCGACGCCATCGCGATCGCCTTTGACGACCTGCGGGCCTTGCCTCGCCTGGGCGAATGTGAATCCGACGACCCCGCGACTGAGGGGATGGTCAGCCGCACCGCCAAGCAGCTCAGCAACAGACTGGGTGGCGCGGCAGGCGACGCCATGAAAGGCGCCTTCAAGGGCGCTGTGTCAGGCGCCGTTTCAGGTGTTGTCAAGGGCTCGGTGGCCGGTGCCGTGCGGGGCTTGATGGGCCAGGCCATGAAGTCGGCTGTCTCGCAGGTGACAGGCCCTGGGCGTGTAAAACCTAGGGCGTCTGCCCCAGTCAAGAAGCCGCGCACCCGCTGACAATGCGGGCATGACTTTCGCCAAGCGCAGGGCCTCGACCGCTTCTCGAGCCCAAGCCCGTCCGCACCCCCAGCCCCAGCCCCACCCCCAGCCCTTCGCACCGCTGGACGCCAGTGAACTGATCTCGGCGCCAGGGCCACTGTTGATGATGATGGAAGCGCGCGCGCCCTGGGAATA
Source organism: Rubrivivax sp. (assembly GCA_043774975.1). Taxonomy (GTDB): domain Bacteria; phylum Pseudomonadota; class Gammaproteobacteria; order Burkholderiales; family Burkholderiaceae_C; genus Rubrivivax. The sequence continues at coordinate 1,919 of JAYVSX010000327.1, forward strand.
CGCCGCCATGGTGGCCGCCGCGCCCTGGCTCAACCGCTTGCCGGTGGGCGATGGCCACCCGGTGATGGTCTTCCCCGGCCTGGGCGCGTCGGACATCAGCACCACGCCGCTGCGCAACTTCCTGCGTGACCGCGGCTACACGCCTTATGCCTGGAAGCAGGGCTTCAATTTTGGTCCACGCCACGGCGTGCTCGACGCCTGCCGCGACCTGGTGCTGCGCACCGCCCAGATCCACCAGCAAAAGGTCAGCCTGATCGGCTGGAGCCTGGGTGGCATCTATGCCCGCGAGATTGCCAAAGAGCAGCCCGACCAGGCCCGCTGCGTCATCACGCTGGGCACGCCCTTTGCCGGGCACCCCAGGGCCACCAACGCGTGGCGGTTTTATGAGCTGGTCAGTGGCCAGTCGGTGCACGACCACGAGTTGGTCGAAACCATCGCCCAGCCGCCCGCATGCCCCACCACCAGCATCTACAGCAAGACCGACGGCGTGGTGGCCTGGCAGTGCAGCATCAACGCGGCCGCGCCCCACACCGAAAACATCGAGGTCCACGCCAGCCACGTGGGCATGGGCATGAACCCGCTGGCGCTCTACGCCATTGCCGACCGCCTGGCCCAAGACCCGCGGCGTTGGAAGAAATTTGACGTCAAGGGCGCGCGCAAGTGGTTCTTCAAGGTCACCCACCATTCACCGCTGCAAGCCAGCTCTTCCCTGTAGATGCAAATCGCTTCGAACGGCATCCACATCGAGCTGGACGACCAGGGCCCGGCCAACGCCGAGCCGCTGCTGTTGATCATGGGCCTGGGCATGCAGCTCACGGGCTGGCCCGACGAGCTGGTGCAGCTGCTGGTGTCGCGTGGCTTTCGGGTCCTGCGGCTGGACAACCGCGACGCCGGCCTGAGCCAGGGCTTTGACCACCGGGGCGTGCCCAACCTGGGGTTGGCGGCGCTGCGCCACTGGGTCCACCTGCCAGTGCGCTCGCCTTACAGCCTGGGCGACATGGCCGCCGATGCCTTGGGTGTGCTGGACGCCATGGGCCTGCAACGGGTGCATGTCTGCGGTGCTTCGATGGGCGGCATGATTGCCCAGCACCTGGCCGCGCAACACCCTGAGCGCGTCAAGAGCCTGACCCTGATGATGACCACCACCGGCGCCCGCCGATTGCCGCAAGCCAGGTGGTCGGTGCAAAAGGTGCTGCTGGCGCGGCCCGATGGTGCGGATCCGCAGGCGGTGGTGGCCCACCTGCAAAAAATCTTGCAGCTGATCGGCAGCCCGTCCTTCCCAGCTGAGCCCGAGCGTCTGCGTCAACGTCTGCTGGACAGCGTGACTCGGGCCTGGCGGCCAGCGGGCACAGCGCGCCAACTGGCGGCCGTGGTGGCCGATGGCGACCGCTCGGCGCTGGTGGCGCGCATCCAGTCGCCCACCTGCGTCATCCACGGCCAGGCCGATCCCTTGGTGCCGGTGGGTGCCGGGCATGACCTGGGGGCGCGGATTGCTGGCGCCACGGTGGACATCGTGCCGGGCATGGGGCACGACCTGCCGGTGCAACTGCTGCCGCGTTTTGCCGACGCCATCGCGCAGGTCGCTCGGCGCGCTTGACAGGTCAACTGATGCCGGGCCGCGCTTTGCGCGGGCGATTCAGCCCTTGGCGCCCCAAGGTGTGAGGTGCACGATGGCAGCCATCGCCGCGCCGTAAATCGCCATGCCCGCCCCCGCCAAGGCAAAGATGGTCCAAGGCTCGGCTTGCGTCTGCGTCAGGTACCACCCGCCCACGGCCACCACAGCCAGCCGCACGGTGCCCGCCAACACCGGCCCAACGGCCTGGCCCGCGCCCAGGGACGAGAAGTACAGGCACAAGCCCAGACCAAACAAGCCATAGCCCAAGCCGGCCCACTGGAAGTAGGTGGCCGCCGAGGCCAGCACCGCAGCGTCCTGGGTGAAAAGCTGGCTCCAGACGTCGGGCCACGCAGCCAGCAACAGCCCCAGCACGCCCAAGCCGACAAAGGACACTGCGCCAGCCACCCAGGCCACGCGCCGCGCCCGCTCGACACGCCCGGCACCGATGGCCATGCCCACCAGCGGCACCGAGGCCACGCCAATGGCAAAGGCAATCGGCACCAGCAAAAACTCCAAGCGCGTGCCAATGCCGTAGCCGGCCAATGCGTTGGTGCCAAAGCGGGCCACCAGCCAGGTCAGCACCAGAATGGTCAGCACGGTCTGCAACGGTGACAGGCAGGCCACCGCGCCGACGCGCAAGATATCGGCCATCAAGCGCCGCTGCAGTGGGGTGGCTCGCAAGCGAAGCCGCAAACGCGCACGCCCACGGTGCAGGTAACTTAGCAGGAACAGCGCGCCACCCAGGTAGGCCACCACCTGACCCACCGCCAAACCCGCCATGCCACCGCGTGGCAGCCCCCACCAACCCAGCCCCAACGCACCACCGACCAGCACCTGGGTGACGGCGACCACCAGCAAGGTGGCCGACGGCACGCGCATGTTGCCGCTGCCGCGCACCACCGACGCACAGGTGTTCAGCACCCAGACGCCCACCGAACCCAAAAAAGCCACGTTGGAATAGGCCACCGCCTGCTTCAGCGTTTCACCGCTGCCACCCAGCAGCGCGAACAGGGCCGGTCCGAACAGCAACATCAGCGCCATGATGGCCAGCCCTGACAACACGCCAATCCACAGCGCATGCACCGCCAAGGCGTTGGCGCGCGCAGTGTCGCCCGCGCCCAGGGCCCGGCTGATGGCCGACGAAACGCCACTGCCCATGGCGCCGGCCGACAGCATCTGTTGCAGCATGACGAAGGGAAAAACCAGCGCCATGCCGGCCAGCGACGGCACACCCATGCTGCCCACCAAAGCGGTCTCGATCATGGCCGCCGCCGCGCTGGCCAGCATGGCCGCCATGTTGGGCAGCGCAAAGCGCAGCAGCGTGGGCAGGATGGGGCCGGTCAGCAGCCGCTGCTGCGTGGCGTCGGCCGCCGCGTCGGCATCAGGTGCCGACGGCTGGCCCGGGGCTGGGTTCAAGTGTCGTAGCCGGGGTTTTCGCGGTTGAGCTTGCGCAGCAGTGCGGGCCAAGCCAGGTTGGAGCCTTGGCCTGCGGTGGCCGTCTTGCCCACGTTGGCATTGGCCGCGATGGGGCCGGCGCCAATCAGGTTGAGCGCCGTGCCGCCCGACTGCGCATCGATCTGGATGCGGCAGGTGCTCTCGAAAAAGTACATGTTCAAAAAGGCGTCCTGGATGGTGCGGCCCACGGTCAACAAACCGTGGTTGCGCAGCATCAGGAAGTTGGCGCGGCCCAGGTCGGCCTGCAGGCGCGGCTTTTCGTCGGCGTGCAGCGCGATGCCTTCGTAGTCGTGGTACGCCAGCGAATTCAAAATTAAGGTCGACTGCTGGCTCAACGGCAACACGCCGGCCTTTTGTGCACTGACCGCCACACCGGCGCGGCTGTGGGTGTGCAGCACACAGCCGGCATCGTCACGCACCTCGTGGATGCAGCTGTGGATGGTGAAACCCGCCGGGTTTACAGGGAAGGGCGACTCGCGCAACTTGTTGCAGCTTTGGTCGATCAGCACCAGGCTGCTGGCCGTGATCTCGTCAAACATCAAGCCGTAGGGGTTGATCAGAAAGTTGTGCTCGGTGCCGGGCATGCGCGCAGAAATGTGCGTGAAGACCAGGTCACTCCAGCCGTAAGCGGCCACCAGTCGGTAGGCTGCCGCCAGGTCCACGCGCAGTTGCCATTCTTCGGCGCTGACTACTTCCTTCAGGGATGGAATCTTCATGGGGTGTCTCGGGCGGTTGGTGGGGTTGAGGCGGCTAATTCCGGTCAGGCGGGTAAAGCGGTCAGGCTGGCAACACGCTGCGCGGCAAGCCTGGCCAGCATCTCACAAACGGCTGCTGCGGTCAGCAATTCACTGGCCAGTAAACCGCGGCGCGCGCTTTTCGACAAAGGCCGCCGCTGCGCCTTTGTGGTCGTCGGTCTCAAAGGTGCGCACCATGTGGATGGCCTCGGCGTCCAGCACGTCGTGCAGCGAGCCTCGCAGGCCGGTGTTGAGGTTGCGCTTCATGTAGCCCACGGCCACCGTGGGCAATGCGGCCAGTTCAGTCGCCCAGGCGCTGGCGGCGTCGCTCAGCTGGGCTGCCGGCACGCAGCGGTTGACCAGGCCGATTTTCTGGGCTTCGCTGCCACGCAAAACTTCGCCCGTGAAGTAAAGCTCCCGCGCCCTGGCCGCGCCCACCAGGTGGTTCAAGAAGTAGCTGCCACCAAAGTCGCCCGACAGGCCGATCTTGGAAAACGCGGTGGTCAGCTTGGCGTCGTCGGCTGCGATGCGCAGGTCGCAGGCCAGGGCCAGCGACAGGCCAGCGCCGGCAGCGGCGCCGGGGATCACGGCCAAGGTCGGTTTGGGCATTTCGTGCAGCCAGCGGCTGACTTCCATGCGCGCGCGCAAGTCGGCAACCTTCTGGTCAAAGCCCATCACCGCGGGTGCACCTGCTGCGTTCTTGGCAAAACCCTTGACGTCACCGCCCGCACAGAAGGCGCCGCCTGCCCCAGTCAGCACCACCAGCCTCACGGCCGGGTCGGTGGCCAGGCGCGGCAGCGCTTCGGCCAGCGCTTCGATCATGTCGCGGCTGAAGGCGTTGCGCGCCTGCGGCCGGTTCATGGTCAAGGTGGTGATGCCGTGGGCGGTGGATTCCAGCAGGTCTTGCGTCATATCAAGGCTTTCTAGCAGCGGTGGAAATGATGACATGCGGGCTCAGCAACCGCTGTCGCCAGCGTGCCATCGTGCCAGCCAAGGCAGCGGGTCGGGCCGCGCCTGTTGGTGGCAGTCATGGCGGTCATGGCCATCATGCCGCCAACAGGCGCGCTCTGGCTTCGGCGTACTCGCGCTTGAAACGGGCCACCAGCTCAGCGGCTGGCAGCACCTCGCGGATGGCGCCGATGCCCTGGCCGCAGCCCCAGATGTCCTTCCAGGCCTTGGCGGTGCTGGCGCCTTCGCCGCTGGCGAAGTTCATTTTGCTGGGGTCGCTCTGGGGCAGGTTTTCGGGGTCCATGCCAGCGTTGCGGATGCTGCCCTTGAGGTAGTTGCCGTGGATGCCGGTGTAGAAGTTGCTGTAGACGATGTCGTCGGAATTGGACGCGGTGATCATCTGCTTGTAGCCGTCCACCGCACGTGCTTCTTCGGTGGCGATGAAGGCCGAGCCGATGTACGCCAAGTCAGCGCCCATGGCCTGCGCGGCCAGGACGGCGCCACCCGAAGAGATGGCACCCGACAGCACCACCGGGCCGCCAAACCATTCGCGAATTTCGGCCACCATGGCAAACGGGCTTTTCACGCTGGCGTGGCCGCCGGCGCCGGCCGCCACCGGAATCAAGCCGTCGGCGCCCTTTTCAATCGCCTTGTGCGCAAAGACGTTGTTGATGACGTCGTGCAAGACCACGCCACCCCAGGCCTGCACCCCGCGGTTCACGTCTTCGCGCGCGCCCAGGCTGGTGATGATGATCGGCACCTTGTACTTGGCGCAAACCTGCATGTCGTGCTCCAGGCGGTCGTTGCTCTTGTGCACGATCTGGTTGATGGCAAAGGGCGCGGCGGGTGAGTCAGGGTGGGCCTTGTCATGCGCCGCCAGCACGGCGCCACCCGTCGCGATCGCACCGGACAGCGCCACCGGGCCGTCGAACCACTGGCGGATTTCCTGGATCAGCGCGAACGGGCTCTTCACTCCCGCATGGCCCCCGGCACCGG
>JAYVSX010000328.1:0-12166 GCA_043774975.1 Rubrivivax sp.
CGACATCGCCTGCGGGTTGAAGGCACTTTCGATGAAGGGCAGCAACGCCAGTTCGGCCGGCATCTGGCGCCGCTCGACCTCTTCAACGATGTGGAACAGGTAACGCCCGCCACGCCCCACCATGCGTTGAACGTACTCGGGTTGGCGTGCGTAAAACTGCTCCCACTTGGCCACCCGGTCGCCTTCCAGGTCGGCCATGTTCAAACCGCCGCGCAGCCGGGTCCACAAGCTGCCGCGCTCTGCGTCTTGATCGCGGTCGAGTCGGACTCTGGGCGGTGCTGGGTTGGCGATGATTGCTGGCGCAATGGCCTCGGGTGCCGAGGCTGTTGCGTCGGGCGCCGTGGCTGCATCAGGTGTCGCTGCTTCGGGTGTTTTCGTTCCGGGTGTCGTTGCAGTGGGCGCTTTGGGCGCTTCCGCAGCCGTGGTGGTTACGGGGGTGCCGGACTCGCCCGTCTGCGCCGTGGCGACGCTGGGGCCACAGGCCAGCAACACAGCCGCCGCCATCAGCCAAGCCTGCACGGGGGCTGTCAGCGCTCGCATCAGAAACGGTTCTTCCACCCGCGCAGTGCGGCAAGAACGTCCACAGGCGAGTCGTGGACCTCACCTTGTGCTTGAACCGCGCGCACCACAGCGGGTTCGTTGCAACGCAAGAACGGGTTGATGCGGCGCTCCAGGGCCATGCTGGAAGGCAGCGTGGGCAAGCCTTCGGCGCGCAGTGATTCGCAGTGCCGTTGGTGCGCCTGAATGGCTGAACTGTCGGGCTCCACAGCCGCCGCGAAACGAAGGTTGGACAAGGTGTACTCGTGGGTGCAGCAGACCCGGGTGCTGGCTGGCAGGGCCGCCAGCTTGGACAGGGATTGGTGCATCTGTGCGGGCGTGCCTTCGAAGAGCCGACCGCATCCGGCGGAAAACAGCGTGTCACCGCAGAACAGCAGTGGGGAGTCCGCTGAATCTTCGGCATAAGCAATGTGCCCGGACGTGTGGCCCGGCACATCGATGACCCGGAAATTCAAGTCCAGGATTTGCAGCGTGTCGCCTTCCTTCAGCGCCACGAAGGGCTCGGGAATTCGTTCGCGGGCGGGCCCATACACGGGACCCTGCAAACGGGGCCGCAGGGCGTCGACCCCACCCGTGTGGTCGGCGTGGTGGTGGGTCACTAGAATGCCGGCCAGTTGGAGTTGCAGACGCTCCAGTGCATCGACCACAGGCGCGGCATCGCCGGGGTCTACAACCACGGCGCGCGCGCCGTCATGCAACATCCAGATGTAGTTGTCGGCGAAGGCGGGCAGCGCTAAAAGATTCATGACGCGAGAGCACTCGATTATGGAGTTGGGGTCCTGGCTGAACACGGCTGCGGGACGATACCTGTTGGCCTGGGAACAAGACCGTTTGGACCATGCGGTGACCGATGCATTTGGCTATCACGCCCTGCAACTGGGCTTGCCCGAAGTGGAAACGCTCAGAGCCAATCGTATGCCCCACCGCTGGGTTGGCAGTGAAAACTTGTACCAACCGCAGGCGATCATGATGCCCCCGCCGCTGGACCACCAGATCACCACGCTGGCGGCTCCCGATCCCATCGCCCTGCATTGCGACCTCGATGCCTTGCCCTTTCCCAACGCCAGCCTGGACCTGGTGGTGTTGCCGCACACCTTGGAATTGTCTCGAGATCCCCACCATACGCTGCGCGAGGTCGAACGGGTTTTGGTGCCTGAAGGGCGGCTGGTGATTGCCGGCTTCAACCCAGCCAGCCTGTGGGGGTTGCGCCAGCACCTGGGCCACGCCAAGCGGCGGGTTGGACTCGGGCGCAGCCAAAGTCTCTACTTGCCCAGCGCTGGGGAATTCATCGGCTACTGGCGCCTGCGCGATTGGCTGCGGCTGCTCAGTTTCGAAGTTGAAAGTGCGCGCTTTGGTTGCTGGCGGCCGCCTTTGAAGTCTCAGGCGTGGCTGCAGAGGTTTGAATGGATGGACACCGTTGGCGACCGCTGGTGGCCGGTGCTGGGCGCGGTGTATTTTGTCGAGGCCGTCAAGCGGGTGCGCGGCATGCGTCTGGTGGGCTTGGCACGTAAAGAACGGCGAAAGTCCAAAGCCGCACCGGCTGTGGTGGCCAATCGCCAGCTTGACAGCGCCGACATGGAGTGTTGATGACCGAGACGGCCAAAACAGAGGTGCTGATTTACGCCGACGGCGCCTGCCGTGGCAACCCGGGCCCCGGGGGGTGGGGTGCCTGGCTGCGCAGCGGTGACGCCGAGCGCGAGCTTTTTGGCGGCGACAAGCTCACCACCAACAACCGCATGGAACTGACGGCGGTGATCGAAGCGCTGGCCTCGCTCAAGCGGCGCTGCGAGGTCATCGTCTACACCGACAGCGAGTACGTGAAGAACGGCATCACCATCTGGATCCACGGCTGGAAGGCGCGCGGCTGGAAGACGGCCGACAAGAAGCCGGTCAAGAACGTCGAGCTTTGGCAGCGCCTGGACGAGCTCAACGCCGGTCACAAAGTGCAGTGGCGTTGGGTCAAGGGCCACTCGGGCGACCCGGGCAACGAACGTGCCGATCGCCTGGCCAACCAAGGGGTTGATTCGGTGCTCTGAACCGGACAACCCCGCGCTGCGCTGAGCAGCGGTCATTGGTTACAGTTCAACATTGCCCAAAGCTGGACGAGAGATCCCCTTGAAGAAGCTTCACACCGTGGTGGCCGTGCTCGGAATTTCCTTGGCTGGAGGTGCGGCGTGGTGGTGGCAGAAATCGCCCAGCGCCGGTGCCGACAAGTCGGCCATGGCCGCGTCGACCGGTGGGCCCGCAGGCGCAGGCCCCAGCCGCGGACCGGGTGGACCTGGTGGTGCAGCCGGTCCCGGGCCGGGTGGTCCGGGCGGAGCCGGCGGTCCCGCAGCCGTTGAAGTGGGCCGCGCTCAAGCGGTCACCCTTACCGACGAAGTCCAGGCCGTCGGTTCTCTCAAGTCGGCGCAGGGTGTCATGCTGCGCCCTGAGACCAGCGGCCGCATCGCGCGTCTGGGTTTTGCCGACGGCGCCCGGGTGAGCAAGGGTCAACTGCTGGTGCAGTTGGACGATGCGCTGCAGCAAGCCCAGCTCAAGCAGGCCGAGGCACAGGCCAGCATTGCGCGCACCAACTTGCAACGCAGCCGTGAGCTGCTGGCGCAGAACTTTGTCAGCCAAAGCGCGGTGGACCAGAACGCGGCCGCCCTGCAGGTGGCCGATGCGCAGGTGGCCCTTGCGCAAGCCCAGGTTCAACGCATGAAGGTCATGGCGCCCTTCAACGGCACGGCCGGTCTGCGGGTGGTGGACGTGGGCGACTACCTGAAAGACGGCGCCGACATCGTCAACATCGAAGACCTGTCGGCATTGACGGTGCAGTTTGCCTTGCCGGAACGCTTTGCTGGCCGCTTGCGGGCGGGGCAGGCGGTGGACGTGGCCGTGGATGCCATGCCAGGGCGCACTTTCAAAGGGCGTGTTCAGGCGGTGGACTCGCAGGTGGATGCCAATGGCCGAGCCCTGCAGGTGTTGGCTCAGGTCGCCAACCCGGGGACGGTGCTTCGCCCCGGCATGTTTGCCCGTCCGCGCGTGGTGTTTTCAACGCGTGAAGGCGCCGTGGTGGTGCCCGAAGAAGCGCTGGTGCCGGTGGGCGCCAAACAGTTCATCTTCAAGGTCGTGGCGGGCGCCGATGGCAAGCAGGCATCGCAGCGATTGGAGGCCAAACTGGGGCTGCGTCTGCCCGGCCAGGTCGAGATTTTGGAAGGCGTCAAGCCCGGTGACCTGCTGGTCACCGCAGGCCACGGCCGTCTGATGCGTGCTGACAGCGTGCCGGTTCGGGTGATCGACCTCGCCCAAGCAGGCGCTGGCAAAGGTGGCAAGACCAGTGACCCGGGCAAGTCTGCCAGCCCCGCGGGCCCTGGGAGTCCCAGTGGATCTGCTGGCGCTGTTGGCGCAACAGGCGCACCCGGCGCTGGTGTGCCGGGCGGGCCGTCGGCCTCGGCCTCGGGCGCCAAAGCCCCTGCGCAACCCTGATTGAGGAGCCAGCCATGCAGCTCTCGGAAACCTCGATCCGCCGTCCAGTGCTGGCCTGTGTGATGTCCTTGCTGCTGATCTTGGTGGGCTTGGTTTCGTTCAAGCAACTCAGCTTGCGCGAGTACCCCCGCATCGACGAGCCTTTGGTCAACGTTTCGACTCGGCTCTTGGGAGCGTCCTCCGAGGTCATCGAGTCTCAGGTCACCAAGCCCTTGGAAGACTCCATTGCGGGCATCGACGGCGTGGACATCATGACCAGCGTCTCGCGCACCGAGAGCAGCCAGATCACGGTGCGCTTCAAACTCACGAAGGACCCCGACACGGCCGCCGCTGAGGTGCGCGACCGCGTCGCCCGCGTGCGAGGCCGGCTGCCCGCAGCGGTGGACGAGCCCATCATCGCCAAGGTCGAGGCCGACGCCACCCCCACCATCTGGCTGGCCTACACCAGCGAGACCATGGGCACGCTGGAACTCACCGACCTGATCAACCGCGTGGTCAAGCCGCGGCTGCAGACCGTGCCGGGCGTGGCCGACGTGCAAGTGGGGGGTGACCGCAAATTTGCCATGCGCATCTGGATCGACCCCGACCAGCTTGCCGCCTACAAGTTGACCGTACAGGACGTGGAAGACGCCGTGCGGCGGCAAAACCTGGAAGTGCCAGCCGGCCGCATCGAAAGCCAGCAACGCGAGTTCAGCGTCACCGCGCGCACCGACCTCAACACGGTGGCCCAGTTCAACGAGATCGCGCTCAAGACCGTGGGCGGCTACACCATCAGACTGCGCGACGTCGCGCGCGTGCAGGAGGCCGCCGCCAGTGAACGCAGCCGCGTGCGCTTGAACGGCGTGCCCAGCATCAGCACCGGCATCATCCGCAACGCCACCGCCAATCCACTGGAAGTGGCTGCTGGCGTGAAGGCGCTGATGCCCAAGATTCAGCGTGACTTGCCAGCCAGCGTGACGGTGGTGCAGGCCAACGACCTGTCGGTCTTCATCGACCGCTCCATCAAGTCGGTCTACCGCACGGTGATCGAGGCGGTGGTGTTGGTGGCCTTGGTGGTGTTTGTTTTCCTGCGCACGTTGCGCGCGTCGATCATTCCCTTGCTGACCATTCCGGTCAGCCTGATTGGCGCTTTTGCGCTGATTGCCTTGGCGGGCTTCACCGTCAACACGCTGACGTTGCTGGCCCTGGTGCTGGCCATCGGTTTGGTGGTTGACGACGCCATCGTGGTGCTGGAGAACATCTACCGCTACATCGAAGCCGGCATGGAGCCGTTCCAGGCCGCCATCAAGGGCGTGCGCGAAATCAGCTTCGCGGTGGTGGCCATGACGTTGACCCTGGTGGCCGTTTTTGCGCCGTTGGCCTTCACGCCCGGGCGCACGGGGCGCTTGTTCAGCGAGTTTGCGCTGACGCTGGCAGGCGCGGTGCTGGTATCGGGCTTCGTGGCGCTGACGCTGACGCCCATGTTGTGCAGCAAGTTGCTGCGCCACAACCCCAAGCCGGGGCGTTTTGACCGTGGCATGGAAGCCGCGCTGCTCAAAACCACCGGCCTGTACACCCGGGCCCTGAGGTGGTCGTTGTCGCACCGCTGGCTCTTGGTGCTGGTCATGCTGGCCTCTGCGGGCGGCAGCTGGTATCTGTTCAGCACCTCCAAGAGTGAACTGTCGCCGTTGGAAGACCGCGGTGTGATCGCCATGCCGATCCGCGCGCCCGACGGTGCCACGCTGGAGTACACCGCGCGCTACCTGGACGCGCTGGAACGCATCACATCGCAGTACCCCGAATTCGACCGCCGGTTCATGTTCATGGGCGGGGGCCAGGTGTCGACCGCTTTTGGCGTGCTGCGCACGGTGGACTGGGAGGACCGCAACGTGAGCACCGCCGAGTTGGCGCGCAAGCTGTTGCCGCAGTTCATGGGCTTGCCTGGGGTCACCGTGTTCCCGGTCACGCCACCCAGCTTGGGGCAGGGTTTTCGCGAACGGGCGATCAACTTTGTCCTGGTCAGCAGCGACAGCTACCAGAACATGGCCCGCGTGGGCCAGGCCATGATCGCCGAGATGCAGAAGAACCCCGGCATCGTGCAGCCCGACAGCGACTTGCAACTGAACAAGCCAGAGATCTTTCTGGAGGTTGATCGGGCCCGGGCCGCTGACATGGGCGTTTCGGTGGAGGCCGTGGCACGCACCGTCGAAACCATGCTGGGCGGGCGGGCGGTCACGCGCTACAAACGCGACGCCGAGCAATACGACGTGCTGGTTCAGCTGTCCGAGCGTGGCCGCGCCACGCCCGAGGACATCGAAAAACTCTTTGTGCGCGGCCGCGGTGAGACCATGGTGCCGCTGTCCAGCCTGGTCAAGGTGCGCGAGGCGGTCAGCCCGCGTGAGTTGAATCACTTCAACCAGCGCCGCTCGGTCAGCATCACCGCGAACCTGACGCCCGGTTATTCCTTGGGCGAAGCGTTGAAGTTCATGGACGAAGCAGCGGCCCGCGTGCTGCCGGTGGGCTACGCCACCGAGCTCAACGGTGTGAGCCGTGAGTTCAAGTCATCTTCGGGCTCTTTGGGCCTGGTGTTTGTGTTGGCCCTGGTTTTCATCTTCCTGGTGCTGGCGGCTCAGTTTGAAAGCTTCATCGATCCTTTTGTGATCCTGCTGTCGGTGCCCTTGTCGATGGTGGGTGCCCTGGCGGCCCTGCAGTTGTCAGGTGGCACCTTGAATGTGTTTTCGCAGATTGGACTGATCACGCTGGTGGGGTTGATCACCAAACACGGCATTCTGATCGTCGAGTTTTCCAACCAGCTGCGCCAACAAGGCAGGAGCGTCATGGAAGCGGTGACCGAGGCCTCCAGCCTGCGTCTGCGCCCCATTTTGATGACCACTGGCGCGATGGTCCTGGGTGCGGTGCCCTTGGCGCTGGCTTCCGGCGCTGGCGCTGAAAGCCGGCAACAGATTGGTTGGGTCATCGTGGGTGGCATGAGCGTGGGCACCTTGCTGACCATATTTGTGGTGCCCACCATCTACACGCTGTTTGCGCGCCAGCGCATCCCGGGCGAGATCAAGACGCCGTCGCTGTCAGAAGCCGGCGCGGATTGAGCGGCTGAACCATGTTCACCAGCGTCCATGTTCCTTTGTGGCTGGCGCTGGTGGTGGGCCTGCTGGCTCTGTGGGCGCTGCTCGACCGCCTGCTGCTGCCCAGCATGCGCTGGTACATCCGCAGTCGCGCCGCCAAGGTTCTGGCCGAAGTGGGGCAGCGGCTGAAGATCCATGTGCGGCCGTTTCAGCAGATCGGCCGTCAGGTGCTGATCGACCGCTTGATCTTCGACGACAAGGTTCAGCAGGCGGCCCAGGCCTTTGCGGATGAACGCGGCATGCCACGCGAGGTGGCGCTGGACCAGGTGCAACGTTACGCGCGCGAGATCGTTCCGGCCTTCAACGCCTATGTGTACTTCCGCATCGGCTACTGGATCGGCAAGCGCGTTTCCCAGGCCCTGTACCGGGTGCGCATCGGCTACACCGACGACGCCGGGCTGGAAGCCATCCCGGCCGACGCCACGGTGGTGTTTGTGATGAATCACCGCTCCAACATGGACTACATCGTGGCCAGCTACCTGGCCGCCGAGCGTGCGGCACTGAGCTACGCCGTGGGCGAGTGGGCGCAGGTGTTTGGCTTGCGACAACTGATTCGCGCCATGGGCGCTTACTTTGTTCGCCGCAACTCCAAGGACGACCTCTACCGCCGGGTGCTGGAACGCTACATTGCCATGGCCACCGAAGCGGGCGTGACGCAGGCGGTGTACCCCGAGGGCGGGTTGACAAAAGATGGTGCCCTGCGCGAACCCCGCTTTGGCGTCATTGACTACATGCTGCGGGGTTACCGCAACGACGGCCCGCGTGACCTGGTCTTTGTGCCACTGGGTCTGAACTACGACCGCGTGCTGGAAGACCGCACGCAGTTGCGCAGCGGTGACGCCACCGCGCCTCGACTGGGGCGTCTGGCCACCGTGGGCCGCACGCTGGGTTTTGTGTTCAGCCAGCTGGGTTTGCTGCTGCGCAGTCGCTGGCATCGTTTTGGCTACGCCTGCGTGAACTTCGGTACGCCGCTGTCCGTGAGGTCCTGGACGCAGATGCGTGGTGTGGTGTTGGAGGACCTGCCCAAGGAGCAACGCCAGGCTGAAGTGGCGGCGCTGGGCCGGCACTTGATGGCCCAGGTTGGGCAGTTGATACCGGTGCTGCCTGTGCCCTTGGTGGCTTCCGTCATGGTGCAAGACCTGTCGCGCTCCCGCAGCGGGTTTGAGATCAAGGCTGAGGTGGGCGCTCTGGTTCAACAACTTCAAGACCGCGGTGCCCGCTTGTACCTGCCGCGCGCGGACTGGGACTACGCCATCGAAGCGGGTCTGCGCATGCTGGTGCAACGCCACCTGGTGTTGGACCAGCAAGGCATCTTCACACCCGTGCTCACCGAAGCCCCCTTGCTGCAGTACTACGCGAACAGCATTGCCCACCTGGTGGCCCAGGCGCGGCCTGCGCATTTGGTTGTGACTGACGTGGCCGCGACCGGCGCAGATCGGCCCCAGGACGGGCGCTTGTGACAACATCCGGCCTGGACCTGTCGCCCTGTGTAGCGCGGCCCAGCGACTTTGGAACTCACGAAAGTACGTCTACCATGACCGATCTACTGGCTGCCACGCGCCACGCCACCGCCAACCAAGCCGAAATTGAGGCCAGCAAAGTCTGCGGCTGCTACTGCTGCATGCAAACCTTTGTGCCCGACGAGATCGTGGCCTGGGCGGGCTTGGATGTCAGCAACTTTGACAACCCGGATTCGGCCAGCTCGGGCACCGCGTTGTGCCCGCGTTGTGGCAGCGAGTCGGTCATCGGTGACAAGTCGGGCTACAGCCTGGACGCTGACTTTTTGGGGCGCATGAACGAGGCCTGGTTCCAGCGAACCATCATTCGCAAGCCAGCGCCCAAGGGTTGAAAGACCGCGAAGGTGACCAGGCAGGCGCAGCAGCGAAAGCCTGGCTGCTAACCCCCGATGTAATGCATCTCCACCCGCCGGCCGCCGCTGCCAGAATCGGCGGCTTGGGCAGCGCGCAGCTCGGAATACCGATCGTCCCGCTCGCCCCAGATCAAGCCCAAGGCACCGACGATCTGTTCGTCGGAATAGGCACCGCGCAGCAGGGCGCGCAGGTCGTGCCCCTGGTTGGCAAACAGGCAAAGGAAGAGCTTGCCCTCGGTGGACAGCCGGGCGCGATTGCAGTCCTGGCAAAAGGCCTGCGTGACGCTGCTGATCACGCCCACCTCGCCTGCGCCGTCGGCATAGCGCCAACGTTGTGCAGTTTCTCCAGCCGCACTGGGCGCCAAGGGCTCCAACGGAAACACGTCTGACAAGCGCTGCACCACCTGGGCCGAGGGCAGCACTTCGTCCATGCGCCAACCGTTGGTTGCCCCGACGTCCATGTATTCGATGAACCGCAGTACCACGCCGGGCCCGCAGTGCTGACGCATGTGACGCGCCAGCGGCACGATCTCTTGGTCATTGGTTCCGCGCTTGATCACCATGTTGATCTTGATCGGTGCCAGGCCCACGCGCTGTGCGGCTTCAATGCCCGCCAGCACATCCGAGACCGGGAAGTCCACATCGTTCATGCGCTTGAAGACCGCGTCGTCCAGGGCGTCCAGGCTCACCGTCACCCGCTGCAGGCCGGCGTCACGCAGGGCTTGCGCCTTGCGTGCCAACAGCGAGCCGTTGGTGGTGAGCGTGATGTCCAGCGCCTGCCCGGTGGGCGTGCGCAGCGCCGCGAGTTGGGCGATCAAGACTTCCAGGTGCTTGCGCAGCAAGGGTTCGCCACCCGTCAGCCTGAGCTTGCTGACGCCGTGGGTGACAAACAGCCGCGCCACGCGGGTGATTTCTTCAAACGTCAACAAGGAGGTCTGGGGCAGGAACTTGTAGTCCCGGTCAAAAACCTCTTTGGGCATGCAGTAGCTGCAGCGGAAGTTGCAGCGGTCGGTGACCGAAATGCGCAGGTCGTGCAAGGGCCGCCCCAGGCGGTCTGACAGCAGACCCGTGGCCGGCTGCGCCACGGATGGAATGCGTGGCAACTGCGCCTGGTAACGCAGATCGGCCAGCGGAATGATGGTCTCGCCCATGGCTGCATTGTGCCGTGCGGGGCCGGCCCTCAAAGCCGTGCGGGTCTGGGCTGGCCGCGCCTGGCCAATCAGGGTCTGCCGCTGGCCTCAGGCGCTGGTGCCTCGGCCCGCCGTGCACCGTTGAAGCGTTTGGACCAGTAGGCCTGGCGCATGTCTTCCACCCGGACCTCGCCGCCCGTTCGTGGCGCGTGGATGAACTTGCCCTCACCGACGTAGATGCCGACGTGCGAAAAGGCCCGACGCATGGTGTTGAAAAACACCAGGTCGCCTGGCTTGAGTTCCTCGCGCTTGACGTTCAGCAAGCCCTCGCTCTGAGCCTGCTGGTCAGAACGGCGCGGCAGCACCAGACCGATGCTGTTCTTGAACACATGGCGGGTGAAACCGCTGCAATCAAAGCCTTCGTCGACGGTGTTGCCACCGCGTCGATAGGGCACGCCCAAAAAGTTCATGGCCTGCATGACCAGTTCAGAGGCGCTGTCGCGGACCTGCTGGACCAAGGGGTTGGCGTCGACCTGGCCGGCGGTGGGCAGCAGACCGCGGTCTTGCAGCAGCTGCAACACGGCATCTCCCGGCGCTTGTTCGGGTTTGGTGACGGGCTTGGGCTCGGGCGCAGCCTGCACGGGCGAAACCAAGATGAGCCACAAGATGGCCAGCGGCGCCAGGCGCAAGAAACGAAGCAAAGGCGGCAAGGTCGAGAATGACATGGGCGGGCCAGGATACCAGTGGCCGCTTGCGGGTCAACATGGCTAACCCCCTTGAAGGGGAGCAACCCAGGCTGTGGAAGCAAGGGCTGCAACCAGCTGTTGTGCTTGGGGTTGCAGTCTCAGATGCAGCTTACGATCCTGCGATGGTTGTTGCGTCAGGCATCTGTCAGTCCTTGGTCGCCCAATTTCGTCCGTTGCTCCTGCTGCTCCTGCTACGCCTGCTGCCCCTGGTGCATCAGCCCGCCCACAACAACACCGGAGACTGCCATGGCCGCTTTTGCCGATTTCTACCGCCGTTCCATCGACGACCGCGAGGGCTTTTGGGCCGAACAAGCCGCCTTGATCGACTGGAACGTGCAGCCGCAGCAGATTTGCGACTACAGCCATCCGCCTTTTGCCCGCTGGTACGTGGGTGGCACCACCAACCTCTGCCACAACGCGGTGGATCGCCACCTGGCAGCTCGCGCCAACCAGAACGCCCTGATTTTTGTTTCCACCGAAACCAACCAGGAGCGTTGCTACAGCTTTGCTGAGCTGCACGCGGAAGTTCAGCGAATGGCCGCAACGCTGGTGTCCCTGGATGTGAAAAAGGGCGATCGCGTCTTGATCTACATGCCGATGATTGCGGAAGCCGCGTTTGCCATGCTGGCCTGCGCCCGCATCGGTGCCTTGCACTCGGTGGTGTTTGGTGGTTTTGCCAGTGTCAGTCTGGCCAGTCGCATCGACGATGCCGAGCCGGTGCTCATCATCAGTGCCGACGCGGGCAGCCGTGGCGGCAAGGTGGTGCCCTACAAGCCCTTGTTGGATGAAGCCGTAGCGCTGGCAGTTCACAAGCCAGCCAAAGTCCTGATGGTGGACCGGGGTTTGAGTCCGTTCACCCGCGTCTCTGGGCGGGATGAAGACTACGCCGCTTGGCGCGAACGGCATGCAGACACCCAGGTGCCCTGCGAGTGGGTCGAGTCCACCCATCCCAGCTACACCCTGTACACCAGCGGCACCACCGGCAAGCCCAAGGGCGTGCAGCGTGACACCGCTGGCTATGCCGTGGCCCTGGCCGCCAGCATGCAGCACATCTACATGGGCAAGCCCGGCGAGACCTACTTCTCCACCTCCGACATCGGTTGGGTGGTGGGCCACAGCTACATCATCTATGGCCCGCTGATTGCCGGCATGGCGACCATCATGTACGAGGGTCTGCCGACCCGCCCGGACGCCGGCATCTGGTGGAAGCTGGTAGAAAAATACCAGGTGAGCGTGATGTTCAGCGCACCCACGGCGGCCCGCGTGCTCAAG
>JAYVSX010000329.1:0-6982 GCA_043774975.1 Rubrivivax sp.
GCGCATCATGATCGCTGCAGTGATCGCATCGGTGGCGCTGATGATGGTGTTTGCCGGCCCGATCGGCCGTTTTGTGTCGGACCACCCGACCATCAAGATGCTGGCGCTGTCTTTCCTGGTGGTGGTAGGCGTGGTGCTGGTGGCCGAGGGCTTTGACAGCCATGTGCCCAAGGGCTACGTCTATTTCGGCATGGCCTTCTCGCTGGCGGTGGAGATGTTGAACATCCGCATGCGCAAGAAGTCGACCAAGCCGGTGGTGCTGCACCAACACATTCCCGGCGACTGAGTCTTTCACTCCAGCAAGCCGGCCAGCTCCAGCCCCTGGCGGCCCTCGGGGTGGCGGCAGTCGATGTCCTCGAATTCGTTGATCTTGTCGATCTCGGTGCCCATCGCGATGTTGGTCACCTTTTCCAGGATGACTTCCACCACCACCGGCACGCGGTGCTCTTGGGCCATGGCGCGTGCCTGCAGCAGTGCGGCGCCAATCTTCTCGGGGTCGGTCACACGCAGGCTCTTGCAGCCCAGGCCCTGCGCCACGGCCTGGTGGTCGACGCCATAGCTTTTCAGCGTGGTGTCGTCGACGTTCTGGTTTTCAAAAGCCAGCTGGACGCAGAAGTCCATCTCAAATCCGCGTTGGCTTTGGCGGATGAGGCCCAGGTAGCTGTTGTTGACCAGCACGTGCACATAGGGCAAACGGAACTGCGCACCGACGGCCAGCTCTTCAATCATGAATTGAAAGTCGTAGTCGCCCGACAGCCCCACCACCGTGCGCGTGGGGTCGGCCGCCACCACGCCCAGCGCTGCCGGCAGCGTCCAGCCCAAGGGGCCGGCCTGGCCGCAGTTGATCCACTGCCGCGGGCCATAGACGTGCAAGAACTGCGCGCCCGCAATCTGGCTCAGGCCGATGGTGGTGACGTAGATGGTGTCGCGCGGGAAGACCTGGTTCATCTCTTCGTACACACGCAGCGGCTTGATCGGTGTTTCGGTGTAGTGGGTCTTGCGCAGCATCAGCTTCTTGCGCTCGGCGCAGCGGCTGGCCCAGTCGGTGAAGTCGCGCAACGGGCCGGTCTTTTGTGACGATGCCTTGCGCTCACGCGCCACTTGAACAAACAGCTCCAGCGCGGCCTTGGCGTCGCTGACGATGCCCAGTTCGGGGTTGAAGACGCGGCCAATCTGCGTGGGCTCGATGTCCACGTGCACAAAGGTGCGGCCCTTGCAGTAGACCTCGGGGTTGCCGGTGTGGCGGTTGGCCCAGCGGTTGCCGATGCCCATCACAAAGTCACTGGCCAGCAGCGTGGCGTTGCCATAGCGGTGGCTGGTTTGCAAACCCACCATGCCGGCCATCAAGGGGTGGTCGTCGGGGATGCTGCCCCAGCCCATCAGCGTGGGAATCACCGGCACGCCGGTCAGCTCGGCAAACTCCACCAGCAGCGCGCTGGCGTCGGCGTTGATGATGCCGCCGCCGGCCACGATCAGCGGTTTGGACGAAGCGGCCAGCATGTCCAGCGCTCTTTCGATCTGCTTGCGTGTGGCCGCTGGTTTGTAGACCGGCAGCGGCTCGTAGCTGTCGATGTCAAATTCGATCTCGGCCATCTGCACGTCAAATGGCAGGTCGATCAGCACCGGGCCGGGGCGCCCACTGCGCATCAGGTGAAAGGCCTGCTGAAAGGTGCGCGGCACCTGCCCGGGTTCGCGCACGGTGACGCTCCACTTCGTCACGGGCTTGCTGATCGACTCGATGTCGACCGCCTGGAAGTCTTCTTTGTACAGCCGGGCCCGCGGTGCCTGGCCGGTGATGCACAGGATGGGAATGCTGTCGGCGATGGCCGAGTACAGGCCCGTGATCATGTCGGTGCCGGCGGGTCCGCTGGTGCCGATGCACACGCCGATGTTGCCCGCCTTGGCCCGGGTGTAGCCCTCGGCCATGTGCGAGGCGGCTTCGACGTGGCGGGCCAGGATGTGGGCGATCGACTCGCGCTCGCGCAGCGCCGCGTACAGCGGGTTGATGGCCGCACCCGGCACACCAAAGGCCTGCGTCACGCCTTCTCTTTCCATCACCAGCACCGCGGCCATCGCGGCTTTCATCTTGGCCATAGAGGTCTCCTGTTGTCTTGGGGTGGATCTTTGCTGCGATAGCGGGGCAAGGGAATCGCTGCGGCTGGATAGTAGCTATTCCATGGTGGAATGGCGCCGCGACGACGAGGGGCGATCCTCGGCTGCTGTTTTGCCACTGTTTTTGCCACTGTCGTTTGCGCCATGGAGCTGACTGTTGATGCCGTTGTCCTTGCCCTTGTTCCTGCCCCTGTTGTTGTTTGCTTTGCTGATGGCCCAGGGCGCCACGGCCGCGCCGGCTGTGATCGAAGACACTCTGGCGCAACGCTTGGCCGCATGCACCGTGTGTCATGGCAAAGATGGCCGCGCCGGACCCGACGGTTACCGGCCCCGGTTGGCGGGCAAGCCGGCGGGTTACCTGTTGAACCAGTTGCGCAACTTTCGCGATGGGCGGCGCCACTACGGCGCCATGGTGGCTTTGGTCGACCCCCTGACCGACGACTACATGCGCGACATCGCGCAGCACTTTGCGGCGCTGGACCTGCCTTACGCAGCCCCACCCCTTGCACCCGCAGACACCGCCACACTGCAACGCGGCCGCCAGTTGGCCCTGCTGGGCGACGCAGCCACGGGCCTGCCTGCCTGCGCGGCCTGCCACGGCGCCACGCTGAACGGCGTGTTGCCCAACACACCCGGCCTGCTGGGCTTGCCCAAGGACTACCTGCTGTGGCAACTGGGGGCCTGGGTCAACGGCCAGCGCCGCGCGCTGGCGCCCGACTGCATGGCGCAAGTGGCCTTGAAGCTGAGCCGTGATGACATCACAGCGGTGAGCACGTGGCTGGCGCGGCAAACCGTGCCTGTTGGTGCCAAGCCCGAAGCGCCCGCAGCGCCGAGAGCGGCCGCGTTGCCGCTGCGCTGCGGCAGCGTGCCACCGCTTCAGCCATGAAGCCGCGGGCGGGCCTGCGCAGGCGTTGGCTGATCAGCGCATGGCTTGGGCTTGGCCTGGGCGCAGGCCTGCTGTGGGTGGGGTGGGACCCTGCGCCGCCCGTCGACGCTGCGCCCACCGTTGCGTCCGACCTCCAGCCCACAGCCGCCGTGTTGGAGCGCGGCCGCATCCTGGCCCTGGCTGGCAATTGCGCGCACTGCCACACTGCGCGCGGCGGCGCAGCCTTTGCGGGCGGCCGCCGCATCAACACCCCTTTTGGTGCCGTTTTTGCCGGCAACCTGACACCCGACCCTGACACCGGGCTGGGCCGCTGGACGGCGGGCGACTTCTGGCGCGCGCTGCACCACGGCCGCGGCGCCGACGGGCGCAGGCTGGTGCCTGTTTTCCCCTACACCGAGACCACCCGCATCACCCGCCAGGACAGCGACGCGCTGTGGTCCTGGCTGCGCACGCTGCCCGCCGTGAACCAAGCCAACCTGGCCCACCAACTGCGCTGGCCCTATGGCACCCAGGCGGCCCTGGCGGCCTGGCGCGCCTTGTACTTTCGCCCTGGGGTGTGGCAAGAAGTCAGCGGCCAGACCGTGCAGTGGAACCGCGGCGCCTACCTGGTCAACGGTGCGGGCCACTGCGCGGCTTGCCATGGCGGCCGCAACGCCTTGGGCGGCAGCGCCAGCGCTGGTTTTGGCGGCGGCTTGATTCCCAGCGGCCATGGGTATGCGCCCGCCCTGAACCGCAGCGATCAAGCCGGGGTGGCGCACTGGCCGCTGGAGCACATCGTGGCGCTCTTGCGTGACGGCACCAGCCCCAGCGGGCAGGCCACTGGCCCCATGGCCGATGTGGTGCAGCACGGCACACAGCATCTGCCGCTGGGCGACCTGCAGGCCATGGCCCTGTACCTGAAGTCGCTGCCGCTCGACACCCGGCCGGCAGCGCCCGCCGTGCTGACCGATGCCACCAACCTGACGCGCGCCACCCATGCCGGCGCTGGCCTGTACCGCGACCACTGCGCCGATTGCCACGGCGCGCAGGGCGAAGGTGGCCGTTTGGCCGATGGCCGGTGGGTGATGCCGGCGCTGGCGCTGAACCGCACCGTGACGCAGGAGCCGCCGGCCAACCTGGTGCGCGCCATCGCGCTGGGCGGCTTTGGTGTCCCCACCGCAGGCAACCCGCGCCCCTTCAGCATGCCGCCTTTTGCGCAGGTCCTGACCGAAGCCCAAATCGCCGACCTGGCCACCTTTTTGCGCCGCAGCTGGGGCGCGCAGGCGGGCAGCGTCAGTGCCAGCGACGTGGCGCGCTGGCGCGGGGGTGGTGGCGACTGACCGCGTCTGAACAAGTCGTGAGCCTTGGCGCCCGATTTCCTGGCGTTAGTGGATGCAGCCGCCTTTGTCCCCGCCTTTGTCCTCATTCACACCCACGTCCATGCCGGCGGCATCAACCTGAAGGAACACACCATGAAGACCCGTTTGATCACTCTGGCCGCCGCCACCTTGTTGACCCTGAACGCTGGCACCGTGCTGGCACAGGACGAAAAGGGCCTGTCGCCTGCCGTGGTGCAGCAACTGGACCTGATCAACCGCCTGGTGGCGCTGGGCGACGCCCGCAAGGAGCCCGTGTTGTTGCTGGCCGCCGCCAGCATTCAAAAGAACCTGGGCACCAGCACCGAGACCCTGCCCGCCAAGAGCACCGCACCCGACGAGATCATGGCCCGTGCCAAGGCCATGTCGGTGGGGCGCAAGGACCTGCTGGACCTGGCCGATGACCTGGGCGCCACCAAGGCCAAAGGCGCTTCATGGCGCATCGACGCCGTCACCGGGCGTTCAACCTACCGTCATTGATGGGGGCACGGGCTGCGGGTCATCGCAGCCCGGCGGACGGGGCGGGGGAGTACACCGTGCCCGGGGTGTACGCACAATGGTGTCCACGGAGGCAGTTTGCAGACAGCAGCCGCCTTGCTGGTGGGCTTGGGCTGGAAGGCGCCGGGCCCACGCGACCTGACGCCAAGGAGCTTTGCCCATGACACCCCAAGTTGACGTGCAGCAAGACCCGCCGATCATGACCGTTACCCTGAACCGGCCCGAACGCCGCAATGCGGTGGACCGGCCAACCGCTGCCGCGCTGTTGCAAGCCTTTGAGCGCTTTGAGAACGATGAGGCCGTGAAGGTGCTGGTACTGACCGGCAGCGGCGCCGACTTTTGCGCCGGCGCTGACCTGAAGGCGATGGCCGACCCGGCTTTGCGCAACTTCATGGAGCCCACTGGCATGGCCGATGGGCCCATGGGCCCTAGCCGAATGCGCCTGAGCAAGCCGGTGATCGTGGCCGTTGAAGGCCACGCGGTGGCCGGCGGGCTGGAGCTGGCCTTGTTGGGTGACCTGCGGGTGGCCGCCCGCAGCGCCGTGTTTGGCGTTTTCTGCCGCCGTTGGGGCGTGCCACTGATCGATGGTGGCACGGTGCGCCTGCCCCGCTTGGTGGGCATGGGCCATGCGATGGACATGATCCTCACCGGCCGTGCGGTGGGCGCTGACGAGGCGTTGGCCATGGGCCTGGCCAACCGCGTCGTCGACGACGGCCAGGCGCTGGCGCATGCGCTGGTGTTGGCGCGGCAGCTGGCGGCCTTTCCGCAAGCCTGCATGCGCGCTGACCGGGCTTCGGCCTATGCCCAGTGGGACCTGCCACTGCAAAGTGCCTTGCAGCAAGAGGGCGCCCATGGCCACGGTGTGGTGGCCGCCGAGGGTCTGGCCGGTGCAGCCCGCTTTGCCGGGGGAGCTGGCCGGCATGGCCAGGCGGCGGACTGAGTTCCGGGGCCCAGGCCCGTCAAGACCCGTCAAGGCCCGCTCAGGGTCGAATGAAGCATGGGTGAAGCTTGGCTCGCTTTTGTCCGCTGACGGCGACGCCACAGTGGCAGAAGCCCTGCTGGACTGGTCGTTTTAACGATCTGGTTTTTTTGAATGACTGAATAGTTTCTGTTTCAGACCATGAAGTTCATGTGAGAAACGAAAGTGTTCATAGTTCGTTCCATTGATTGCAGTCTTGTGAGCCAGACCCCGTTCAAGGGGCGCAACTTCCGGTCTGCTCACTGCGCCACAAAACTCCGTCAACCTGACAGAAACCATGAAGAAACTGATCATCGCTGTGGCCTTGGGCGCATTCGCGCTGGCCGTTCAAGCCAAAGACATCGTCGACACCGCCGTTGCCGCGGGCACCTTCAAGACGCTGGCCACTGCACTGCAGGCGGCTGGTTTGGTGGAGACGCTCAAAGGCAAGGGCCCGTTCACCGTTTTCGCGCCCACCGACGAGGCCTTCGCCAAGATTCCCAAGGCCGACCTGGACGCCCTGCTGAAAGACAAGGCCAAGCTGACCGCCGTGTTGACGTTGGCCACCACCGGTGGTGTCACCGTCAACGGCGCCAAAGTGGTGGCTGCGGACATCGTGGCCGACAACGGCGTCATCCACGTCATCGACACCGTCGTGTTGCCGAAGTAAAGCAGCGCTGATGGGCGTCGCCCGGGTGCTTGGCGCCTGGGCGACGCCTTTGTCTTTGCGGCGCCGCGCTACAGTGCTCGCATGGACACCGTCACCGGCATCAGGCTCTTCATCCGCGTGGTGGAGACCGGCAGTTTCAGCAAAGCCAGCGCGGCCTTGGCGCTGACCCAGCCCACCGCCACCAAACACGTGGCTGCGCTTGAAAAACGGCTGGGAACACGGCTGCTCCACCGCAGCACCCGGGGCGTGACGCCCACCGAGGTGGGCGCGGCCTACTACGACAAGTGCAAGACCATCGCCCGTGCAATCGACGAAGCTGACAACCTGGCCTTGCTGATGCAAGCCCGCTTGGGCGGCGCTTTGCGCATGAGCACCAGCGTGGCTTTTGGCCGGCGTGTGTTGACACCGCTGGTGCTGGAATTCATGCAACTACACCCCGAGCTGCAGGTGGAACTGAGTTTTGAAGATCGCTATGTCAACCTGGTCGAGCAGGGCATCGACGT
>JAYVSX010000330.1:0-18345 GCA_043774975.1 Rubrivivax sp.
CGCTGCGCCACGGCCAGGGCGTCGGCCGACAGGTCGGTGGCTTGCACCTGCACATCGGGCCAGGCCATGGCGGCCAGGATGGCCAGGCTGCCGTTGCCGGTGCACAGGTCCAACACGTGGTGGGTGTGCTCGGACAGCCAGCTGTCCATGGTGCCATCGACCAGCGGTTCGGCGATCAGTGAACGCGGGATGATGACGCGCTCGTCCACATAAAACGGCACGCCTTGCAGCCACGCTTCTCCGGTCAGGTATGCGGCTGGGCGGCGGCTGCGGATGCGCTCCGAAACCAAGGCTTGGGCTCTTTGGTGTTGGTCGGGGCTGAGGGTGACCGCAGCGTTGGCATCCAGCTCACCCAGTGGCAAGCCCAAGGACCAGAGCACCAGCCAGGCTGCTTCGTCAAAGGCGTTGTCGGTGCCATGACCAAAGGAAACGCCCGCGTTCTGCAAGCGTTCGGCAGAACGCTCGACCAGCTCGATCAGCTTCATGACAGAAAGGTTTCCAGCGTGCGCCGGTAGGCGTTTTTCAGCGGCTCGATAGCGGCCACTTCAACCCATTCGTCGATCTTGTGGGCGCTTTCGTTGGACACGCCAAATTCCATCACCTGCGGGCAGATGCGGGCGATAAAACGGCCGTCGGAAGTGCCGCCCGTGGTGCTGAGTTCGGGCTCGATGCCAAATTCAGCCTTCACCGCCGCAGCCAGCGCGGCGTGCAAGGTGCCGGGCGGGGTCAAGAAAGGTTCGCCACCCAGCGTCCACTGGACAACATGTTCAACGCCATGCCGCTGAAGTGTGGCAACAAACCGTTCTTGCAAGGACGGTGCGGTGCTCTCGGTGCTGAAGCGGAAATTGCAGTCCACCACCAGTTCGCCCGGGATGACGTTGCCCACGCCAGTGCCGGCGTGAATGTTGCTCACCTGCCAGCTGGTGGGCAGAAAAGAGGCGTTGCCTTCGTCCCACCGTGTGGTGGTGAGCTCGGCCAGCGCTGGGGCGAAGTCGTGGATGGGGTTGCGCGCCAATTGCGGGTAGGCGATGTGGCCCTGGATGCCCTTGACCACCAGCCGCGCCGACAACGTGCCGCGGCGGCCGTTTTTGACCATGTCGCCCACCCGGTCCACCGAGGTGGGCTCGCCAATGATGCAGCCGTCCAGGCGAACGCCGCGCGCCTGCAGCGCCTGCACGGCGTGCAAGGTGCCGTGCAAGGCTGGGCCCTCTTCGTCGCTGGTGATCAGCAGCGCCACGGTGCCCGCATGGTCAGGGCGCTGGCGCACAAATTCTTCGGCGGCCACGGCCATGCAGGCCACGGCGGTCTTCATGTCGGCCGCGCCACGGCCGTAAAGCCGGCCATTGCGGTGGGTGGGCACAAAGGGGTCGCTGGTCCATTGTGCGAGCGGGCCCGTAGGCACCACGTCGCTGTGGCCAGCCAGCACCAGTGTGGGCCCTGGTCGGCCGCTGCTGTGCACGGCCCACAGGTTGCTGACGCGGGCCGCAGCGGGGCCGGCGTCGAGCTGTTCGCAGGCAAAACCCGCAGCCTTCAAGTGTGCAACCAGCAAGGCCTGACAGCCGCCGTCAGCGGGCGTCAAGGACCGACAGGCGATCAACGCTTCGGCCAGGCGCAGGGCCGCGGTCATGGCTTCACGGCCGCTGGGCCAGGGTGAGCTTGCGGCTCACCTTTGTTGCGCCCATGGGGGGGATGAAAGGCGGGTCTCTTCGGGCCTGACGTCCAGGGTCATCTCAGTGTAGACCGCGACGTCGGACTCTTCTTTTTTGGCCGCGGCGCGTGACACCGGTGCCTGGTCGTTTTGCAAACGCCACAACAGGTTGGTGGGCGAGTCGGCGTAGGACAAACCTTCGTCGCGCGACACGATGCCTTCGTTGATCAGCCGGGCGATGTCCTGCTCGAAGGTTTGCGAACCTTCGGCCAGCGACTTCTCCATCGCCTCTTTCACCGACGACAGGTCGCCCCTTTCGATCAGTTCTGAAATGAGCTTGGTGTTGAGCAGCACTTCGACGGCCGGGACGCGACCGCCCGCGTTGGCGCGCAAGAGGCGTTGCGAAACCACCGCGCGCAGGCCGGCACTCAGGTCGGACAGCAAGGTGGGCCGGGCTTCTGGCGAGTAGAACGACAGAATCCGCCCCATTGCGTGGTAGCTGTTGTTGGCGTGCAGCGTGCTCAGCACCAGGTGACCCGACAGCGCGTAGGACAGCGCCGCGCTCATGGTTTCGCGGTCGCGGATTTCGCCGATCAAGATGCAGTCGGGGGCCTGGCGCAACGCGTTTTTCAGCGCGATCTGCAGGCTTTGCGTGTCGCGCCCCACCTCGCGCTGGTTGACGATGCTCTTCTTGTTGGAGAACAGGAATTCGATGGGGTCCTCGATGGTCAGGATGTGCCCCGTCATCTGCTGGTTGCGCCACTCGATCATCGAAGCCAAGGTGGTGCTCTTGCCCGTGCCGGTGGCGCCCACCATCAGGATCAGGCCGCGCTTGTCGGTGATGATCTGGTTCATCAAGGTCGGCACGCCCAAGGATTCCAACGACGGGATCTCAAAGGGAATGCAGCGAAAGACGGCGGCAATCGAGCCCCGCTGCTTGAAGGCGCTAAGTCGGAAGCTGCCCACGCGTGGGATGCTGATGCCGACGTTGAGCTCGCCCGTTTCTTCCAACTCTTCCAGCTGCTGCGGCGCCAGCAGTTCGCCCAGCAGCTGGCGTGTTTGATTGGTGGTGAGCAACTGGTCCGACAGCTGCAGGATCTGACCGTGGATCTTGATCAGGATCGGCGTGTTGGCCGACATGTAGACGTCGGACGCGCTCTTTTCCGCCATCAGGCGCAGCACGCGCTCGAGGTTGTTGGCCATTTCAGTTGCTCCCGGGCAGTGCAGGCAGTCAGATCAAGCGGCCGCCGCGAAACCGGTGGTGCCGGGCCGCTGGGGGTGCCCCCTTGGGGGGAGCAGAAAAGCCGCTTCGGAAGGGGCTCATGAGCGCAAGAGCTCGTTGATGCTGGTCTTGGCGCGGGTCTGTGCGTCGACCTTCTTGACGATCACCGCACAGTACAGGCTGTAGCTGCCATCGGCACTGGGCAAGTTGCCCGAGACCACCACGCTGCCGGCCGGGATGCGGCCATAACTCACGGTCCCCGTGGCGCGGTCGTAGATCTTGGTGCTTTGACCGATGTAGACGCCCATGCTGATGACGGAGTTCTCTTCAACGATCACGCCTTCCACCACTTCGCTGCGGGCGCCGACAAAGCAGTTGTCTTCGATGATGGTGGGGTTGGCCTGCAGCGGCTCGAGCACGCCGCCAATGCCCACACCGCCGCTCAGGTGCACGTTCTTGCCGATCTGCGCGCATGAGCCCACCGTGGCCCAGGTGTCGACCATGGTGTTTTCGTCGACATAGGCGCCAATGTTGACGTAGCTGGGCATCAAGACCACGCCCTTGGCCAGGTAGCTGCCGCGGCGGGCCACGGCGGGCGGCACCACGCGCACGCCGCTGGCGCGCATCTGGGCTTCGTCCATGTGGGCAAACTTGGTCTTGACCTTGTCAAAGAAGCCCAGATCGCCGGCGCGCATGACCTGGTTGTCGTTGAGCCTGAAGCTCAAGAGCACCGCCTTCTTGACCCACTGGTTCACGTGCCAGTCGCCCACACCACGCTTTTCGGCCACGCGCAGGCGGCCGGCGTTGAGGTCTTTGATGACATGTTCCACCGCTTCGCGCACCTGGGGTGCGTTGAGGGCGGTGATTTCAGCGCGACTGTCCCAGGCCTGGTCGATGATGGTTTGCAGTTGAGCGAGGCTCATTTCAGGCTTTCTGTGTAGGAAACGATGCGGTGGGCGGCTTCCAGGCATTCATCCACCGGCGCCACCAGCGCCATGCGGATGCGCCCGGCGCCGGGGTTGTGGCCGTGGACTTCGCGGGCCAGCAGGCGGCCCGGCAGCACCTGCACATTGTATTGAGCGAGCAGGCCGCGGGCGAATGCGATCTCGTCGCCGCCACCGGGCAAACCGGCCCACAGGTAAAAGGCGGCATCGGGCAGCTTGACGTCGAGCACCGGTGCCAGCACCGGCATGACCTGCGCAAACTTGGCCCGGTAGAGCTCGCGGTTGGCCACCACGTGGGCCTCGTCGCCCCAGGCCACGGCGCTGGCCCGTTGCACCATCGGGCTCATGGCGCTGCCGTGGTAGGTGCGGTACAGCAAAAAGGGCTTGAGCAGGCTGGCGTCGCCGGCGACGAAGCCCGAACGCAGGCCGGGCACGTTGCTGCGCTTGGACAGGCTGGTGAAAGCCACCAGGCGGCGAAAGTCGTTTCGGCCCAGGGCTTGAGCGGCCTGCAGCGAACCCAGCGGGGCTTCTTCGCGAAAGTAAATCTCGGAGTAACACTCGTCGCTGGCGATGACAAAACCGTAGCGGTCGCTCAGCTCAAACAGCAGCTTCCACTCCGACAAGGGCATCACGGCGCCGGTCGGGTTGCCTGGCGAGCAGACGTAGAGCAGCTGCGTGCGAGCCCAGGTGCTGGGTTCGACGGCCTGCCAATCGGCCGCAAAGTTGCGCTCGGCTTGGCTGGGGACAAAGGCGGTTTGGGCGCCAGCCAGCAGCGCCGCACCTTCGTAGATTTGGTACATCGGGTTGGGGCAGACCACCGTGGCACCTGCCTGGGTGGGGTCGATGACGGTCTGGGCAAAAGCAAACAGTGCTTCGCGCGAGCCCGTCACCGGCAGGACCTGGGTGTTGGCGTCGACTGACACGCCATAGCGTGTTTGAACCCAGCGTTGAATGGCCAGCCGCAAGCCCGGCTCGCCCAGGGTGGCAGGGTAGGACGACAGACCAGGCAAGGCCTGCACCAAGGCCGCTTCGATCAGCGCCGGTGTGGCGTGTTTGGGTTCGCCAATGCCCAAGCTGATGGGCGACAGGTGGGTGGCCGGGGTGATGTCGCGTGTCAGATCGCGCCAGCGTTCAAACGGATAGGGGTGCAGCCGAGCCAGCAAGGGGTTCATACCCCGGATTATCCCGGAGGCTTGTCAAGGCTCGGCAGCGGCATGATGGTCGGATGCTTGCACTGTTGAAGTATCGATTTGCGCTGGCCTGGCTGCTGCCGCTGTGGGTGGCCCTGGCCGCCGCTGTGGCGCCCTGGCTGGCCCTGGTGGCCATGTTGGCGTGGCAGGCCGCGCTGGCCCTGGCCGAGCGCTTTCCCGGCCTGCAGCACTCGCCCGCCGCGGTGCCGCAAACCGCCTGGCACAGCGGGTGCGTACGGGCCCACGTGCCGCTGCAGTTGGGCTTGCTGACCTGGGGTCTTTGGCTGGTGGCGGGCCCAGCCGGTGCGTCGCTGTCCTGGCCCGCGGTGGTGGCGCTGGGCCTGGGGGTGGGCGGTGTCACCGGCAGTCAGGGCATCACCTTTGCCCACGAGCTGGGCCATTCCAAGTCACGCCTGGACCGCGCACTGGCCTGGCTGCTGATGGGCAGCGTGGGCTATGCCCACTTCATGGTCGAGCACTACCGGGGGCACCATCCCCGCGCTGCAACCTGGGATGACCCGGCCTCCGCTCGCCGCGGCGAAAGCCTGTGGCGTTTTTTGCCCCGCACCTTGGTGGGCAGTTTCGCCAGCGCCTGGCGCTTGGAGGCCCAGCAGCTGCGCCAGTTGCGCAAGCCCTGGCGCCGCAGCCCGCTGCTGCTGGCCACGGTGCTGCAACTGCTGTGGCTGTTGACGCTGGTGCTCTGGCTGGGCCCGTTGGCGCTGCTGTTCTGGTTGGCTCAATCGGTCTACGCGGTGTTCCTATTGGAGTCGGTGAACTACATCGAGCACTACGGGCTGCAACGACAACAGCAGGGCGAACGGGCAGAACCTTTTGGTGTGATGCACGCCTGGAATGCCGACCACCTGCTCACCAACTGCAGCGTGGCCAATCTGCAGCGTCATTCAGACCACCACATGCACGCCTGGAAGCCCTATGCCGAGCTGGAGGCGCTGCCCGGGCCCCAATTGCCCACCGGATACGCCGGTTGCCTGTTTCTGGCCACGCTGCCCAGGCTGTGGTTTGCGGCCATGCACCAACGCCTGGATCGGCTGCCGTTGACGGTTTGACGGGCGGGCAGGTGGCCCGTGACGCGGACGCCGTCGTTAGCCAAAGCGCCGAACCCAGGCTGCTAAAGCGTTTGCAGCGCTTCCGTCAAACGCCCGGCTTCCATGCGCAGTTGGCGGTCGCAGCGTGCGGCAATGGCGCGGTCGTGCGTCACCATCACCAAGGTGGTGCCGGCCTCGCGGTTCATGTCGAACATCAGGTCCATCACCGTGGCACCGGTGGCAAAGTCCAGGCTGCCGGTGGGTTCATCGGCCAGCAACAGGGCTGGCTGCAGGACAAAGGCCCGCGCCAACGCCACCCGCTGCTGCTCGCCGCCAGACAGCACCTTGGGGTAGTGGTTCAAGCGCTCTGCCAGGCCGACCCGGCGCAGCATCTCGGTGGCCGCAGCGCGGGCGTCGTTGCGGCCCTTCTGTTCCAGCGGCAGCATCACGTTTTCCAGCGCGGTCAGGTTGCCCAGCAGTTGGAAGCTCTGGAACACAAACCCCACCTGGCGTGAGCGCAATTCGGCCCGCGCATCTTCGTCCAGAGCGAAGAGGTCGTTGCCGGCCAGCACGACGCTGCCTTCGGTGGGCGTGTCCAAGCCGGCCAAGATCGACAACAAGGTGCTTTTGCCAGAGCCCGAAGCGCCGATGATGGCCACCGATTCGCGGGCCCGCAGCTCAAAACTGTTCTCGTGGAGAATGGTCAGCAACCCGGTGGAATCGGCCACCTTCTTGGTGACACCTTTGACGGTTATGAGGGGTTCTGGCATCGACAGTTCTGGTTCAGCGCGGCGCGCCTTCGTCGCGCACTGTAGCTTGGGTCTGTGGGCTGTGGCCGTTGCCAGCCTGGCGTCCGCACAGGCTCTGGGGTCACAGCCGAAGATTCTGGTGGTGGGTGACAGCTTGTCGGCCGAGTACGGCCTGGTTCGCGGGGCTGGCTGGGTGGCCTTGCTCGAACAGCGCCTGGCGCGCGAAAAACTGGCCTGGCAGGTGGTCAACGCCAGCATCAGCGGCGACACCACGTCGGGTGGCCGCTCACGTTTGCCGGCGCTGCTGAAAGCGCATCGGCCCCAGGTGGTGATTCTGGAACTGGGTGGCAACGACGCCTTGCGCGGCCTGCCTTTGGCCATGACGCAGGCCAACCTGACCGACATGACGCGCGCCGCAAAAACCGCAGGCGCGCAGGTGTTGATTGCTGGCATGGCCGTGCCGCCCAATTACGGTCGCACTTACGGCGAAGGGTTCACCGCCATGTTTGGCACCGTGGCGCGCGCCGAGCGCGTGGCTCTGCTGCCGTTTTTGCTGGCCGGCGTGGCCGATGGGCCAGATGCCGATGCCATGTTTCAGCCCGACCGCATTCACCCCAAGGCCGAAGCCCACCCGCGCATGCTGGCCAATGTCTGGCCCGTGCTGCGGCCCTTGCTGAAGTGAAACCAGCCGGGCTGAAGTGATGCACTCAGCGCAGGTTTTCGCGCTCGCGAGCTGAACCACCCCGGTCCGGGCCGCGCTTTCGATCTTCGTCCTTGGCGCGCTGTTCACGTTCGGCTTCGCGCTCGCGGGCCCGTTCTGGCGCCGGCCCTGGGGCTGGGCGAACGGTGGGTGCAGCGGCCGGTGGTGCCGGCCTGACCGGTGCCGCTGCGGGTGGCGCCGCCGCGGCTGGCGGTGCCGGTGGCGCAGATGGCATGGCGTTGGGTGCGGGTGTAACCGGCCGTGTCTGCACGGTCACTGGCGGGCGACCCGGCGCGATCATCACCGCCGGTGAAGGGTTGGCTGCAGGCGAAGCGGGCGGCTCGACAGGACCCTGGCGGCCAGGCCCGGCGCCACCGCGCTCGCGTGGCGACTGGGGAACGTAGGTCGGCGGCGTGGCAGGTGCTGCGGGTGGCGCTGGTGCAGGCACCACGTTGACGGACGGACTTCTGGGGCCGGGGCCGATGCCCACAGCGCCAGAGCCGACCGCTGGCGGGGCCGTTGGCACTGTCACCGAAGGGCGGGGCGGGTTGGCTTCTGACACGCCGGGATAAGGTCGCACCGTGGGTTGGAGATCAGTCCCCGGCCGCCGACCAGGCTCTTGCCAGACGTCACGGCGATCGGGTGCCGGAACCACCTGGGCGCCGCCCGGTACGGGCTGCACACGGCCGACGGGCCGATCGCGGTCGCGCTGGCGGTCGTGTTCAGGTGGCGTCACCGCGATCAGGGGGTCGCGGCTGCGTGCCCGCTGCCACTCGCTGTTGTCGATGGCACCGCGCGCCACCGGCTGGCGGTTGACCAGCACGTCGCGCGGCACCACGGTCACGCCGCCGGGCACGCCTTGGTTGGAGTACATCACCGGGCCGGTGGGCACCTGGGGCAGGTAGCCGCGGCCGCGGATGTGCGGGTTGACGCGGTCGATGTAGACCGGCGTGTGTCGGTAGTGCGGCACATAGCGCTCGCGCGGCGCCAGCGGGACCCAGCCCACCGTGGGGCCGCCAATGTTGATGGAGATGCCCAGGTTCGGCCCGCCCACCCAGGCCACCAAAGCGGGGGCGTAGACCGGCCGCGCCACGTAGTCGCCCGGGCACCAGCCCCAGCGGCCCCGGTAGCTGACCCAGCGGCCGTAGTGAAAGGGCGCAAAGCCCCACGGCGCTTCGTCCACCCAGGTCCAGCCCCAAGGGCGCACCCAAGCCCAGCGGCCTTGTTGGTAGGGCGCCCAGCCGGTGCGCACTTCCAGCGGGAACCAGATCGCGCCGTACTCGTTGTGCTGCTCCCAGCGGCCATGGCGGTCCAGGTCCTCGGCGCCGGTCATTTCTGGCGAAACATAGCGTGAAGAAGCGCTGCGCTCGTCGCGCTGGTCGTCGCGGCTGACCCAATCGGCAAAGGCGTCGCTGGGCAGTTGGTTCCAAGAAAAACGCAGGTTGCGCGCTTGGCGACCTTCGCGCCAAAACTCGGCCCGCTGCCCGGTTTCGAGGATGAAGCCTGCGGCGTCGTCGACGCGCAGGGTGCCTCGCCACACACCGGCCTGGGTGGTGTCGTCCACGCGGTCAAAACGGTAGTGGCCAGCGCGGTCGGGGCGAAAGCGCACCTCGGGTGTCAGCACTTCCAGTTCTTCGGCCACGTCACGCGAGCGCACCCGCACGGCCAGGCTGCCAACGTGCAACTGGAAGCTCATGCGTTCGTCGTCCAGGCGCATCACTTCGAGCTCGGTGCCGGCCGACAGGCGCAACACGGTGGAGCCAATGCGCAGTTCAGCGCGCCCTTTGGGACCGGTGGACAAACGGTCGCCGCCAGTCAGGGGGCGGTTGCGCTCGGCTTCGCTCCAGACGCCTTCTTCGTGGTCGTACCAGGACACACCGCCCTGCAGTTCCGCCAAGCGGCCGACACGACCCGGTGGATCACCCTGGGCCGCAGCGACCGAGGCGCCGAGTGTCAGGGAAGTCAGGAAAGTCAGGAAAGTCAACACAGTGATCCCGAACCAGGCCCGGGCGCGATGCAGAAATGGATGGCTGCTCATCCAGCCACAACGCTGGCGACACGCCGGCCGCTGACGGGGCGGCTTGTAAAGCCCTGTTACGGGCGCGCCGTCGTCAGTCGTCTGGCGTGTCGGCCAGCTCGGGGAACAGGACGCTGGTGAAGCCCAGCTGGGTCAGATCGGTCATGCGCGTGGGGTACAGGCGCCCGATCAGATGGTCGCACTCGTGTTGCACCACCACGGCGTGAAAGCCGTCGACCTCACGTTCGATGGTCTGACCCAAAGGGTCCTGCCCGGTGTAGCGCACGCTGGCGTAGCGCGGCACCTTGCCGCGCAGCCCGGGCACCGACAGGCAGCCCTCCCAACCTTCCACCATCTCGTCAGACAAGGGCGTGATGACCGGGTTGAGCAGCACGGTGCGCGGCACCGCGGGCCGGTCTGGGTAACGCGGGTTCTGGGTGAAGCCGAAGATAACCAGTTGCAGGTCTACGCCGATCTGTGGCGCTGCCAGGCCGGCACCCTGGGCGGCTTCCATGGTGTCAAACATGTCGCCGATCAGCGTGTGCAGCTCAGGCGTGTCGAACTTGTCGACCGGTTGAGCGACGCGCAAAAGCCGGGGATCGCCCATCTTGAGAATCTGGTGCACGGTCATGTGAGGCTCACTTTCTGACCCGCAGGCCGAATCTGCTTTGGGAGGCCTGAGATTCTGGCCATGACCTGGGCCACACGCTGGGCCGCAGGGCCGCGCACCACCAGCGGCACCACGTCAAGATCGGCCAGGCGGGCCAGCGTCCAGTCGTGTTGCTGTTGGCGAAAGGTGTCGTCACGGCGGCAACCGTCTTGCACAAAGCCGAAGTCGGGCAGGCACAGCACCGTCAGGTCATAGGGCCTGCGCGCCAGCTGGCGCAGTTCCGGCGGCGCGTCACCGTGGTCGTGCAGACAGTACTGCAGCGTGGTCAGGGGCGTGGTGTCGCAGATCAGCCACTTCTGCGCCTGCTGCGCGTGCTCGGCTTCCCACTGCACCTGCACCCGGGCCACCTGGACCAGTTCTTCCATCGACAGGGTCTGGCGCAGCGCTTCCCAGCGTTGGCGGCCGTACTCGGGCACCCACACCGTGTTCAGGGCCTGGGCCAGCGCGCGGGCCAGCGTGGTCTTGCCACTGGACTCGCCGCCCAGCAGGGCCAGGCGCTTGACGGGTTCAATCGGGTGTTGCATGCAGCAGGGCCCGCAGGCCTTCTTCGTCCAGGATGGTCAGGCCCAGCTCGCGCGCCTTGTCGAGTTTGCTGCCGGCTTCGGCGCCGGCCACCACGTAGTGCGTTTTTTTGCTCACCGAGCCGGCCACCTTGCCACCCGCCGCTTCGATCAGGTCTTTGGCTTCGTCCCGCGTCAACACCGGCAGCGTGCCGGTCAGCACCACGGTCTTGCCGGCCAAGGGTTTGGGACTGGTGTCTGCGGTTGCGTCGGATTCCGGCCAGGTGATTCCGGCTCTGCGCAGGCCTTGCACCACTTCAAGATTGTGCGCCTGGGCAAAAAAGGTGTGCAGGCTCTGCGCCACCACTGGCCCCACGTCGTTGACTTCCAACAGCCGCTCCACGGAAGCACCCATCAAGCGGTCGATGCCACCAAAGTGACGCGCCAGGTCCTTGGCGGTGGTCTCACCCACATGGCGGATGCCCAAGGCGTACAAGAACCGCGCCAAGGTGGTGTGCTTGCTCTGCAGCAAACCGGCCACGATGTTGGCCGCGCTCTTGTCGGCCATGCGGTCCAAAGCCCGCAACGCGGCTTGGCCAGTGTCGCTGGTCAGCACATAAAGGTCGGGCAGTGTTCGCACCAGACCCGCGTCGACCAGTTGGTCCACCAGCTTGTCGCCCAGCCCTTCGATGTCCATGGCGCGCCGCCCGGCAAAGTGCAGCAGCGCTTGTTTGCGCTGGGCCGCACAGAACAGGCCGCCGGTGCAGCGGTGATCGATGCCGCCGCGTTCGCGCAAGACCTGGCTGGCGCAGACCGGGCACAGCCTGGGCATGCGGAAGTTGGGCACATAGCCGTGGCGCGCTTGCACCACGCGGCCCACCACTTCGGGGATCACGTCACCGGCGCGCCGCACGATCACCGTGTCGCCCACGCGCACACCCTTGCGACGCAGCTCGAAGACGTTGTGCAGCGTGGCGTTGCTGACCGTGGTGCCGCCCACAAACACCGGCTCCAGCTTGGCCACCGGCGTGAGCTTGCCGGTGCGGCCGACCTGGATGTCGATGCCGTTGAGCCGCGTCAGTTGTTCTTGCGCGGGGTACTTGTGCGCCACCGCCCAGCGCGGTTCGCGGGTCACAAAGCCCAAGCGGCGCTGCAGCTCCAGGCGGTTGACCTTGTAGACGATGCCATCGATGTCAAAGGGCAGGGCATCGCGCTTTTGACCCATGGCCGCGTGAAAGGCCACCAGGCCCGCTGCACCCACGGTCACGGTGCGGTCGGCGCAGACCGGCAGGCCCATCGAAAACAGGGCGTCGAGTGACTGGCTGTGGGTGGGCGGTTGGTCCCAGCCTTCGATGGCGCCCCAGCCGTAGGCAAAAAAACTCAAGCGCCGTTGGGCGGCGATGTTCGGGTCGAGTTGGCGCACCGCACCGGCGGCAGCGTTGCGTGGGTTCACAAAGGTTTTTTCGCCGCGTTCGCGCTGGCGGGCGTTCAGGCCTTCAAAGTCGGCGCGGCTCATGTAGACCTCGCCGCGCACCTCCAGCAGCGGCGGTGCGGCGCCTTGCAAGCGCAGCGGGATCTGGCCCATGGTGCGCACGTTTTGCGTCACGTCTTCGCCGGTTTCGCCGTCGCCCCGGGTGGTGGCTTGAACCAGCACGCCGTGCTCGTAGCGCAGGTTCATGGCCAGGCCATCGAACTTGAGCTCAGCGCTGTATTCGATGGCGGGGGCATCGGTGGGCAGCTCCAGTTCACGCCGCACGCGCTCGTCAAAGTGGGTGGCACCCGCAGCCGTGGTGTCGGTTTCGGTGCGGATGCTGAGCATCGGCACGCGGTGGCGCACCGCGGCAAAACCGTCGAGCAGCTGACCCGTGACCCGTTGGGTGGGCGAGTCGGCGGTGCGCAGCGCCGGGAATTGGGTTTCCAGGGCTTGCAGCTGCTGGAACAGACGGTCGTACTCGGCGTCGGGCAGTTCCGGGGCGTCCAGCACGTAGTAGCGGTGCGCGTGGTGGTGAAGCTGCTGGCGCAATTCGGCGGCGCGCTGCTCAGGCGGGTTGGAAACCGGGGACATGGGCGCCAAGACTCAGAGCTTGTGAAGTATTCCGGCGCGCCCGAGCGGGTGTCCGAAACGGTGTCGATCTAGGCGCAAAGCGCAGACGTAGCTCGGGCTACGGCGAGCATTTGCAACGACGAGCGGCACCGTTTCGGGCGCACGAGCGGGTGTGGCGGAATGCTTCACAAGCTCTCAGAGGCTGAAAGTCATCTGGGTGTGATGTGCGTGAGTGTGCAAAGGACGCTCAGCCTTTCAGAGTTCCAGCCCCAGGTTCAAGAAAGGGCCGCGCGCCCGCAACGACAGCTCTGAGGCGTTGAACTCCGGGCGGTAAAAGGTTCGCACTTCGCCCAGGCCCAGTCGAACGACCACGGCGGGGATGGGCTTGAAGGCCAGCGACAAGGTGGTGCTGTTGCGCGAACCGGTGTCACTGCCTTCCAGATTGAGGGCCGCGGTGTGGCGCAATTCCATCGACCACTGCTCGCCCAAGCGCATGCGCCCTTGCGCCCCGGCGGTGGGGCCGCTCCAGCTCGACTGGTGCGCGAGTCGCAGGTTGGCGTTGGGCAGATTGACCGTTTCCCAGCTGGTGCGCACCCAGGCCGCGCCGGCAAACCATTCCAGCTCAAATGGCCGCCCGGCGAAGTGCAGGTGGTTGTAGGCGATTTGGGCGTGCTGCACGCGCGACCGGTGTTGCAGGGTGCCGGGCCCAGAGATGCTGACGTTGTTCAGGGTCACCAATTGCGCCGTGTTCAGCGTCTGGTCGCCCTGGGCGCGCACACTCGAGACCTCGATCTCAAGCCCGCCACCGCCCGGGCCGGTGCCAAAGCGGTGCAGCGCACGGGCCGAGGCCAAGGTCGTCGATGGGTCGTTGAGGTGCAGCTGCGAATTGACGCTGCAGCCGCTGGCCAGCGCAGCCAAACCGACACCCACAAAGGCGCGCAACCCAGGCTGGAAAGTGTGTTGGAGAAGCATCATGGTGATCGATCCATCCCGTTGCAAAGCGCTGTTTGGTAGGCCAGGTGGAGCACCATTCGTGGGAGCCCAACCGGTGAAGATGTCATCTGAGGCCATGACCAGCGACAGACGACGTCGTATTGTCTGACATCGTCAACCCGAAGAAAGCCAGCCATGAGTTTTGACTACGACTTGATCACCCTGGGTGCCGGATCGGGCGGCGTGGCCGCCTCCCGCCGCGCGGCTTTGCATGGCGCCAAGGTGGCCGTGGTGGAAGGCAGCCGCGTCGGTGGCACCTGTGTCATTCGCGGCTGTGTGCCGAAGAAGCTCTTGATGTACGCCGCGCAACTGGGCGACGGTTTGCGCGACGCCCGCGGTTATGGCTGGGAAGTCGCCGAGCCGAGCTTTCACATGGCCCGTTGGGCGGCAGCCAAAGCCGCCGAGACCGTGCGCCTGGAAGGCATCTACCGGCAGATGTTGCAAGGCTCGGGCGTGGCGCTGCTGGAGGGCTGGGCTGAACTGGACGGGCCGCACCGCGTGCGGGTGAAAGCGGCAGACGGTGAGCGTGTCTTGACCGCCAAGCACGTGCTGATTGCCACCGGCGGCGCGCCTGTGCGCAACAGCATCCCGGGCATCGAGGCTTGCGCCACCAGCGACGAACTGCTGGATCTGCAATCCTTGCCCGACCGGGCGGCGGTCATTGGCGGCGGCTACATCGCGCTGGAATTTGCCAGCATGCTGGCCCGCCTGGGCGTGAAGGTGTCGGTGTTCTACCGCGACCGGCTGCCCTTGCGCGGCTTTGATGAGTCCATGCGCACGGCCTTGGCAGCCGAACTGCAGTCCGCCGGCATTGACTTGCACCCCGGCAGTGCGCCGCACCGTGTGCAGACCACCGCGGACGGTCTTTTGCTGGAGCTGAGCGACGAGCGCGCGATGCATTTCCCGTGGGTCCTCAACGCCACCGGCCGGCGTCCCAACACGGCGGGCTTGAACCTGGCCAGCGTGGGCATCCAATCCGACGCGCTGGGTGCCGTAAGCGTGGACGACGACATGCAGACCACCGCCGCTGGCGTGTTCGCCATCGGTGACGTCACCCACCGCAAGAACCTGACGCCGGTGGCCATTGCCGAAGGCCGTGCGCTGGCCGACAGCCTGTTTGGTGCCCAGCCGCGCCGGGTGGACCTGTCGATGGTGGCCAGCGCCGTGTTCACCTTGCCGCCGGTGGCCACCGTGGGCCCGACCGAAGCCCAGGCCATTCAAGCCGGGCACCGGGTGGCAGTTTATGAAGCCGACTTCCGCCCCATGAAACAGGCCTTCATCGGTGGGCAGGAGCGCACGCGCATGAAGTTGCTGGTGGACGCCGACAGCCAGCGCGTGTTGGCCGCGCACATGATCGGCGCCGACGCGCCCGAGATCATCCAGGCCCTGGCGGTGGCGCTGAGCGCCGGCGCGACCAAGGCCGACTTCGACCGCACGATCGCCATGCACCCCACGGCCGCCGAAGAGTTTGTGCTGATGCGTGAACCGGTGCGCACTGTGCCGGCGCAGCGTCCTTGAAGGAGTCCGGCGCCAGGGCAGGTGGCATGGACTCTTTCAAAGTGTTCAGCTCAGTTCAACACGGTAGCGCTCAAAAAGAACGCCATTGAAAGACTCGGTGCTGGTGCGCACCTGCACAAAGCCGGCGCGATCGAACACCGGGCGACTGAAGGGCGTGACCCAGGCGGCAAAGCGCTGCACACCCTGGCTGCGTGCGGTGGCCAGGGCGTGCGTCAACATGCGGCCGCCCAGCCCTTTGCGTGTGTGGTCGGCTCGCACATACAAGGAGTGAACTTCGCCGTTGGCGGCCACACCGCAAAAGCCGATGATTTGCCCGTCGTCTGCGCTGTGGATCCAGGTTGACGCGGCCAAGACGTAGTCCGCAAAGGCCTCCAGATCGGCGGCAAAACCAGCCCAAGCCCGGACCTGCTCAGCGCTGTAGCACCAAGCACCCAGGGCGCTGGCGGTGTGGGCGTACAGCGCAGCCAGCTGCGGCACGTCGCAAGCGGTGGCCAAACGCGGCGCCAGCATCAGCTGAACAGGCGGCGGGCTGCGGCTGAGCCTGCGGCCAGGTCCAAGCGCTCCAGGCGGCCATAGAGCTCATCGATCTCGCGGCCAATGGCGTCAAAGGCGTGCAGCGTGATGGGCTCGCCATCGTCGTCGCAGGCGGTGGCGTCCAGGTCGTCGGCCAGCTTTTTGCCCATCAGGTGCCAGGCCGGGAAAGGTTCGACGCTGGCGGGGGTTTGCGGCACGTCCAGCGACAGTTGGCATTCGCGCACCACCGCGGTTTGCGGGTCTTCGGCCAAGGCGGCTTGCGGGTCGACCGACAAGGACAGCATCGGTGGTGCACCTTCTTCAGCGGAAACCAGCACCCAGCGCCCGGGCACGGCGCCCGAGACCATGCCCAGTCGCGTTGCCACTTGCTGCACAAAACCCACCGACCAGGCCACACCGTTGGTGCGCAGGGTCACCGACAACTGGGCGTCTAGGGGCGCGGCCAAACCGTCCAGTTCGCGAGCGCGGGCCACCACTTCCAGCATGTCGGGCACGTCGGCGGTGGCGCCAGTGCCTTCCGCGAAGGTGCCGATTTTCTGCAGGAATTCGGAGTATTCAATTTCGTTCAAGGGGCCGCTGCGGTTGGCCAGTTGCACACCAGCCTGCAGTTCACCGTAACGCCGGCCCGGGCTCAAGGCCTCCCAGGTGCCGGTTTCGGTGTCCAGCCCCTCGACGTAGAACGGTTTGGTGCCGGCGCGGCGCGAAGGCGGCAGGTGCTGCAGCGCCATTTCTCCGGTCACCGGGGCTTCCAGTGCCAACGGCACGATGGCGTCGATCAGCGCGTCGATGCGCGGCAGCTGGCGGCTGTGGCTGCGCAGCAGGGGCGCATCGTCCGCCAGCGGGGCGGTCGACTCGTGCAGGGCCGGTTCGACACGTTCGCTGGGTGGCAAGGTGTGCGAAGACTGGCGCGGGCGCACCTGGCGCGCCTTCCACCACCCCTGCGCCACCATGGCCAGCAACACCACCGCGCCCAGGATTGCAAGTGCGGTGGTCAGTGTCATGGCGGGTTGGCTTGGTGGCTCTCAAACAACGTCAAAACAACGTCAAAACGACGTCAGGCGGCCTCGGCCATGCTAAGCGCTGATTGCATGTCCACCGCGACGATGCGGCTCACGCCTTGCTCCTGCATGGTCACGCCAATCAACTGCTCGGCCATCTCCATGGCGATCTTGTTGTGGCTGATGAACAGGAACTGGGTGGCCTTGGCCATCTCCATGACCAGGTTCTTGTAGCGCTCGGTGTTGGCGTCGTCTAGCGGTGCGTCCACTTCGTCCAGCAGGCAAAACGGCGCCGGGTTGAGCTGGAAGATCGCAAACACCAGCGCAATCGCGGTCAGCGCTTTTTCGCCACCCGAGAGCAAGTGAATCGTGCTGTTCTTCTTGCCCGGCGGTTGGGCCATGACCTGCACCCCGCTGTCCAGAATTTCGTTGCCGGTCATCACCAGGCGGGCCTGGCCACCACCAAAGAGCTTGGGGAACATCAAACCGAAGTGTTCATTGACCTGGTTGAAGGTGCTGGCCAGCAGGTCGCGCGTTTCCAGGTCGATCTTGTGGATGGCGTCTTCCAGCGTGGTGATGGCTTCCAGCAGGTCGGCGTTTTGTGCGTCAAGAAACGTCTTGCGTTCCCGCGACGAGGTCAGCTCATCCAGCGCGGCCAGATTCACCGCGCCCAGGGCGTTGATGTCCTTGTTGATGCGGTCGATCTCGGTCTGCAGGCCCCAGAGCTTGACGTTGCCTTCTTCGATGCCCTTGAGCAGCAGTTCGGCGTCGACGTTGGCAGCCGCCAGTTGCTCCAGGTATTGCGCGCCGCCCAGCTGGGCCGCTTGCAGTTCCAGTTGCAGCTTGGTGATCTGCTCGCGCAAGGGCTCCAGGCTGCGCTCGAAACCCAGTTTTTGTTCGTCGGCTCGCCGCAACTGGCCGCTCAGGTCGTCGTACTCGCTGCGTGCCAGGCCCAGGGCTTGCTCTCGCTCCAGCTTCAGGCTCAGCGCCGCCTGCAAACCGCTTTGTGCGGCCGCATCGTCAAAGCCGCCCAGTTCCAGCTGGAGTTGTTCGCCAGCCTGCACATTGGCAGCCACCTGCGCGGCTGCGGTCTGGATGCTGCGTTGCAGTTCATCGCGGCGGGCCGCCAGCGCACGGGCAGAGAAGCGCGCTTCCTGGGCCTGGCGTTCCAGGCTGCGCTGCTGCTCTCGGGCATCGGTCAATTTGCGCTCGGCTGCGATCACGCCGTCGTCCAGTTCGGCATGGCGTTCCTGGGTGTTGGCCAGTTCGATGTCCAACTCTTCAAACCGCGCTTCGCCAATGGCCTTGCGTTCTTCCAGCGCCTCGAGTTGGGCGTCGATCTCGCCAAGCTCCCCCACCAGCTGGTCGCGCCGCGAGGTGGCCGCTTCGGCCTGCTGAGTCAAACGCAGCAGCTCCACGTGCAAGCCGTGGGCGCGGTTCTGCGCTTCGGCGGCTTCGCGCCGTGCGCTCAGCAGGCGCTGGCTGGCGTCGGTGTAGGCCGCTTCCAGGCGCACCGAAACGCTCTTGGCGTCGTCGGCCATCAAGGTCTGGGCGCGCTGTTGGCGGTCCAGG
>JAYVSX010000331.1:0-11749 GCA_043774975.1 Rubrivivax sp.
AAGAGGCGCGCCGCCAGCGCGAAGTCGGCTGGCCAGGTGAGCTTGATGTTTTCAAGTTCGCCCGGCACCAGCACCGGTTGCAGACCCAGCGCTTCGACCGCGCTGGCTTCGTCGGTCACCGCATCGCCCGCCTGCTGCAACGCGCGTT
Organism: Rubrivivax sp.; assembly: GCA_043774975.1. Taxonomy (GTDB): domain Bacteria; phylum Pseudomonadota; class Gammaproteobacteria; order Burkholderiales; family Burkholderiaceae_C; genus Rubrivivax. Next base: position 149 of record JAYVSX010000331.1, read on the forward strand.
GCAGCAGGCCCAAGCGAAACATCTGCGGCGTCTGCGCCAGCCACTTGTCATGGCGGGGCAGCGTGCCGCTGACCCGCTGACCGTCTGCCGACTTCAGGGTATCGGCCAGGGGCAAAGCCAAAAGGCCACCCACATCGTCATCCCAGCAAGCGGCGATCAAGCGTTGTACCCAGCTGGGCCGCAGCAGGCAACGCGCCGCGTCGTGCACGAGCACCCAGTCGCGCTCTGCCGCACCGCGCAGCCGCAATTCCGCCAGTCCTGCCGCCACGCTGGCGCCTCTGCTGGGCCCGCCGCAGCGCGCCACCCAAGCGCGTGGTCCCAGATGACGGGGGGCCTGGCGTTCAAACTGGGTGTCGAATTCGGCCAAGACCACCAGGGTCGCGGTCAGTTCGGGCACCTGAGCCAAGGTGTCCAACGTGTGGGCCACCACCGACTGCCCCAACACATCCGCATATTGCTTGGGGCCACCCAGGTCTGCACGCAGACCCATACCGGCACATGGCACCAGGGCAAAACAGCGAAGTCCGTTGTGCATGGGCGGGGATTCTAGAATCCGTGGCTCTGCCGCCTTGCAGCATCCATCGCCCCTTCGGGCACTCTGGCCAAGGCGGTCTGCTTTCGAAAAGGGCCCGCCGCAGAGCGGGCCGGCTCCCCACCGATGCAATTGCCCTCCATCGCGCCTGGCAAACGTTTCACTTTGCCCCGACCCACCGGCTCGGCCGACGCCCTGCTGTTGGCCCGGCTGGGTCGCAGCCACGCCCAGAGACACCAGGTTCTGGGGGTGTTCACGGCCGAACCTTCCGACACCCAACGCTTGGCCGACGAGCTGCCGTTTTTCGACCCCCAGCTGCGGGTGGCTGTGTTCCCCGACTGGGAGACCTTGCCCTATGACACCTTCAGCCCGCACCAGGACCTGATCAGCGAGCGCCTGGCCACGCTGTGGCGCATCCACAGCGGCGACGTCGATGTGGTGTTGATGCCGGCCACCACCGCGCTGACCCGATTGGCGCCGCCGTCTTTCATGGCCGGCACCACCTTTCACTTCAAGCAAAAGAGCCGGCTCGACGAGGCCAAGCTGAAGTCGCAGCTAACCCTGGCCGGCTACCAGCACGTGAGCCAGGTGGTCAGCCCGGGTGAGTACGCGGTGCGCGGCGGCCTGATCGACCTGTTTCCGATGGGCAGCCTGGTGCCCTTCCGGGTCGACCTGTTCGGCGATGAAGTCGACAGCATCCGGACCTTCGACCCGGACAGCCAACGCAGCCTGTACCCGGTGCCTGAAGTGCGCCTGTTGCCAGGGCGTGAATTTCCGATGACCGACGCCTCGCGCACCGCCTTCCGCGCCCGTTGGCGCGAAAGGCTCGACGGTGACCCGACCCGGGCGCGGGTCTACAAGGACATCGGCGCTGGCTTGGCCAGCGGCGGCATCGAGTACTACCTGCCACTCTTTTTTGACGAGGTGGCGACGATCTTTGACTACCTGGGCGAGCACGCCGCCTTGGTGCTGCACGGCAAGGTCGACGAATCGCTGGACCGCTTTTGGGTCGACACCCGCGAACGCCACCGCTTCCTGCAACACGACCCCGAAAGGCCCCTGTTGCCGCCGGCAGCGATCTTCATGCCGAGCGAAGAGTTCTTCGCCCGCACGCAGCCGCATGCCACGCTGGCCCTGCGCGGCGCCGATCCGGTGGTCTGGGCGCGCCCGCTGCCTGACCTGAGCGTCGACCGCGGCGGCACGCATCCTCTGGCTCTGCTGCAGCGGCACCTGGCGCAGACACCTCACCGCCTGCTGCTGGTGGCCGAAAGCGACGGTCGGCGTGAAAGCCTGATCGAGCTGCTGCGCGACAACCAGCTCAGCGTGCCCAGCGTGGATTCGCTGGAAGAATTTTTGACCGGCAGCGAAAAGGTCGCCATCGCGACGGCGCCGCTGGCCGAGGGCTTCCACTGGTTCGAGCCAACCGATCAAACCTCGGTCCAGTTTGTCACCGAGACCGAACTTTTTGCCACCACGCCGCAGGCCCGGCGCCGCCGCAAGCAAGAGCAGGTCAGCAGCGTCGACGCGCTGATCAAGGACCTGTCCGAGCTGAAAGTGGGCGACCCGGTCGTGCACATGAACCACGGCATCGGTCGCTACAAGGGCCTGATCCACATCGACCTGGGTGCCGATGAAGGTGGTGCCTCTGAGTTTTTGCACCTGGAGTACGCCGACAAGGCCACGCTCTACGTGCCCGTGGCGCAACTGCACCTGATCAGCCGCTACACCGGCGTCAGCGCCGACGAGGCGCCGTTGCACAAGCTGGGTTCTCCGCAATGGGAAAAGGCCAAGCGCAAGGCCGCCGAGCAGGTGCGTGACACCGCCGCCGAACTGCTCAACCTGTACGCTCGCCGCGCCGCCCGCGAAGGCTTTGCGCACCGCTTCAGCCCGCACGACTATGAAGCCTTTGCCACCAGCTTTGGCTTCGAAGAAACCGCCGATCAGCGCGCGGCCATCCACGCGGTCATCCAGGACATGGTGTCGCCGCGCCCGATGGACCGGCTGGTCTGCGGTGATGTGGGCTTTGGCAAAACCGAAGTCGCCTTGCGCGCTGCTTTTGTGGCGGTGCACGGTGGCAAGCAGGTGGCCATCCTGGCGCCCACCACCTTGCTGGCCGAACAGCACTTCAACACCTTGAACGACCGCTTTGGCAAGTGGCCGGTGAAGATCGTCGAGCTGTCGCGCTTTCGCAGCGCCAAAGAGGTCAAGCTGGCCATCGAGGGCATTGCCGACGGCAGCGTCGACATCGTGGTGGGCACCCACAAGCTGCTTTCCGGAGACGTGAAGTTCCCGCGCCTGGGTCTGCTGGTGATCGACGAAGAACACCGCTTTGGCGTGCGCCACAAAGAAGCCATGAAGGCCTTTCGGGCCGAGGTGGATGTGCTGACGCTCACCGCCACGCCAATACCGCGCACCCTGGGCATGGCCCTGGAAGGCCTGCGTGACCTGAGCGTGATTGCCACCGCGCCACAACGCCGCCTGGCCATCAAGACCTTTGTGCGCAGTGAGGGCAACAGCGTCATTCGCGAAGCGGTGCTGCGTGAGCTCAAACGCGGCGGCCAGGTCTACTTCCTGCACAACGAAGTCGAGACCATCGAGAACCGGCGCCAAAAGCTGGTGGAACTGCTGCCCGAGGCGCGCATCGCCGTCGCGCACGGCCAGATGCCTGAACGTCAACTGGAACACGTGATGCGCGACTTCGTGGCCCAGCGCCACAACGTCTTGCTGTGCAGCACCATCATCGAAACGGGCATCGACGTGCCCAGCGCCAACACCATCGTGATCAGCCGTGCCGACAAGTTTGGCCTGGCCCAGCTGCACCAGTTGCGCGGCCGCGTCGGCCGCAGCCACCACCAGGCCTATGCCTATCTGATGGTGCCCGACATCGAGGGCCTGACCAAGCAGGCGGCCATGCGGCTGGAAGCCATTCAACAGATGGAAGAGTTGGGCTCCGGCTTTTACCTGGCTATGCACGACCTGGAGATTCGCGGCGCCGGTGAGGTGCTGGGCGAAAACCAAAGTGGCAACATGCTCGAGGTGGGCTTCCAGCTCTACAACGACATGCTCAACGAGGCTGTGCGTTCGCTCAAGGCCGGACACGAGCCCGACCTGTTGTCGCCGCTCAGCGCGACAACCGAAATCAACCTGCACGCCCCCGCGCTGCTGCCCGACGCCTACTGCGGCGACGTGCATGTGCGCCTCAACCTCTACAAGCGCCTGGCGACGGCTGACCGGACTGAACAGATCGACTTGCTGCTGGAAGAAATCACCGACCGCTTTGGCAAACTGCCCGCGCAGGGCCAGACCCTCTTCGACACCCACCGCTTGCGCGTTTTGGCCAAGCCCTATGGCGTGCAGAAAATCGATGCCGGACCCAAGCTGATGAGCATCACCTTCCGCGCCAAGGCCCCGATCGACGCCCGCCGCATCATCGAGCTGGTGCAGAAGAACCGCGCCATCAAATTGGCTGGCAACGACAAGCTGCGCATCGAGCGCGAAATCAGCAGCCCGGCCGACCGAGCGCACTACGTGCGCGACTTGCTGCGCGCCCTGGGTCAACCCATCAAGGAAGGCGCATGAAGGAAGTCGAGCCCGGGTTGTTTGTGCGGGGCTTTTCGCCGCCTTTGCGCTTGGGTGACTTCAAGCTGGTGGCCTTTGACATGGACTCCACGCTGATCAACATCGAGTGCGTCGATGAGATTGCGGCCGCCGCTGGCCGCAAAGCCGAGGTGGCCGCGATCACCGAAGCGGCCATGCGCGGCGACATCAGCGACTACCGGGAAAGCCTGCGTCGCCGCCTGGCCCTGCTGCGCGGCGTGCCGGTTTCGGCGCTGGAGACGGTTTACGCGCAGCATCTGCAACTCAACCCAGGCGTTGAAATTTTTGTGCAGGCCTGCCAGGCTGCGGGGCTCAAAACGCTGCTGGTCAGCGGTGGCTTCACTTTTTTCAGCGAACGCGTTCGCGACCGGCTCAAGCTGGACTTTGCCCGCGCCAACATGCTGCAAGTCGAAGGCGGGCCGCAGGGGCCCTGCCTCACCGGTGAACTGGTGGCACGGCCATGGGGTGAAATCGTCGACGGCGACGAAAAGCGCCGTGTGCTGCTCGAGGTTGCGGAGTTGATGGGCATAACGCCCGAACAAACCATCGCTGTGGGTGACGGTGCCAACGACCTGCCGATGATGTCGGTCGCGGGGCTGTCGATTGCCTTTCACCCCAAACCCGCCGTGATGGCGAAGGCCATGGTCTCGATTACCTCTGGTGGGATGGACCGGGCGCTGACGCTGCTGACAAGTTGACGCGTGGACGTTGCGACGGCATGGCGACTGCGCCGTTTAGGCCTGTGTCACACGAAGGTGCCGTGGCGCTCAGCGCTCGACGTTGAACAGCAATTCGACGCGATGGGTTCGTTGCGCGGTCAGGGGGGCAAACTTCCATTGCTCCAGGCTGGGGGTCAACATCCTCAGCAGCCCTCGGGGGGCAGATGTGACCAATGCGACCGAAGCCACACTGCCATCGGTGCGCACAAGCAGGTCGACCTGGATCGCAGCATTGCGCCCCATTTCGTCCAGCACCCGTTGCGGCACTTCCGGCTCCACCATGGACAAAAGGCGCACCCGGTCGCTGGCCTGCATTTGAAGCACAGCAACCTTGGGTGCCACCGCCAACGGCGCCACGATGGGCCCAACAGCCGAGGACGACTCCAGCGCGGAGACTGCGGTGGCGGTCGGTTTGGCACCCAGCGCGCCGGCCTCCAGGGTGACTTGAGTGGTTACGCCTTCCGAGCCGGCTGCACTGGCTGTAGCGGCGTTCGATGGCGCGGCGGAGATGGCCGTCGGCACCGTGGTTGAAGCCAGCGCGGCGGGCGCCAAAGCAGGCGTGGAGGGACTGGCGCTTGGGCTGAGACTGGGGCTGGGGCTTGGGCTGGCCGGAGCAGCTGGCGTGAGTGTGCGGCTGGCCACCGATCGCAAACCGGCAGCATCAGAGAAGGCTGCAGCGGCATTGGATGGAGCACTCGATGGCACATCGCCCTCCCCGGGCTTGCGCCGTGCCTTGCTGGCCTCCAGGATGACGCGCATCGGCCCGGCAGCTTGTCGCTTGGCACGCTCCATGGCCGCAGCGGCCTCAACGGCTGGATCAGTTTTGGCGGGGGTTTGAGCCGTCAGCGGAGATGCCAAACACAGCACAACCGCAGCCATCGGCCAGTGGAACTTCCTCAAGTCGAGATCTCCGAAGCACTCTTGGGCCCGCGGTTCGAACCCTGGAAACCGCAGACCGTGTGGGCTACTGCAAGCGGCAAGTGATCCCGAATTCTATGGAGGCAACGCCTTGGTGTGGTGGACGACTTGATAGCCCACAGGGTAAATCCGAACGCCTGGGTGCACTGGCCTGCCCACATTTCCCGAAAGCAGCCGTTGCTTGCTGCGTGCGCCAGCGCCAGCCTTCAGTCAACTCACTTGAATCCCACCCTGTCCAGCATCTGCTGCACCTGGGCTGTATTGGCACCCACCTTGGCGATGGGCACCGACTCTGCCTTGAAGGCGCCCAGGCCGCTGAGCGCTGCATTGGGCTTGGCACCGGGCACCACGGGGTACTCGTTGTTGCCGTCGGCGAAGTAGCGTTGCGCCGCGTCGCTGGCCAGGTATTCCAAAAACTGCACCGCTGCTTCACGGTTCTTGGCGTTGCGGGCCACCGCCGCACCGGCCACATTCACATGGGTGCCCCAGCTCGACTGGTTGGGAAACATCACCCCCACTTTTTCGACCAGGGCCTTGTCGTCGGCGTTGGCCGAGCGCATGAGTCGGGCAAAGTAGTAGGAGTTGGCCAGCGCCACGCCGCACTCGCCGGTGGCCACACCCTTGATCTGATCGGTGTCGCCGCCGCGTGGCGAGCGCGCCATGTTGGCCACCAGGCCCTTCAGCCAGACCTCGGTGGCCGGTGCACCCAGGTGTTCCAGCATCGAACCGAAGAGACTCAGGTTGTAGGGATGCGAGCCACTGCGCACGCAGAGCATGCCCTTGAGGGCCGGGTCGGCCAGCTTTTGATAGGAATCCACGTCACTGGCTTTGAGCCGGCTTTTGTCGTAGATGACCAAGCGGGCTCGGGTCGACATGCCAAACCACTGGGCGCCCTGGGCGGTCTCGCCACCGCGCAGCTGGGCCGGAATGCGTTGCTCCAGCACAGCCGATTTCACCGGTTGGAAAAGCCCTTCTTGTTCGCCGCGCCACAGCCGCGCGGCATCCACCAACAAGATCACATCGGCGGGGCTGGCGCTGCCTTCCGCCTTCAGGCGAGCCAGGATGCCCGCATCGTCGGCTTCGACGCGCTGGATGCGTATGCCGGTGGCCTGGGTGAAATTTTGATACAGCGCTTCGTCGGTTTGGTAGTGGCGTGCGGAGTAGAGGTTGAGCACCCGTTCCTGGGCTGGGGCTTGAGCCTGGGCCGACAGCCCGGCCGCGGCCACCAAGAAGCAGGCGGTTCGGGTGCACAGGCCACGCCAGGATGAGCGCCGCGCAGCAGTGCGCTGGGGCGAGCAGGTTGAAGCCTTGAAACGAGCCAGGGTGGCATTGGTGGTCAGGGATGGCATGGACGGCATGGAAGCGACAGGAGTTGGTTGAATCGCCATTATCGTAACGCGAATCATTGCTATTTGCAAAACCACTTCACTCAAATGACAATTTGCGCCCAGGCCTTGTCCAGGCGCTTGGCGCTCACCGGTTGCGGCGTGCGCAATTCCTGCGCAAACAGGCTCACCCGAAGCTCTTCCAGCAACCACCGGTAGTCGTCCATCCTGGCGTGCTGAGCGCCCTTGAGCTCGGCCAGCCGACGCAGCCAGCGCTGTTCCAGCGGGCGCAGTTCCGCTAGCTTGGCCGCGTCACGTGCAGGGTCGGCGCGCAGCTTTTCCAGTCGCAGCACCACCGCCTTCAGGTAACGCGGCAAGTGCTGCAGAGCCGACCAGGGGGTCTGGCTCAAGAACTTCTTGCCCACCAATCGCTGCAACTGGGCTTGAACATCGTCTGCCACCTCTTTGCCCGGCTTGCTGTCCTTGAGCTTGCGCTGCGCCGCCGCGTAATCGGTCAGCACCAGCAGGCTTTGCCGGGCCACCTCTTGTGCAATCAGGTTCAGGCGGGAGCGGCCTTCGGTCAATCGGGCCTTGAACGTGGGCTCGTCCGTGGGCAAGGGTTCGACCAGGAAGGCCCGGTCCATGGCCACGTCGATGACCTGGCTGCGCAACTCCTCCAGTGTGCCCAAGCCCATGTAGGAACCGGCCATCTTTGGCAGGTCCGCAATGTTCTTCTCCAGGAACTTCAAGGGCTCCTTGAGCTGCAGCGCCAACAGCCGTCGCAAGCCAGCGCGGTGCCAGGTGGACGCCACATCGGGTTCGTCAAACACCTCGATCTCAACATGGGTGCCGCGGTCCATCAGGGCCGGAAATCCCACCATGGACTGCGCGCCCCGACGCACCTCCAGCAGCTCGGGCAGCGCGCCAAAACTCCAGCTGGTGTAGGTCTGAGCGGCGGCCAGGGCCGGCGTGCCGGGGCTGCTGTTGGGCACCCGCCGCAGCGCACCGTCCGTGGCCGCCGTTGAAGGCTCGGAGCTCATCTTGGGGCTGGAGCTGGCGGCCTGGGTCGCCGGCAGTTTCAGCGCTGCAAGTGCCTGAAAGGCGGTGCGCGCCTGGCCTCCCAACTCCGCCTTCAGCCCGGCCAGGTCGCGCCCAGTGCCCAACTGGCGACCGTGCTCGTCGACCACGCGGACGTTCATGAACAGGTGTGGCGGCAGCTGCTCCAGTTTGAAGTCGTTGCGCTGAATGGACAGCTGGGTGCGGTCGCGCACGTGCTTGAGCAGGGCGTCGAGCAGACCGCCTTGGGCAAACGGCACCTCGGCGCAGAACTCAGCCACATAGTCGGGCAGCGGTACCAGGCGCGACCGCGGCCTTTGGTGCAGCGTTTTGACCAGTGCCAGGACCTTGGCCTGCAGCATGCCGCTGACCAGCCATTCGCAGCGTTCTTCCCCCACCTGGTTGAGCGCATAGATGGGTACGCTGACGGTGAGTCCGTCTTTGCTGTCACCGGGCTCGTGCAGGTAGCTGGCGCTGCAGTCGATGCCCCCCAGGCGCAGCGTCTTGGGGAAGGACGCGGTGGTGATGCCCGCCGCCTCGTGGCGCATCAGCTCGTCGCGAGTCAGGTGCAGCAATTGGGGGGCTTGCTTGCAAGCCAGGCGGTACCACTTCTCCAGGCTCGCGCCGCTGCACACATCGGCCGGCAGTTGCTGGTCGTAAAAGGCGTGGATCAACTCGTCATCCACCAGCACGTCTTGCCGTCGGGCCTTGTGTTCCAGCTCTTGCACCTGGTCGATCAGCTTCTGGTTGTGGGCCAGGAAGGGCAGCCGGGTTTCCCATTCACCCTGCACCAGGGCCTCGCGGATGAAGATGCTTCTGGCAGCGACCGGGTCGATGTTGCCGAAGTTCACGCGCCGGTTGTTGTAGATGACGATGCCGTAGAGCGTGGCCCGCTCCAGCGCCACCACCTCGCCCGCCTTTTTCTCCCAGTGCGGCTCCAGCAACTGGGTTTTGAGCAGGTGGCCGGCCAACGGCGGTATCCACAAAGGGTCAATCGCCGCCAGCCCGCGGCCAAACAGCCGCGTGGTCTCCACCAGTTCAGCCGCCACCAGCCAGCGCCCCGGTTTTTTGCTGAGGTGGGCGCCCGGGTGGCGCCAGAACTTCACACCGCGCGCGCCCAGGTACCAGTCTTCGTCTTCACTTTTGCAGCCCAGATTGCCCAGCAACCCGGCCAGCATCGACTGGTGCAGTTGCTCGTAGCTGGCCGGCTGCGTGTTGAGGCGCCAGCCTTGTTCGGCCACCACGGTGTGCAGTTGGGAGTGGATGTCGCGCCACTCGCGCACCCGGCGCGGGCTGACAAAGCTGTCGCGCAGGCGTTGTTCTTGCTGCCGGTTGGTCAACTTGTGTGCGGTGTGGGGCAGCGCCTGGGCGGATGCGTGGCCGCGCCCTTCTTCGATCCAGTCCCACAACTTCAAAATGCCGACAAACTCCGAGCGCTCGTCGTCGAACTTCTTGTGCCGTTCGTCGGCAGTTTGAGCCGCCTCTTGTGGCCGGTCGCGCACGTCCTGCCCCGACAGCGCCGCCGCGATGACCAGCACTTCGCTCAGCGCGTTGCGATCCCGTGCCGCCAGGATCATGCGGCCGATGCGCGGGTCCAGCGGCAGCTTGGCCAGTTCGTGGCCCAGGCGGGTGAGCTCGTTGACTTCGTCCACCGCGCCCAGCTCGCCCAACAGGGCATAACCGTCGGCGATCGCCTTTTTGGGCGGCGCTTCCAGAAAGGGGAAGTCTTCGATGTGCCCCAGGCGCAGGCCCTTCATGCGCAAGATCACCGCGGCCAGGCTGCTGCGCAGGATTTCAGGGTCGGTGAAACGCGGGCGTCCGTTGAACTCCAACTCGCCGTAAAGGCGGATGCAGATGCCGTTGGCCACCCGGCCACAGCGACCCGCACGCTGGTTGGCGGCCGCCTGGCTGATGGCTTCGACCTGCAGTTGCTCGACCTTGTTGCGGTAGCTGTAACGCTTGACCCGCGCGTGCCCGCTGTCGATGACGTAGCGGATGCCGGGCACCGTCAATGAGGTCTCGGCCACGTTGGTGGCCAACACGATGCGACGGCCATTACCGGCTTGGAAGACCCGGTCTTGCTCGGCTTGCGACAGGCGAGCGTAGAGCGGCAAGATTTCAGCCGGCGGGCCACCGCGGTGTTGCTGCGCCAGGTGCTTGCGCAGGTGGTCGGCGGTCTCGCGGATTTCGCGCTCGCCCGGCAAGAAAATCAGGATGTCACCCGCACCGCCGTCGCGCCACAGCTCGTCCACCGCGTCGGCGATGGCGTCATCCAGGTCAAAGTCCTTGCGTTCCTCGAACGGTCGCCACCGCTGTTCCACCGGAAACAAACGGCCCGACACCGTGATGACCGGCGCCGGCCCCTGGCGCGACGCAAAGTGCTGCGCAAAGCGGTCGGCGTCGATGGTGGCCGACGTCACGATGATTTTCAGATCGGGCCGTTGGGGCAGGATCTGCCGCAGATAGCCCAGCAAAAAGTCGATGTTGAGGCTGCGCTCGTGGGCCTCGTCGATGATCAGCGTGTCATAGGCGCGCAGCAGCGGGTCGTTCTGGGTTTCGGCGAGCAAGATGCCATCGGTCATCAGCTTGACGCTGGCGCCGGGCTGCAGGCGGTCCTGGAAGCGCACCTTGTAGCCCACCACATCGCCCAGCGGCGACTTCAACTCTTCTGCAATGCGCTTGGCCACGCTGCTGGCGGCGATGCGCCGTGGCTGGGTATGGCCAATCAGGCCATGGCCACCAGCGCCCCAGCCGCGCCCCAGTTGCAACGCGATCTTGGGCAACTGCGTCGTCTTGCCTGAACCGGTTTCGCCACAGACGATGACCACCGGGTGCTGGGCGATGGCCAGCGCAATCTCGTCGCGCCGGGCAGACACCGGCAGCGATTCGGGATAGACGATGGGCGGAACGGGATTGGCCTGAACGGGGTTCGGCCTGCGGGGAGGTCTCACGGGGCGCGGATTATGGCCGCGTGACGGCGCCCAGCAGTTCCCGCAGCTTCAAGGCCACGCGCCGATTCAAGTGGGCAGCCCGCGTTGTTCGGGATGTGGCCGCCGATGATGCAGCGCACGCCGAACGAAGTGTATGCGTCGGTATAAGATTTGGGCACGTTGATGCCGTTGGTAACGCAGGGACTGGGGCCGATGAAATCGATGTCGATGCCGTTTTTGGAAATCGTGAGTTTGCCGGCGAGAGTGATCGGCGCGTCGTAACCGTCGATGGTCATCGAGTACGACCAGGTGCCCTGCGGCCACTCGCGCGCCGCGGCCAGCATCGCCGCACGCGAACGCGCGATCACGTGCTCGCCCAGTTTTTCTATGCCCCGCAATTTATATTCGTTCATCATCGTCAGCAGGCGGCGGCCGCCGATCTCGTTGCACGCGACCAGCGCGTACAAATCGCCTTCGACCTGCACCGGCTCGCGCACGTTGGCGCGCACCACGCGCAACATCGT
>JAYVSX010000332.1:0-11187 GCA_043774975.1 Rubrivivax sp.
GCCGACTGTGGACGCAGGAGCGCGCCTGCGCGCGGTCCTGCGCCTCAGGAGGGGTTCGCGCTTGCCAGCGCGAACGCGGCCTGCAAGGCCGGGCGCCGCTGCGCGCGCCTGCTCGCAGGTCGCACCTGCAAGCGGCCTGAGTCCACCAACCCACACGTTTTGTGCGGCCCGCTGACCAGGGCTGCGGGCACCGGCTGCGCCAGAGCTTTTCAGAGCCGAGGTTTGAGGCCCTATCACCCGGGGAAACCCCAAGGCAATCGCTACGAAGGACAAACTTCGGGGCTGCGATCAGTCTTCAGCAGGCTGCCGCGGGTCCCAACAACTGCGTGGGTGAGCTTCCGAGAGCTCGACGGGGCGATGTTTGGGAGGAGAAAGAGCGTTTGAAAAACCTATCCTCCATCCCCCGCATCCAGGGGGCGAGCCGGTCAAAGGCCCTGACCGCGGCGTGTCTATGGAATCCATTTGCGCCCGGCCTGCGTACACCTGCCTGTCGTCGCACCGGCGTGCCGGTTGACGATCCATCCAATTCACGCAAGTCTTCAGGAGCACAACATGTCCCGATTCCACCACCGCTCGCTGGTGTCAGCTGCGCTCGTCTCGCTGGCCGTCGCCGCCCCTTTGGCCATTGCCGGCCACTTGAACGCGCTGCTCACGGCCGACCTCGACGGCCGCCAGGAAGTCAACACCAGCGGCAACTCCGCCATCGTCGGCGACCCGGACGGGCGCGGCGAGTTCTATACCTTCAGCATCGATAACACGGCGACCACCCCGATCTCCGTCAACCCAAACGTGCTTTGCTACAACCTGCAGGTCAAGCGCATCGCCGAACTGGATGCGGCGCCCGGCAATGGCCGCGCCGCCCACATCCACCGCGGCAAGGTGGGCGCAAACGGCCCAGTGGTGGTGAACCTGGCGTGGCCGCAGGGCGGTCAGGCGGCGGATTGCCTGGATGCCGTGAACCAGCAAGCGCGTTTTAACTCGGTTGGCATCGATGCCGCCAAGGCGCTGATCGCCGAGATCTTGGCCAACCCGCAGGACTTCTACGTCAACGTGCACAACAACGAGTTCCCCAGCGGCGCCATCCGCGGCCAGGTGCGCGTGGCCGAGTTCTGACCGAGCCCGGGCCGGCCTATGTCGGCCCGCTCGCCGCGATCCTTGAGCAGCCGGTGATCGCGAAGTGAGCTTCCGAGAGCTCGACGGGGCGGTGTTTTGGGAGGGAAAAGAGCGTTTGAAAAGCCTTTCCTGATGTCGTCGCCGGGGATGGTTGCGAGGTCGTAGGTCTTCATGGGCAGGGCTCGTGGTTTGCAGCGATTCTCCATGCCGCAGAACAAGGCAGCGTTGGCGGCGCTGTTCAAGGCATCGACCCCGGCTGCGCCAGGCAACATGTCTCCAGGGCCCCGACACTGTGGGCAGGGACGAAGCCTTGATCAAGATGAAGGTTGCCGCGTCCGAATTCGCGGCATTCGACGACACCGACCGGGCGTGCGGCGACTGCGGTGCGCCGGAACGGGTTGGCTTCCTTTTCGACTATGCCTACCAGCCCATCGTCGACGTGGCCTCACGCACCGTCTACGGTCACGAGGCCCTGGTCAGGGGGCCCAACGGCGAGGGCGCGCCGAGCGTGCTGGCACAGGTGAACGACCGCAACCGCTACCGCTTCGACCAGGCTTGCCGGGTCAAGGCCATCAAGACGGCCGCGCAACTTGGCATTCAAGAGCGGATCTCGATCAACTTTTTGCCCAACGCGATCTACAAGCCCGAAATCTGCATCCGCACCACGCTCGAGGCGGCGCGCGTGCATGGCTTTCCGCTCGAGCGGATCATCTTCGAAGTCACCGAAGGCGAGCGCGTCGAAGACGGACCCTGGCTGGCCGAGATTCTGCGCGAGTACAAGCGCTGCGGCCTGCTCACAGCCATCGACGACTTCGGTGCCGGCTACGCCGGCTTGACGCTGCTGGCCGGGTTCCAGCCCGACCTGATCAAGCTCGACATGGAATTGGTGCGCCACATCGACCGCAGCCCTTCGCGCCAGGCGATCGTGCGCGGGCTGGTGCGCATCTGCGCCGACCTCGGCGTGCAGGTCATCGCCGAAGGCGTCGAGACGGCCGCCGAGCGCGACTTCCTGTCCGACGCGGGAATTTGCCTGATGCAGGGCTACCTCTTTGCCCGGCCCGTGTTCCAGGGTGTCGCCCGGGTCGAGGCCGCGGCCTGGCCCAGCCACACCAGCGCCACCCCGCCCCTCTGAAGCCGCGCCCGAAGGCGGGCGAAGATGATCATGGGGGGCGCCTGAACTTCTCAGTTCAACGGCGCCCCGGTTTCAAACCAGCGCTGGATCAGCGCCCGTTCTGCATCGGTGATCTGGGTGGCGTTGTTTTGTGGCATTAACTTGAGCACCACCGTTTGTTGGTAGACCGCCTGCGCGTGCTGCTTGATCAGCTCGGGCGTGTGCAGGGCCACGTTCTTTTGCTGCACCTGGGCGTTGTGGCACAGCGCGCAGCGTTGGTCGATGATGGCCTTGACCTGGGCCATCGACACCTGGGACGGGGCCATTGGGGACGATAGCGCCGGTGGCCTGGGCGCAGGCGCCAGCCAGATGGCCAGGCCCAGCAACACCGCGCAGCCGCCCGCCGCGTATTCCCAGGGCACGCGTTTGCCGTGCGCCAGCGCCTTGTGGCGCACCACAAAACTGTGGCGGATGAGCGCGCCGGCCAGCATCAGCAGCACCAGCACCAGCCAGTTGTGCGGGCCTTGGTAGAGCCAGCCATAGTGGTTGGACAGCATGGCGATCAACACCGGCAACGTGAAGTAGGTGTTGTGCACGCTGCGCTGCTTGGCACGCTGGCCGTGGATGGCGTCGACCTTTTCGCCGGCCTTCATCTGCGCGATGACGGTGCGCTGCCCCGGGATGATCCAGAAGAAGACGTTGGCGCTCATCGCCGTGGCCATCATCGCGCCCACCATCAAAAAGGCGGCGCGGCCGGCAAACAGCTGGCAAGCGGCCCAGGAAGCCGCCACCACGTAGACCAGTACCAGCGCAGCCACGGTGGCGTCACCACCGACCTTGCCTTCTCTTTCGCCGACCCAACGGCAAATCAGGTCATAGACCACCCAGAACACCGCCAGGAAGGCCAGCGCGGCCGCCACCGCGGCGGTGGGCGACCAGTCGTAGACGCGGGTGTCGATCAGGAAATTGCGGGCGTTGAACAGGTACATCACCACAAACAGCGCAAAGCCGGTCAGCCAGGTCGAGTAGCTCTCCCAGAAAAACCAATGCAGGTGCTCGGGCAGCGACTTCGGCGCCACCATGTACTTCTGCGGGTTGTAGAAGCCGCCGCCGTGCACGGCCCAGAGTTCGCCGTCCACGCCCTTGGCTTTCAGGCCTGAGTCTTGTGGCGTGAGCAGGCTGTTGTCCAGAAAGACAAAGTAGAACGACGAGCCGATCCAGGCGATGGCCACGATCACATGGGCCCAGCGCAGCAGCAGGTTGGCCCAGTCGAGCAGGTAGGTCAGTTCCATCGGCATGGCTCCACAGGCGGTGGCTTGAAGGCCACCACCACGTTGCGCTCACCACAGCGGGCGCTGTGAGCCGAAGGACAAAGGTCGCGCACCGGCTGCAGCACTTGCAGCCCGCCCACGGCGACCGGTTGGGGTCAGTTCTTCAGGTCAGTTCTTGACATCGGCGGCCTTGATGGCCGGCGCCCAGTCGTTGATTTGTTTGACCACCAGGGCCGCAAACTCCGCACTGCTCATCTTCATAGCCGTGATGCCCAGTTCTTCAAAGCGCTTGACGATGGCGGGGTCGGCCACGATGTCGGCCAACGCCTTGCCCAGCTTGTCGGTCACTTCCTTGGGCAGCCCGGCCGGGCCGCTGACGCCAAAGTAGTTTTCGGCCAGCAGTTGAGGCAGGCCCAGCTCCACCACCGTGGGCACGTCAGGTGCCAGCGGCGAGCGTGTGCGCGAGGTCACGGCCAGGCCCTTGATCTGGCCGCTCTTCATCAGTGGCACATAGGCGGTGATGACGTCGATGCCCAAAGGGATGGTGCCGGCGATCAGGTCGGTGGTCATCGGCGCGCCACCACGGTAGGGCACGTGCGTCATGCTGAGCTTCATGGCGTCTTTGCTCATCTCGCCCACGATGTGGCCGATGGAGCCCGGGCCGCCACTGCCGAAGTTGGTGTTTTGCGCGGCAAACCTGGGCAGGTCCTTCAACGATGCAGGCCCGGTCTTGGGATTGGCCATGATCAGCACCGGCGCGATGCCCAGCATGGCCACGTGGGTGAACTGCTTGGCCGGGTCATAGGGCTGCTTGGGCACCGTGAAGGGGCCGATCGACAGCGGCGTGCTGTTGCTCAGCATCAGCGTGTAGCCGTCGGGTGCGGCGCGCACCACCTCCAGCCCGCCGATGGTGCCGCCGGCGCCGGGCTTGTTGTCGACGATGACCGGTTGCCCCAGGGCCTTGGCCAAGGGCTCGCTGATGGCGCGGGCCACGATGTCGCTGGCCCCGCCTGCGGCAAACGTGACGACCAGGCGCACGGGTTTTTCGGGGTAGGCGGCTGCGGCTGCCAAGGGCACCAGCGCGCACAGCAGTCCGGCCAGTCGGGCGATGGTGTTTAACGAAGCGTGGGTCATGGTGATTCCGGTTGAAAAGTAAGGGCGATCAAGCAATCGGCATGCCGCGTTTCAGTGCGGGCGGGGCAGAGCAGCTCTTTGTTGCTGCCAAGCGGATGAGTTCCGGCTTTGTCAGGAGCCGCGGTAGGTGCTGTAGCTCCAGGGGCTCACCAGCAAAGGAACGTGGTAGTGACCGGCGGCGTCGCTGATGCCAAAGTCAAGTTGAACCGTGTCCAGAAAAGGCGGTTGCGGCAACTGCACGCCACGGGCGCGGAAGTAGGGCGCCACTTGGAACAGCAGCCGGTAGTTGCCCACGGCCATTTCGGTGGCGCCCAGCAAAGGCCCGTCGGCGCGGCCGTCTGCGTTGAGTGTCACTTGCTTGAGGGTGACCGCCTCAGCGGTGTCCACACGCTGAAGCGTGACCTGCATGCCGGCGGCCGGGCAGCCGTTGGCGGTGTCGAGCACGTGGGTGCTGAGGTGTCCCATGGGTCGGGTCTGGGGTGGTTGCGTGTCGGTTCAAAGTGTATACACTTCAGAATACACGTCAACGCCTGCAACCCGACTTTGACTCGGTACAGACCCTCACTCCAGCATGTCCAAGCGTGGTGCCAACCTCAAAGTGATCGCTCCAGTGGCGGCGGCAAGCGCACGCGCAGGCGCGCCGACCGCAAGGGCCAGGGCGACTGGGGTGGCCAAGCTGGCCAGGGTGCCCAGGGCGGTCACCCCCAGCACCTTGACGGGCAGCACGCAACGCATCGTCGACGCCATCACGACCGCCATCGTTGAGCGCCGCCTGATGCCCGGCACCAAGCTGGGCGAGCAACAGATTGCCGACCTGTTCAAGGTCAGCCGCACGCTGGTGCGCCAGGCGCTCAACCAGCTCAGCCGCGACCGGCTCATCACGCTGGAGCCGGCGCGCGGCGCATTTGTCAGCCAGCCCAGTGTGGACGAAGCGCGCCAGGTCTTTGAAGTGCGCCGCATGATCGAGTCGCAGATGGCCCGCGAGCTGTGTGCGCTGGTCACCGACCGGCAATTGCAGCAGTTGCGCCACCACCTGGCCCAAGAGAGCGAAGCGGTGGCGCGTGTGGACGTGGCCGGCCGCACGCGTTTGTTGGCCGACTTTCACGTGGTGCTGGCGCGGCTGCTGGGCAACGAGGTGCTGGCCCAACTGCTGGCCGACCTGCTGGCGCGCTGCTCGCTGATTTCCTTGATGTACCAGTCCTCGCACTCGGCGCAGCACTCGGCGCAAGAGCATGTCGACATCGTCGATGCCATCGAACGGCGTGATGCCCGCGCCGCGGCCCGCCTGATGAGCAGCCATCTGGGCCACGTCGAGCGCAACCTTCAACTCAGCCCGCGGATGGGCGACTTGGCCCACGTGCTGCAAGTCACTCCGCCGGCCCCCACCCTGTGAAACCACCCATGTCCAACCCGAATTACCCACGCGATCTGCACGGTTACGGCCGCCAGGTGCCCCACGCCCGCTGGCCCGGCCAGGCCCGGGTGGCGGTGCAGTTTGTCCTGAACTATGAAGAGGGCGGAGAAAACAGCGTGCTGCATGGCGACGCCGGCAGCGAGCAGTTTCTGTCCGAAATGTTCAACCCGCCGGCCTTTGCGGCGCGCCACCTGAGCATGGAAGGCATCTACGAATACGGCTCGCGGGCGGGGGTGTGGCGCATCTTGCGTGAGTTTGAACGCCGCGGTCTGCTGCTGACGGTGTTTGGTGTGAGCATGGCGTTGCAGCGTTGCCCTGAAGTCACCGCCGCTTTTGTCGAGCTGGGCCATGAGATCGCCTGCCACGGGCTGCGCTGGATCCACTACCAAAATGTCGACGAGGCCACCGAGCGCGCGCACCTGCAGATGGGCATGCAGATCATCGAGCGCTTGACCGGCCAGCGTCCCGCCGGTTGGTACACCGGCCGCGACAGCCCCAACACCCGCCGCCTGGTGGTGGAGCACGGCGGCATCGAATACGACAGCGACTACTACGGCGACGAGCTGCCCTTTTGGCTGCAGGTGAAAAAAAGCAGCGGCGATCTGGCGCCACACCTGGTGGTGCCCTACACGCTGGACTGCAACGACATGCGCTTTGCCATGCCGCAGGGCTTCAGCCACGGCGACGAGTTTTTTCAGTACCTGCGCGACGCCTTTGATGTGCACTGGGCCGAAGGCGACGAGCGCCCCACGATGATGAGCATTGGCATGCATTGCCGCTTGCTGGGCCGACCAGGACGCATGCGGGCGCTGCAGCGCTTTCTGGATCACGTGCAGGCCCACGACCGTGTCTGGGTCACGCGGCGCATCGACATTGCGCGCCACTGGCGCGCCCACCACCCTTTTGACGCCCAAACGGCCTTTGTCTGGGAATGACCATGCTGCGCATCGAAGACCTCAACCAAGCCAGCCAAGATCAGTTCACGCAGCTGCTGGACGGCACCTACGAACACTCACCGTGGATCGCCCGCAGCACCTGGGCCGCGCGCCCGTTTCGCTCCTTGGCCGGCCTCAAGCACGCCCTGGTCAACACCGTGCGCCAGGCTGGACGCGACGCGCAACTGGCGCTGATACGGGCCCACCCGGAACTGGCCGGCAAGGCCTTGGTCAGCAAGACCCTGACGGCTGAAAGCACCAACGAGCAGGGCAAGGCGGGCCTGACCGACTGCACGCCGGCGGAGTTTTTGCACATCCAGCAGCTCAACGCCGACTACAACGCCAAGTTTGGCTGGCCCTTCATTCTGGCGGTGCGCGGGCCGCGTGGTCTGGGCTTGCGTCGCCACGAGATCATCGCCACCTTCGAGCGCAGGCTGGCCGGCCACCCGGACTTTGAGTTTGCCGAGTGCCTGCGCAACATCCACCGCGTTGCCGAAATTCGGCTGGCTGACAAATTTGTCGCCGTGCCCACTCAGGGGCAACAGGTGTGGGACTGGGCCGAAGCCTTGGCCGCCGACAGCGACCCGATCTACAAGGAAGCCGGCGAACTGACCGTGACCTACCTGACCGACGCACACCGCGCGGTGGCGCAGCGGCTGCAAGGGTGGATGCAGGACTGCGGCTTTGACGAGGTGCAGATCGACGCCGTGGGCAACGTGGTGGGCCTCTATCACGGCAGTCAGCCGCAAGCCAAGCGGCTGTTGACCGGCAGCCACTACGACACCGTGCGCAACGGCGGCAAGTACGACGGGCGGCTGGGCATCCTGGTGCCAATGGCGGTGGTGCAAACGCTGAACGCCGCCGGCCGCCGCCTGCCCTTTGCGGTTGAAGTGGTGGGCTTTGCCGAAGAAGAGGGGCAGCGTTACAAGGCCACCTTCCTGGGCAGCGGCGCGTTGACGGGCAACTTCGATCCGGCCTGGCTCGACCAGGAAGACGCGGATGGCGTGAGCATGCGTGCGGCGATGCTGGCCGCAGGGCTGCCGGCCACGATGCAGGCCATCACAGCCTTGCGGCGCGACGCGCAGCAGTACCTGGGCTTTGTCGAAGTCCACATTGAACAGGGGCCGGTTCTGAACGAGCTGGACCTGCCTTTGGGCGTGGTCACGTCGATCAACGGCAGCCTGCGCTACCTGGGGCAGATCCAGGGTTTGGCCAGCCATGCCGGCACCACCCCGATGGACCGCCGCCGCGACGCCGCCTGCGCCGCCGCGGAGCTGGCCTTGTATGTGGAAAAGCGCGCCGCCGCGGTGCCCAACGTGGTGGGCACGATGGGCATGTTGCAGGTGCCGTCGGGCTCGATCAACGTGGTGCCGGGGCGCTGCCACTTCAGCCTGGACCTGCGCGCCACCACCAACGAAGCACGTGACGCGCTGGGCGCCGACGTGCGCGCCGAGCTGGCCCGCATCTGCAACGTACGCGGCTTGACCTACAGCCTGGAGTTGACGCTGTGTGCCTCGGCCGCACCGAGCGCACCCGCCTGGCAAAAACGCTGGGAAGCCGCCGTGCAGGCCCAGGGTCTGCCGGTTTTCTGCATGCCCAGCGGCGCCGGCCACGACGCCATGAAACTGCACGAAAAGATGCCCCAGGCCATGCTTTTCATGCGCGGCGGCAACTCCGGCATCAGCCACAACCCGCTGGAAACCATCACCGCCGAAGACACCGAACTGTGTGTGGCGGCTTTTGCCAGCCTGCTCGACCAGCTGGCTTGACCGCCTGAGCGTGCGCCTGAGCGTGCGCGTGCGCGTGCGCCGCTACTCCACATCCGTCTTCTTCCCTTCACAAGCCCATGCCCGCACCCGAACAAGCGCTGCAACAGATCGACCGTTGGGTTGAAGCGAACTTCGAAGACGAAGTGCGTTTTCTCCAGGCCCTGGTCCAGGTGCCCACCGACACACCACCGGGCAACAACGCGCCGCACGCCCAGCGCACCGCACAACTGTTGGCCGCGATGGGTCTGCACGCCGAACAGTACCCGGTGCCGCAGGCCGAGGTGCAAGCGCACGGCCTGCAGTCGGTGACCAACCTGATCGTGCGCCGTCGGTTTGGCCCCCAAGGCCCGGTGATCGCCCTCAATGCGCACGGTGACGTGGTGCCCCCTGGCGAAGGCTGGACCCACGATCCCTATTCGGGCGACGTGGTGGATGGCAAGTTGTACGGGCGCGCTGCGGCGGTCAGCAAGAGCGACTTTGCGACCTTCACCTTTGCACTGCGCGCGCTGGAATCGCTGGGCCTGCCACTGCAGGGCGGCGTTGAACTGCATTTCACCTACGACGAAGAGTTTGGCGGCGAACTGGGCCCCGGGTGGTTGCTCAAGCACCGGCTGACCCAACCCGACCTGCTGATCGCCGCCGGTTTCAGCTACCAGGTGGTCACCGCACACAACGGCTGCCTGCAACTGGAAGTTACGCTGCACGGTGTGTCGTCGCACGCGGCTTACCCCGAGACGGGCGTCGACGCGCTGCAGGCCGCCAACAAGCTGCTGACCGCGCTGTTTGAGCACAACACGGTGCTGCGCCAGCGCTTGTCCAAGGTCAGTGGCATCACCTACCCCTACCTGAACGTCGGCCAGATCGAAGGCGGCAGCAACACCAACGTGGTGCCGGGCAAGGTGGTCATCCGCCTGGACCGCCGCCTGATTCCGGAAGAGGACATGGCGACCGTGGAAGCCGAACTGCGCGACCTCATCGAGCGCGCGGTGCAAACCAGCCCTGGCGTGCGGGTGGACATCAAGCGCTTGCTCAGGGCCGGTTCGCTGCAACCGTTGCCGGGCAACCAGGGTCTGGTGCAAGCCCTTCAAAAGCATGCGCAGGCTGTCTTCGGGCAGGCCATTGCGGTTTCGGGCAGCCCGCTCTACACCGACGTGCGGCTGTATGGTGAGCACGGTGTGCCGGCCGTCATCTACGGCGCCGGGCCGCGCACGGTGCTGGAAAGCAATGCCAAGCGCGCCGATGAGCACCTGGTGCTGGCCGACTTGAAAGGTGCCACCAAGGTGGTGGCGCGCACCTTGCTGGAGCTGTTGGCCGCATGAAGGTGCACGCCCCCTTCGGCAACTGTGCCCAGCGGCCCTTTGTGGTGCAAGCCCCAAGGGTCAGATGAGCACAAAACTTGCAAAATCAAATTGGTATGGCCTGGTGGCGTTCAACGCGGGTGGCCCCCGCCTCACCGGGTCAACCCATTTTCCAACGGAGTCTTGTCGCATGAAATCGCTTTTGAAGACCCTGCCCCAGTTTCAACGCTTTGGCCTCATCGCCGCGGCCTTGTTGTTGGCCGCCCCGACGATGGCTTGGGCGCAGACGGCGGTGAAGTTCCAGCTCGACTGGCGCTTTGAGGGCCCGGCCGCGTTGTTCCTGGCATCGTCGGCCAAGGGCTACTACAAGGCGGCGGGCCTGGACGTGACCATCGACGCCGGCAACGGCAGCGGCGGCACGGTGACCCGCGTGGCCAGCGGCACCTACGACATGGGCTTTGCCGACATGGCCGCGCTGATGGAGTTTCACGCCAACAACCCCGACGCGGCCAACAAGCCCGTGGCGGTGATGATGGTCTACAACAACACGCCCGCGGCGGTGCTGGCGTTGAAGAAGAGCGGCATCACCAAGCCCTCCGACCTGAACGGCAAGAAGCTGGGCGCGCCTGGCTTTGATGCCGGCCGCAAGGCCTTCCCCATCTTTGCCAAGGCCAACGGCATTGGCGGCGTGCAGTGGACCAGCATGGACCCGCCGCTGCGCGAGACCATGCTGGTGCGCGGCGACATCGACGCCATCACCGGGTTCTCGTTCACGTCCTTGCTGAACCTGGAAGCCCGCGGCATCAAGGCCGAAGACGTGGTGGTGATGCCTTACCCTGCCCACGGCGTCAAGCTCTACGGCAACGTGATCATCGCCAGCCCCAAGATGATCAAGGAGAACCCGGCCGCCGTGAAGGCCTTCCTGAGCGCCTTTGCCAAGGGCGCCAAGGAAGTGATGGCCAACCCGGACCCGGCCATCGAATACGTCAAGGCCCGCGACGGCATCATCAACGTCGACCTGGAAAAGCGCCGCCTGCGCTTGGCCATTGACGCCGTGGTGGCCAGCCCGGACGCGCGGGCCGAGGGCTTTGGTGTGGTGGTGCCCGGCCGCATGGCGCTGATGGCCTCACAGGTGTCTGACG
>JAYVSX010000333.1:0-3188 GCA_043774975.1 Rubrivivax sp.
CACCTTGCGGTGCAGCGCCTGTTCGCCGCGCTGTTCGCGCCCCAGTTGAGCGACGATGTTTTTCACGTCCTGGCTTTTTTCGCGGCTGGCCACCAGCACCGCGTCGGGGGTCTCGACCACCACCACATCGTGCAGCCCGACCACGCTCACCAGTCGGCTGGTGGCGTGCACCAGGGTGTTATCACAGTCACTGAAGATGGCGTCGCCGACGCCAGCGTTGCCACGCGCGTCCTTGGGTGATACCAGCCACACCGCTTCCCAGGCGCCCAGGTCGTTCCAGCCCGCGGCCAGGGGTTCCATTCGGATGTCCAGCACCCCCGGGCACTTTTCCATCACGGCGTAGTCCACCGACTCAGCCGGCACCGCTGCAAATTCGGCTTTGCCAGGGCGAACAAAGGTGGCGTCCGTGGTGCGGGCGGCAAATGCGCTGCGGCAAGCGGTGGCAATGTCCGGGCGGAATTTTTCCAACGCGGCCATCCAGACAGAAGCCCGCAGCACAAACATGCCCGCGTTCCAGTAGTAGCCCCCCTCGGCCAGGTACTTTTGTGCGGTGGCCAGGTCGGGCTTTTCGACGAACTGCGCCACTTGTTGGCCCGCAGCGCGGATGTAGCCATAGCCGGTCTCCGGCCGGTCGGGTGTGACGCCCAAAATGGAGATCGCACCATCGGCGGCAGCCAGGACCGAGCGGCGCAAGGCGGCCGTGAAGGCTGCGCCGTCGGTCACGGTTTGATCGGCTGGCGTCACCACCAGTACCGGGTCCAGTCCACTGTCCAGCGCCTGCAGCGCGGCCAAGGTGACGGCCGGGGCGGTGTTGCGACCCATCGGTTCGAGCAGCACGGCCGAGGGCTCGGCTTTGACCTCGCGCAGTTGGTCCAGGACCAGAAAGCGGTGTTCCTCGTTGCCGACCACCACGGGTGCAGCCACCTCGATGGCGGCGTTGGCCAGATCCAGAAGGCGCGACGCGGCCTGCTGGAAAAGGCTGGTGTTGCCCGACAGCACCAGAAACTGCTTGGGGTAGCCGCTGCGCGACAAGGGCCACAGGCGGGTGCCAGAACCTCCGGCCATGATCACGGGCCAAACGGTGATCTTGCGATCGCTGCTCATGCTTCAAATCCCTTGGGGTTGTTCGATTGCCAACGCCAGCTGTCGGCACACATGCGATTCAGGTCGTGTTGAGCGGACCAACCCAGCAGCTGCTGGGCCAGCCTGGGGTCGGCATAACAGGCGGCCACGTCACCGGGCCGGCGTGCTTTCACTTCATATGGCACCTCGCGAGCGCTGGCCTTCGAGAAAGCCGACACCACCTCCAGCACGCTGTAGCCGCGTCCTGTGCCCAGGTTGACCGTCAGGCTGCCGGGCTGGTCCAGCAGGCGCCGCAGTGCGGCCACGTGCCCTTGGGCCAAGTCGCTGACGTGGATGTAGTCGCGCACGCCGGTGCCGTCTGGCGTGGGGTAGTCGTTGCCGTACACCGAGAGTTTGTCGCGTCGCCCAACCGCCACCTGTGCCACGTAGGGCATCAGGTTGTTGGGCACACCGCGGGGGTCCTCGCCAATCAGGCCGCTTTCGTGCGCGCCGACTGGGTTGAAGTAGCGCAGGCAGGCGGTTTGCCAGTGCGGGTTGGCTGCGCCCAGGTCGCGCAAGATTTGCTCACCCATGAGCTTGGTTTGCCCATAAGGGTTGGTGGCAGTCAAAGCCGCTTCTTCGGTGATCGGCAACTGCTGCGGGTCACCATAAACCGTGGCGCTGGAGCTGAAGACAAAACGCCCCACCTGGCGCGCTTGCATCACCTGGCAGACGTTAAGCAAGCCGCCCAGGTTGTTGGCGTAGTAGGCCAGTGGGTTGGTGCTGGACTCGCCGACGGCCTTGAGCGCCGCGAAGTGAACCGTGGCGTCGATGTGATGGCGGTTGAACACACCTTGCACGGCGGCGGCGTCGCAGACATCGGCGCGTTCAAACACCGCAGTTTTGCCGCCCAGCTGCTGCAACCTTTGCAGCACGGCAGGAGAACTGTTGCTGAAATCGTCGACGCCAACCACATCAAAACCGGCTTTCCACAGGGCCAGCCAGGTGTGCGAGGCGATGTAGCCGGTGGCGCCAGTCAGGAGGATGGTGGGCATCAATCAGCAAAATTGGAGGTGGGGTGCTGCGTTTCAGTCAGCGGTCCGGGGTGGGCAGCTTGCGCCTGGCGCGCCTTGCCGACGCCCCCTTGGGTGGAGCCGGTGCTGTTTGTGGCCGGCGCGGCCCGGCGTGGTCAAGGCGTTGCATTCTCGCCCATGCCTTGTGACACACCCCGGCGGTGGATCGTCGTCGGCCCTGGGCCTTGGGGCCTGGCTGCCTACAATCGCGCAATGCTTCACAGTCTTCAAGCCATGCTGGCGCCCGCGCTGGCCGAACGCCTCACGCTGCTCATCAACCATGTTCTCTCGGGTGAGACAGTGGCCACGGACCGGCTGCGACCGCATGCCGGCGCCAGCCTGTTGTTGACGCTGAAGGACTGGCCTTCCTTGCTGCCGTCGCCGCCCGTCCTGGCTTGGCGCATCACGCCGGCCGGACTGCTGGAATGGGCGGGTCCTGAAGGGCTGGCCACCGCCGATCTGGCGGTCACCTTGGACGCCGCCAATCCGGCTGGTTTGCTGACCCAGGCCTTGGCTGGCGTGGCACCGCAAGTCCAAATTGACGGCAACGCGTTGCTGGCAGCCGACGTCAGCTGGTTGATGCAGAACCTGCGCTGGGACGTGGCGGCCGACCTGGACCGACTGTTTGGCCCGCAACTTGCCATGCCGCTGCATCAACTGGGCCGCATGCTTTCGCAGGGTCTGCGTACCGCCATGAAGGGCGCCGGTACGCTGGGCGAGCAGTGGCGTTCGCGCCGGGCTTGACCATGGGTCTGCAAGTTGATGTGAGCTGGGGCCAGCGCGTGCCAGGCCGATGAAAAACCTGGCGCGGCTGGTCTTCATTGTTGTCACCATCCTGCGCTTTGGCCTGGATGAAGTGGCGCTCAGCGCCTTCCCCCAGCGCTGGGTGCGTGCGCTGGTGCGCCTGGTCACGATTGGCCGCAGCTTGAAGGCCCCCCGGGGCGAGCGCTTGCGCCAGGGGCTTGAACGGCTGGGTCCGATCTTTGTCAAGTTTGGCCAGGTCCTGTCGACCCGGCGTGATCTGATGCCGCTGGACGTGGCCGACGAGTTGGC
>JAYVSX010000334.1:0-9881 GCA_043774975.1 Rubrivivax sp.
CGACAGTGCCCACCCGCACTGCCCACCCGCACTGCCCACCCTCACTGCCCACCGTCAGTGCGCGGCGTCATTGCCCAACGTCAGTGTCCACCCCGATCCACTCAACCGAAAGCCAGCATGGCCCACCTGCCCTACGCCGACTTGACCGCGCCCGAGGCCCAGAGCCTGGTGCAAGACATCGTGGCCCAACGTGGCAGCGTCCTGCACCTGTACCAGATGCTGTTGCACAGCCCGCCGCTGGCCCAGGGCTGGTTGGGCTACCTCACCGCCGTGCGCCAGCAGCTGTCATTGAACGGCGCGCTGCGCGAGCTGGTGATCATGCGGGTGGCCCAACTCAACGGTGCGCCCTACGAAGCGCAGCAACACGCGCCGTTGGCCTTGCAAGAAGGGCTCAGCGCGGCGCAGCTGGAAGCCTTGCCCGAGTG
Source organism: Rubrivivax sp. (assembly GCA_043774975.1). Classification (GTDB taxonomy): domain Bacteria; phylum Pseudomonadota; class Gammaproteobacteria; order Burkholderiales; family Burkholderiaceae_C; genus Rubrivivax. The sequence goes on from JAYVSX010000334.1 coordinate 426, forward strand.
GGCTTTGTCCACGCTCTTCAGCCCGGCCGAGCGTGCCGTGCTGCAGCTTTGCGACACCATGACCCGCGATGTTCAGGTGCCCAAGCCCACGCTGCAGGCGGTGCAGGCGCACTTGGGCGAACGACAAACGGTGGAGCTGGTGGCCACCATCGCGGCCTACAACATGGTGTCGCGCTTTTTGGAAGCCCTGCACATCCACGGCGACGACGCCCGTTGAGCCTCTGGCGGTCTCGGCACCCACACCAACACCTACTCCAACACCGACACCAAGCTGCCGCTAAGCGCTAGCGCCGCGCACCAGATCCAGCACACCTTGTGCCATGCGCAACGCGGCACCACGGTGTGCCCCGGCAAAAGCCAACGCCCGCTGGCGCATCGGCGGTGGCAAAGGGCCCTGCAGCAAGCTCAGCGCCTGCCGCACCGCAGCGCCAAGGTCCGGCGCACGCACAGCGGCCCCCGCGGCCAAGGCCAGTTCGGAGGCTTGCGCAAAGTTGAAGGTGTGCGGCCCCATCACCAAGGGGCAGCCACAGGCTGCGGCCTCGATCAGGTTTTGCCCGCCCAGCGGTGCAAAGCTGCCGCCCAGCAGCGCCACATCGGCTGCAGCGTAATAGGCCGGCATCTCGCCCAGGCTGTCGCCCAGCCAGACATCGGCCTGCTCGGTGGGGGGGCTGTCTGCCGGCCACTGGCTGCGCCGTGATAGGCGGAAGCCCGCTTGCGCGACCAAGCCCGCCACGTCGTCAAAGCGCTGCGGGTGGCGCGGCACCAGCAGCAGCAGCGGGCGCGGCAGCGGCAGTGCAGCCCAGGCGGCCAGCAACGGCGCTTCTTCACCCTCGCGGGTCACGGCGGCCAACACAACAGGCCTGGCCAACTTTTGGCGCCAGCCCTGGCCCAAGGCCAGCAACGCGGGGCTGGGCGCCATGTCGAACTTCAGGTTGCCCAACACCTGCACGCTGGGCGCGCCGGCCGCGCGCAAGCGCGTGGCGTCGGCTTCGGTCTGCGCCAGCACCTGCGCGAAGCTGGCCAGGGCCGGGTGCTGCAACGCCGACAGACGATGTCCCCTTTTGGCGCTGCGTTCAGACAAGCGGGCGTTGGCCAAGATCATGGGCACACCCACTTCACGTGCCCGGTGCAACAGGTTGGGCCAGACCTCGGTTTCCATCACCACGCCGGCCACCGGCTGGTGGTGACGCAGAAAACGCCGCACCGCCCCCGGCGTGTCATAGGGCAGCCAGGCCTGGGCATCGCCTTCGCGCAGCAGACCCAGCCCCGCTTCGCGGCCGGTGGCGGTGCCGTGGGTCAACAACAGGCGAAGACCGGGCCGCGCCGCGCGCAGCGCATCGATCAGGGGCGCAGCCGCGCGCGTTTCCCCCAGCGAAACGGCATGCAGCCACAGCCGCCCCGGCACGCTGGGGGTGGGGTTGAAACCCAGGCGTTCACCCCACCACTGGCGGTAGGCCGGTTCGCGCCGCCCACGCCACCACAGGCGCGCCAGGTAAAGCGGCAAAGCCAAGCGCAGCAGCAGCGAATAGGCGCTGCGGGCCAGCCAGTAGCTCATGCGACGTTCAGCGCTGGCGCCAGCGTCGTTCAGTGCGCCGCTGCGCCCACTTGCGCGTCGGGTTTGACGCTGCGCAACACCGCCATGAACTGGGCTTCGATGCGGTGCAGGGCCTCTTCGGTGTGGCCTTCAAAGCGCAGCACCAGCACCGGCGTGGTGTTGCTGCCGCGAATCAGGCCAAAGCCGTCGGCAAAGTCGACGCGCAGCCCGTCGATGGTGCCCACCTCCCCACCTTCAAACGTCAGGCGTCCGTCGGCCACGCGGGCCAACAGCTCGGCTACCACGGCGTGGTGTTCGCCCTCGGCGCAGCTGACGTTGAGCTCGGGCGTGCTGAAGCTGGTGGGCAGCGCATCGAGCAAGGCGCTGGGGTTCTTTTCGCGGCTCAGAATTTCCAGCAGGCGGGCGGCGGTGTACATCGCATCGTCAAAGCCATACCAGCGCTCGCCAAAAAACAGGTGCCCGCTCATCTCGCCGGCAAACGGTGCGCCGGTTTCCTTCAGCTTGGCCTTGATCAGCGAGTGCCCGGTCTTCCACAACAGCGGCTTGCCACCGGCCTTGCGAATGGCCACCGGCAGGCGCTGGCTGCACTTGACGTCATAGATGATGGTGGCGCCCTTGTTGCGTTTGAGAATGTCGCGCGCAAACAGCATGATCTGGCGGTCGGGGTAGATGATGTGGCCCTGCGCGGTGACCACACCCAGGCGGTCGCCGTCGCCGTCAAAGGCCAGGCCCACTTCGGCGCCGGTGGCGTGCACCACCTTGATCAGGTCCTGCAGGTTCTCGGGCTTGCTGGGGTCGGGATGGTGGTTGGGAAAGTCGCCGTCAACTTTGCTGTACAGGTCGATCACTTCGCAGCCCAGCGCACGCAGGATGGCTGGCGCGCTGGCGCCGGGGATGCCGTTGCCGCTGTCGACCACAATTTTCATCGGCCGCGCCAGCTTGCAGTCGCGGGTGATGCGGCGTGCGTACTCGGCCCCAACGTCCATCTTGGCGCTGCGGCCGCGTTTGACGATGTAGCTCTCGCTTTCGATGCGGGCCTTGAGTTTTTGGATGTCGTCGCCGTAGATGGCGCGGCCGCTCATCACCATCTTGAAGCCGTTGTAGTCCTTGGGGTTGTGGCTGCCGGTGACCTGGATGCCGCTGGTGCAACCGTGTTGGGCACGGGTGGCGGCCACGTAGTACAGCATCGGCGTGGTGACCATGCCGATGTCCACCACGTCCAGGCCCGTGCTTTTCAGGCCACGGATCAGCGCGGCCGCCAGGCCAGAGCCTGAGACCCGCCCGTCGCGGCCCACCGCCACGGCCTTTTCGCCAGCGGCCACCGCTTCAGAGCCAAAGGCCCGGCCCAGGTGCTCGGCAAAGGTCACGTCGATGTTCTTGCCGACGATGCCGCGGATGTCATAGGCCTTGAAAACGGTGGGATCGATGTGCATGGGCGTGGCGGTGGTGTGAAGGTGGAGATGAAAGCTCGGAACCGGGTGATTGTAGGAAGGCGGGCGCGCGGCGGCCATGCGGCGCGGCAGGCTTACGGTCTGGCGATCTGGCGGTTTGAGCACGAAGCACTGGACTACGTGCTCAAGCCCGTCAAGCGTGAACGCCTGCAGCGCACCATCGAGCGCGTGCAGCGTGGTTTGGCCGAAGCGCGCAGCGACGACGGCGCGCTGTTGGCGGCCTTGCGCAAGCTGCTGCCGGCCCTGGCCACGGCAGAGCACCTGATTCGCACCCCCATCGCCGAACTGGGCGCGCAACTGGACCCGACGCAGTTTGTGCAGGTGCACCGCAGCACCATCGTCAACCTGGCCTGCGTAAGCGGCGCCCGGCGCGACGAGGCCAGCCGGCTCTTTCTGCGCATCCCGGGTCACGCGCACGAACTGCCCGTCAGCCGGGCCTACGTGCACCTGTTCAAGGCCATGTAGCGCTGTTGCCAGCCGCAGCAAGTTGGCCGCTGGACCTGCCCAAGCGCAGCCGCATCGGGCATGGCGGGCGCACCGGCTGAACCGGACACCACGGACTCAGGGTTGAGGGGCCGCCGCGGCGGCAGCGGCAGCGGCACGCAGCTTGTCCTTCTTGCTCAGGCGTTTGCCCTTGACACCACCGTTGGGGTCAGCAGCCCCCGGCGGCAGCACCGCTGCGGGCTCAAATCCCGCGATGACCTCGCGTGGCACACGCAGCTGCTGGCGCTTTTCGATCAGGCGAAAGTGCGCTTCACTGCCCGGCGCGTCGGCCAGCACAAAGCTCAACCCCACCCCGGCTGCACCGGCACGACCGGTGCGGCCGATGCGGTGGGTGTGGTCGGCCGCCGAGCGCGCCAGGTCCAGGTTGACCACGGCGTCCAGGGCCGGCACGTCCAAGCCGCGTGCAGCCAGGTCGGTGGCCACCAGAACTTGCAGCAGCCCGGCCTGCAGATCGGCCAGCACCTGGGCCCGCCGGCCGTGGCTCAGCTGGCCATGCAGCGCAGCGGCCGACAGACCCGCCTGACGCAGCTTGTCGGCCACGTGTTCGCTGCTGTGCTGGGTGGCCACAAACACCAGGGTGCGCGGCCAGCGGTGGGTGGCGATCAGGTGGCGCAACAGCGGCGTGCGGCGCTGGGTCTCGACCACGATGGCGCGTTGCACGATGGAAGCAGAAGCGACGGCGTCTTGGACCCCAACGTCTGCAGCCGCATCTGGCTGGCCGCTCGCCGATTCAGCAGCAGTCGGCGCAGCGGGCGCAGCGGCTATTGGCAAGGCATCGACCGTCACCTCCAACGCATGGGTCTGCGCGGCGCGCGCCAAGGCGCGCACCGATTCGGGCAAGGTGGCACTGAACATCAAGGTTTGGCGCGGGCGCGGCAGCAAGGCCAGGACACGCCGCGTTTCGTCGGCAAAACCGGCGTCCAACAGGCGGTCGGCTTCGTCCAGCACCACCACGCTCAGGTCGGCCAGGCGCAGCGCGTTCTGCCGTGTGAGGTCGAGCAACCGGCCCGGGGTGGCCACCACGATGTGAGCGCCGCCGCGCAACGCCATCATCTGCGGGTTGATCGACAGGCCACCGACCACCACCACGGTCTTGAGCTGCGGCGCCAGGGCTTGCGCCGCCGCGCCGATCTGCGAGGCCAGCTCACGTGTGGGGGCCAGCACCAGGGCGGCCAGCCGGCGCGGGCGCTCCAGTTCCACACCCGGCGTGGCCAGCACGGTTTGCAAAATGGGCAGCACAAAGCTGGCCGTCTTGCCGGTGCCCGTGGGGGCCTGCGCCAGCACGTCGCGCCCTTCAAGAATGGCTGGCAGCACCGCGCATTGCACTGGCGTGGGCCGACGCCAACCCGCGGCGGCCGCAGCCCCAGCCAACGGGGCCAGCAGGCCCAGGTCGGCAAAACTGGGCTCAGCCGGTTCGGCCTGGTCAAGGCCAAGGCCAAGGCCGCTTGGACCCGCCGCATCAACGTGGGTGGGTGCAGTTGCAGGTGGGATGTTCTGGGGCATGCGTGACAGGATAGCCTGCGGGCCACGCAGACCGTTCATGACCACCACTCCTAACCCCCCTGACACCACTCGCCCGCGCTGCGGCCGCTGCCTAAAGCCGCTGCGAACCTGCTTGTGCAAATGGGTCAGACCCACGCCCAACCAGATTGACGTTCTGGTGCTGCAGCACCCTTCGGAACAGCATCACGCCAAGGGCACGGTGCGCTTGCTGGAGCTGAGCCTGTTGCAGTGCCAGCGCTGGGTCGGGGAACAATTCGATGCGCTGAAGCTCAGTGCCTGGCTGACCCGCGGCACCGCGCTGCTTTACCCCGTGTCGGCGGGCGCGACGCTTGACGCACCGCTGGCTGAAACCGCCGTGCCCTGTTGCCGCCTGGTGGTGTTGGACGGCACCTGGCGCCAGTCGCGCCAGCTGCTGCAGCTGAACCCGGGCTTGCAGGCATTGCCACGCTTCGCACTGGCCAGCCCGCCGCCCGGGCAATACCGCATTCGCAAGTCCCAAAGGCAGCTGCAGCGCAGCACCTTGGAGGCCACCTGTCTGGCCTTGGCCAGCCTGGAAGCCCGGCCCGCACACTACGCGCCACTGTTGCTGGCCTTCGAAGGCTGGGTGACCGAACTGGAAAGCCAGCAGGGCTTGGGCCCGACGCGGCCCGATTTCAGCACAGCATGAAGCCAGCTGTGCTGGGCAGGCGCATCAACCTTCGGTGATGCGAATCAACCTTCGGTGATGCGAAATCAACCTTTGGCGATGCGAAAACCCGCGTCCAACAGCAGCACCTCACCGGTGGTCTTGGCTGCACCGGCACCCAGCCACCAGGCCGCATCGGCCACGTCTTCGGGCGTGATGGGTGCGCCCAGCGCAGCGGTCTCGTTCCAGGTCTTCAGGTGCGCTGCGTAGCCTTGCTCGCCCATGCCTTGCTGCAACCAGCTGGAGGCCACCAAACCGGGCGCGATGGCATTGACCCTGATGGCCGGCCCCAACGCCCGCGCCAGGCCCACGGTCAAGGCGTTCAGCGCGCCCTTGCTGGCCATGTAGGCCAGCGAGGACCCGCGTCCCATCATCGACGCCACCGAGGAAATGTTGACGATGGCGGCGCCGCTGTGCTGCTGCTGCAGCAGGGGCACAAAGGCGCGCGCGACCTGGTAAGCGCCGATCACGTTGACCGCATAGATGCGCTGAAAGTCCTCGGCATCCAGCCCATCCAGGTTCTTCAGCGCGACAAACTTGGTGGTGCCGGCGTTGTTGACCAGCACATCGGCGCGGCCAAAGCGCGCCTGGGTCTCAGCCGCCAGGCGGCGCGCATCGCCGTCCTGCGACACATCGGCTTGCACCAACAGGGTTTGCGCGCCCAAAGCCTGGCACTCAGCTGCCACCGCCTGTGCGGGTTCAAACTGCCGCGAGTAGTTGATGACCACGTCCCAGCCCTCACGTGCGTAGCGGCGCACGGTGGCCGCGCCGATGCCGGAGGACGAGCCGGTCACCACGCAAACCTTTCGCTTGTTCATTGAAATGTCTTCCGGTTGCGACGGAGCCATGCTAAACGGTGTCAAGAGCCAGCGCCGGTGGCCCCAGGACCTGCGGATGCAGGCGGCATGAAGAGGTCCGAAAACGGCCAGTCCAAACCACCGCACTGCCTATGATCGGCCCATGGTTCTAGATGCCGACTCCGCCTACCTGGCCCTGACAGCCCGCGACGCCCGCTTCGACGGGCGGCTGTTTGTGGGCGTCACCTCCACCGGCGTTTATTGCCGCCCGGTGTGCCGCGTTCGCACGCCCATGCGCCAGAACTGCCGCTTCTTCGATACCCGCGCCCAAGCCGAGGCCGCTTCATTCAGGCCCTGTATGAAGTGCCGGCCCGAGATTGCGCCGGGTCTGTCGCTGATGGATTCGTCGCGTGCGCTGGCCGACACCGCGGCGCGCTGGATCGAGCACGCCGTGCACAGCGGCGAGCCGGTGGTCCTGACCCAACTGGCGGCCAAACTGGGCGTGACCGATCGCCACCTGCGCCGCATCTTCCTGGCCGCGCATGGTGTGGGACCACTCGACTACTTCACCACGCAGCGCCTGTTGCTGGCCAAACAACTGCTGACCGACACCCATCAACCCATCACCCAAGTGGCGCTGTCCAGCGGCTTTGAAAGCCTGCGCCGCTTCAACGCGGCTTTTGCAGAACGTTACCGGTTCAACCCCACGCAACTGCGCAAGGATGGCCGGGCCGCGCAAGCCGACGGCGCTGTGCGAAGTGGCACCAAAACTTCGCGGGTCATCGCTCCTTTGCCCACCGATGGCGCGGCCGGCCAAGTGCAGCTCGCCCTGCGCTTGGCCTACCGCCCGCCCTATGACGTGAGCGCGGTGCTGGCGTTTTTTGGTCAGCGGGCGGTGCGGGGCGTTGAAGAGGTCGAGGACCAAACGCTGCGCCGCACCGTGGGCTGGGTGCACCGCGGGCAACGCGTGACGGGCTGGGTCAGCGCCGGCTTTGTGCCGGACCGCCATGAGGTTCATGTGCACACCTCGGCCAGCCTGACACCGGTGCTGGGCGCGGTGATGCAAAGGGTGCGTCACATGCTGGACCTGGACGCGGACCCGTCGCTGATCGACCCCGTGATGGCCCTGTTGCCCGTGCCGCTGCGAGCCGGCACGCGCCTGACCGGCGTGATGGACGGCTTTGAAGGCGCGGTGCGCGTCATCCTGGGCCAGCAGGTCACCGTCAAGGCCGCGCGCACACTGGTGCAGCGCTTGGTGGACCGCTTTGGCGAGCCCATCAGCACGCCATTTGAGACCTTGACCCATGTCTTCCCCAGCGCGCCAACCATCGCTCAGGCCGACCCCGAAGTGATCGGCAAGCTGGGCATCGTGCGCCAACGGGTCCGTGCCCTGCAAGCGCTGGCCGCTGCCGTCGCGCAAGGCCAGCTGGAACTGCACCGCAACGCGCCTGTGGTGGCCACCCTGGACGCTTTGCGCGCCCTGCCCGGGGTGGGCGAATGGACCGCCCAGGTCATCGCGATGCGCGCCTTGGCCTGGCCCGACGCCTGGCCGGCCACCGACATCGGCCTGATGAACGCGCTGGGTTCACGCAACCCAAAACACCTGAACGCCCTGGCTGAAGCCTGGCGACCCTGGCGCGCCTATGCCGTGATGCGGCTGTGGCACCACCTGGAGCACCCCACATGAAAACCACCTACGCCGCGCAATGCCGCATCACCACGCCACTGGGGCCCATGACCTTGGCCGCCACGGCCGATGGCTTGGCCGGCGCGTGGTTTGATGGCCAGGCGCACCATCCGGGGCCTTTGGCGGCGCCGGTGGCGGCGGACAACCGCTGGCTGCTTCAAGCCACCCGTGAACTGGGCGAGTACTTTGAGGCCCAGCGCCAGCGCTTCGATGTGCCACTGGACCCGCAAGGCACGCCGTTTCAGCAGGCGGTCTGGCAGGCGCTGCAGGGCATTCCCTGTGGCGCGCTGCAGCGCTATGGCGAGATCGCCCGCCAACTGGGCAGGCCGCAGGCCGCTCGGGCGGTGGGCGCCGCGGTGGGGCGCAACCCCATTTCGGTCGTCGTGCCTTGTCACCGTGTGGTGGGCCAGGACGGTTCACTGACCGGCTATGCGGGTGGCCTGCAACGCAAAGAGGCACTGCTGCGTTTGGAGGGCAGCTTCGAGCAGGCCACCGCGGCGGCCACCAGCGAATCCAGCGGGGCAGCCACAGGCGCCGGCGTGCAGACAACAGCACGCAGGCCGAAGCGCTCACCCGCACGCGGGTCGCCGGGCGCCGCAGCATAAGACGGCGCGATCTGATCGCACGGCGGAACGTTCAGCGCAACGCTCAGCGGAACTTGTCTTGCGGCACGGTGCGCAGTTCGCCCGGCAAAGAGCCCAGGTACTTGGCGATGGCTTTCAGTTCGTCGCGCTTGAACTGCTTGACCTGGCCCGCCATGATGGCGTTGCTGCGGCCCACCCGCGAGTTGTCGGTGACGCTGTAGGCGTTGAGGGTGACGAACAAGTAGTCGGCGTGCTGACCGGCAATCTTGGGGTAGCTGCCGTCAATGGGCTTGCTGTAGTTGGCGCCGTGGCAAGAGGCGCAGGCGCCCTTGGTCAGCAGCGCTGCAACTTCTGCAGAAGGCGCCACTGCGGGTGTCGCGGCCACGGGCTTGATGGATGAGGCGCCGTGCTTTTCATAGTAAGCGCCCAGATCGGCCATGTCGGCATCACTCAGCGAAGCGGCAATGCCCTTCATCGTGGGATGTTTGCGTTCGCCTTTTTTATAGGCGTTGAGCGCCGCCACGATGTACTTGGCACCCTGGCCCGAAATCATCGGCACCTTGTGGATCTCGGGGAAGCTGGCCTGGTAACCGTGGATGCCATGGCAACCGATGCACATGGCGGCCTTCTTTTCACCCGCGGCCGCGTCCTGGGCCTGCGCAACTGAAACGGCACCCAGCAAAGCCAGTG
>JAYVSX010000335.1:0-7569 GCA_043774975.1 Rubrivivax sp.
GCAGCCGCGTGGCCAGTTCGCTTTCCAGCCGGCTGATCTGCTGGCTGAGCGCCGACGTCACCAGCCCCAGGTCGGCCGCCGCACGGCCCATGCTGCCGAGTTCAACGACACGCACGAAAGAACGGAATTGGCGCAGGTCCATGCGCCGCATCGTAGACGCCCGCACGGCGACTCACCTCGATGACGCCCAACGACAACCGCCGCACGGCCACCTGCTTCATCTTCCTGCTGCTTGGGCAGGGCACACCCCGTCACACAGGGGTCGCAGTTCGTTGTGGCCGTGGACGAAGAAGGCTGACTACCGGCCCGGCCCTTGACCTGACGCCCCGACCAGAGGCGGTGTATCACGGCCGAGGGGGATGGGTATTTCGGGATGCCTGCCGTGAGCGGGCTGATCAGAATGGGCTGTGCCGTGAAAGTGACTGGGCAGGAGACAGCCGCCGGCCTCACAGGCTTCCGCGCCGGGTGGTGCGCACGTGCTCCGCTCGAAACCCTAACCACAGAGCGAGGTGACCCTGATGTTTTGCCGATTGAGCCCCTTTTTGAATTTGCAACGCCGACTCCGGCAGGGCTTGGGCGCGTGGATTTGCGCACTGAGCCTGGGCCTCATCACGGGCTTGGCTGCGGCCAAGCCGCCGCCCAAGGACTTTGCCGTCCAGGTGCTTTCCGGCCGGGCCGACACCATCGCGGGCGGCAACACCTTGCTGCGCATCGACGTGCCCATCAACGTACCCATGCATCAGGTATCGGTGCGCCTGAATGGCGCCGACGTGACGACGACGTTCCGGCCCGACACCGCGGCCCGTACGCTGACCGGTCTGCTGTCGAATCTGGTGCTGGGTGAAAACACGCTCGGCGTGTACTCGAATGGCAAGGGTCATGGCCGCCCGACGCTGCAATCGACGCTGACCAATCATCCGATCCAGGGCCCCGTGTTCAGCGGCCCGCACCAGCAGCCTTTTATCTGCGCCACGCAAAGCTTCAACCTGCCGGCTGGCCTGGGCAACCTGGGTGTCACCACTGACCCCAATTGCCACGTCGCCACCCGGGTGGACTACATCTACCGCACGACCGCCGGTGCGCTGGCACGGTGGCCGGCCGGGGCAACCGCCTACCCGGCTGACATGGCCACGGCCACCACCACGCAAAGCAAGACGGTGCCTTACGTCATCCGCATGGAAACCGGCACGGTCAACCGCGCCATCTACCAGACCACGGTGCTGCACGACCCGTTGACCCAGCCCGCACCCAACTGGCACACGCCGCCCGCCCACTGGAACGGCCGGCTGATTTACACCTTCGGCGGTGGCTGCATCGGCGGCTGGTACCGGCAGGGCGCCAGCACCGGTGGCGTCACCGATGACTTCATGCTGCGCAGCGGTTATGCGCTGGCCTCGTCGTCACTGAACGTTTTTGGCAACAACTGCAATGACCTGACGGCGGCCGAGTCGATGATGATGGTCAAGGAGCGTTTCATCGAAGCCTACGGCCCGCCGGCGCACACCCAGGGCTGGGGTTGCTCAGGCGGCTCCTACGCGCAACATCAGATCTCAGACAATTTCCCAGGCCTGCTGGACGGCATCATCCCGGGCTGCTCGTTCCCGGAAGTGGGCTTCGGGACGATCAACTTCATCACCGACGCATGGCTGATCGACAACTACTTCAACACCCGGGCGGCAGTACCCTGGTCGGCCGAGCAGAAGCGACGGGTCACCGGCTTTGGCGTCTACGCCACGGCGCCTAACATCGCCATCGGCGCACGCCGCATCGACCCTGACTTCAGCTGCGGCACGCTGCCGGTGGCCCTGCGTTACAACGCCATCACCAACCCCACGGGCGCACGTTGCGATGTCTACGGCCACACCGTCAACAGCTACGGCAAGGACCCGATCACCGGCTTCGCCCGCCGTCCGCTGGACAACGTGGGCATCCAGTACGGCCTGAAGCTGCTGAATGGCGCAGCGATCACGGTCGACCAGTTCCTTGACCTGAATGAGCGCGTAGGCGGTTTCGACATCGACGCCAACATCCTGCCGCCTGGACAGCGCACCGTGGCCGACCTGTCGGCAACCGCAGCGGCGTACCGCAGCGGCAGGCTGACCAATGCCGGGGGCGGGCTGGCCTCGATCCCGATCATCGACTACCGTGCGTACAACGACGAGGCGGTCGCCGGCGACATCCACGTCCGGTACCACTCGTTCTCGATGCGCGAACGACTCATGAAAGCCAACGGCCGCGCCGACAACCACGTCATGGTGGTCGAGGACATGCGCTATGGGCTGTACGGCAACGCCAGCCCGCTGCTGCAGCGCAGCATCCTGGCGATGGACCGGTGGATCACGGCCATCCGTGAAGACACGCGCGGCATACCGCAAATCGACAAGGTGGTGCAGAACAAGCCTGCCGACCTTCAAGAAGGCTGCAACACGCGTGATGCGTCACCGACCTTCATCGTGCAGGCCCAGGTGCGCGATCCGGCTTCGTCATGCGAGGCTTTCTACCCTTCGAACTCGTTTCCCCGCGAAGTTGCGGGGGCGCCGGTGGCGGCTGACATCGTGAAGTGCCAGCTCAAACCCTTGTCGATGGCCGACTACACCGTGAGCCTCACGCCCGCGCAGTGGACGCGGTTGCAGGCTGCTTTTCCCACTGGCGTTTGCAATTGGTCGGTGCCGGGCGTGCAGCAGCAGCCGCTGGCCGGCACGTGGCAGCGCATGTGAAGCAGGCCTAACCCGAATCCGCACAGGCCGCCGCACTTAAGGGTGTCGGCGGCCTCTTTTCGTCGCCAAGGGTCAGATACGCTGGCGTTCATGCAGCGCTTGGCTGTGCCGGTACCCGGACCCCCGCTGCGCGAACCATGGCGTCCTGGCACCCGGATCGGTCACCGCCCCGGGCCTGCACCACGACTTACTTCAGCACCATGCTGGCCGCTGCCGCAGCGATCAGCGCGTTGGCATCGACCTGCAGCAGGAACCCGCGAGCAACTGCATTGGCCGCAGCGCGAGTCACAGCCGCCACATACCCTTCGTGACTCCCATAACGCTCTTCCAACGACAGGCGGGGGTCGTCAGAGGCCAGTCGCGCGGCTTTGGTCTTGGCGAAGGGCAGCATGCCGCCCACGTAGTTGCAGATCTGCCCTTGATGGAAGGGTCGCGCACCCCCGGCAGTGATGTTCCAGCCCAGGTAGGTGCCCAGCGGCGCGTCGGTCAACACGTTGGGCACGCCGCCCAGCTCGTTGCCGTCGGCGTCCACACGGGGCACCAGCATTTTGATCACCTGCTTGATCAGCGGCGGCGCGTTGCTGGGCACGCCCGAGGCGTCGACATAGTTGAAGTCGGGGCCCCAGTCGTAGTCAAGCACCGGCATGATGAAGTCGGGCTCCGGCACCGTCGCACGCAGGCCCGGCAATGTGGGGAAGCCCATTGCGGCCTTGTTGGCAGCCACCAGGTCGGGCACGTTCTTGCCCGTGCTGTTCTTCAAGCCGTCGCCCTTCTTGCCATTGAGCGTGGGGTAGACGCTGTCAGGCGGCAGGGTGCCATTCAACACCCAGTTGCGAAAGTGCACGCGCAATGCATTGACCGTTTGCACGTGTGGCACGGGGTTCGCCGGGAGCAAACCCGTCCCGAAGTTGTTTCCTGGGCAGCCGGGGCCGGTGGTGGGCAGTGCAACGCCGGGCAGGCTGGCATTGAATGCGGTCAGGCCGTTGCTGCCGCCGCCGTGCGAGCTGCTGGCGATGTAGTAGCGGCGCACGTTCTTGGGCAGCGGGATGTCGGTTTTGGCGTCGGTGCCAACCCACTCGGGCGTCAGCTTCAAGGCCCATACCTCAGCCGATCCGAAGTGCTCCACCACCTTGGGGCAAGTCTTGGTGGCGTCGCAGCGGTCCAGAATGCCCGCTGGGGGCAGGCCGCGCACGGTGTCTGGGAACTTGGCCCACCACTGCGGCCCCTCGCTGCCAGCCTGGTACAGCTCAAGCACGCCATCTGGCTGCGCCCAGCGGAAGTTCAGCGCGATTCGGCGGCCGGCGATGATGGGCCACAACCCATCGTGGACTTGGGCCCCGTTCTCAGCCTGGTTGAATCCCATGTGCAGCCAGCCGCGCAGGTAGTTGCCCGATTGCGAGTTGCCTCGCGCAATGCTGTGCGTGACGCGCTGCGCCACCGGGTTGGGTGTGCCGACGTCGTCGGCCGTGGCCGTCTTGAAGAACTGGCCCACGTCTCGCCAGGCTGCAAAGCCGACGCCCAGCACGTACGGGTCCTTCGCCTTGAACGTGACCATGTAGAGCTTGGCCGCGTCAAACCCACCCTTGACGCAGATCTTGGTCGGGTCAGGCGTGCCGGGGAACGGGTTGGCGGCGCTGCACGAGGCCCACGCCCAGTTGGTGGCGGGCACCACGGCTTCGCCGATCACCGTACCGTTCTGCAGTTCACCGGTTCGCGTGACCAGGCGCGCTTGCGTGGTGTCCAGCGTGGTTGGGCGGTAGGGAACGGGGTTGGACTGCACGAGCAGCGGCTGCGAATCCAAGCCCGAACGGTTGACGATGCGGCCGAAGACGTTGCCCGTAACCGGGCTGCCGTCTGCATGGCGGGCGATGGGTACCTGGAGCCAATGGCGTTCGCCAACCCGCATGGTTGGCCGGATGGCCGTGCCGTTGCTGGCGTTGATGGCCGAGTTGTCACCCTGCCAAGCGCTGGCCAGGCCGATGTCACCAAAGTTGCGCTCGGCCACAGCAATGGTGATGGGCGTGCCGCGGTTGGGCACGTCGTGCCACATCAACGTACTGGCCTGCGCCATGTTCACTGGTTTGGTGAGCACGAAGCTGGCCACGTAGCGCACTTTGCCGTCGGCGTCCTTGCCGAGTTCGATGTCCTGGATCAGCGCGTTCAGCGGGTCGCGCGGGTCGAGCTCGCCAAAGGCCCGGCCAGAGATTTGTTGGTAGGCGATGTTCTGGCCGGTTGCAACAGGCAACGGCTGCGTGTCGTCGATCACGATGCGGGTGACACGAGCCTGAACGGGCAGCGTGGTTAGCAGGCAGCCTGCGGCCGCCATCGACAGCAGTGTCCGGATGCCAGGGTGAGCTTTTTGACGATGAAACAATTGGGTCTCCTGATTTCGCTTTTAGGGCGACAAGCATCGTCGATTCGCTGACGAGTGTCAGCAGTCGACGATGCGGAGTAACCCGAACTGTTTGCCAAGCGTGTTTATAAACTGCCGGGACTTGACACACGCCTTGTTGCGCTGGCGTGTGCGCCCAATCGCACCTTGCGCCCCATTCACGGGGTGGGCTTGCCCGGGTCCAGTCGGTGTTGAAATACGGGGGGTCTGCTGCCGACCAGGATCCTCATGCCCACTGCGCTGTGCTACCCCACCTGGGCCTTGGTCTGGGGCCGCCTTGGGCGGACCTTGCTGGGCCTTTTGATCACCGGTTTGGGTGCAGGGCCGTTGTGGGCCCAGCCCTTGGCCGACCCTCGGGTCGACTGGTCCAGCGCCGACAGCACCCACTTTCGCGTGCACTACCGCCACGGCCAGCGCCTGCAAGCCCAGGCCGTGGCACAGGCGGCCGAACGGGTTTACCCGCGCGTGACCCAGGCCTTGCAATGGCAGCCCCGCACCCGCACCGAGATCGTGGTCTACAGCGAATTCGACGTGGCCAACGGGTTTTCAACGCCCCTGCCCTTCAACCTGATGGGCGTGTTCCTGACCCCGCCCGACGACGGTGAACTGCTCGACAACAGCCCCTGGCTGGACCTGCTGCTGGTGCACGAGTTCACCCACGCCGTGCACCTGGACAAGGTGCGTGGCGTACCGGGTGTGCTGCAAAACATCTTTGGCAACGTGCCCTGGTTCATACCCAACGTCTTTCAGCCCGGCTGGATGCTCGAAGGCCTGGCGGTCTGGAACGAAAGTGAGCCCAGCGCCGGCCGTGGCCGCCTGCGCGGCCCGTGGTTCGAGGCCTGGCTGCGCAGCGAGCGCCAGCGCGGCTTTGTGTCGCTGGCCGAACTCAACGCCGATGGCCGGCGCCTGCCGCTGAACAAGCAATACCTGTACGGCGGCTACTTCATGGACTTTTTGTCGCGCCGCTACGGGCCCGACAGGATCCAGGCGCTGGTCCACCGCTACAGCGGCAACATCGTGCCGCGCCTGCACAGCGCGCCCTTTGAGGCCACCGGCAAGATGATGGACGAGCTGTGGCTTGAGTTCCTGGCCGACCTGACACAACAGGTCGACGCCCGCGCCGCAGACCTGCTGCGCCAGCCCGAACGGGTGGGCAGCGCACTGACCGCGCCGCTGTTCAACATCGAAAGCGTGGCGGCCCTGCCCGCAACGGCCGGTGGCGGCTGGTTGGCGGTGATCGAAGACGGTCTGAGTGGCGCTCACTTGGTGCGTTTGACGGCCGACGGCCGCCAGCAGCGAGTGCACCGTGTCAACCGCGGCGCGCGGCTGGACGTGTCGGCCGGCGGCACCGTGCTGCTGACCCAACCCGATCTGTGCAACACGCTGTACTACAGCTACGACCTTTACCGCCTGCAGGGCCACACGCTGGAGCCCTTGAGCAGCTGTGCCCACCTGCGCCGGGCCGTCAAGGCCGGCTCCTCGTTGGTGGCGCTGCAACTTGACGCCGGCAAGAGCCGCCTGGTGCAGTGGCTGCAAGCCAGCGCGCTGAGTTTGAGCCAGCCACCACGGATCTTGCTGAACCCGGCCGACGACACCGAACTGCTGGACCTGGCTGCGGCCCCCGACGGCCAGCGGGTCACGGTGCTGACCCGGCGCGGCGCCGACTGGCGGCTGCTGGAAGTGGACCTCGGTGACGCGGCCGGTACCGAACCGCGCCTGCTGCTGCAGCGCAACGCGCCGATCCAGGCCTTGCGCCACGGCGCGGCCGGTTTGGAGTTCATCATCGCCGAAGGCGGTGTGCCTAATGTGTGGCGCCTGCAGGACGGCCAGTTGCAGCGCCTGACCCACAGTCACACGGCGGTGCTGACCCACGCGGGCACCGCGGCCGATGGTTCCTTGGTCAGCGTGGGCATCGCGCCGCAGGGCCACGTGTTGCAGCGCCTGGAGCAGCCGACCGTGCAGCAGGCCCTGGCCACCAGCGTGGCGCCGCCCGAGCCGGCGCCGATCGCCGCCTTGCCTGCAGGTGCAGGCCAAGGTGCAGCCCTGGGGGAAGGGCGCCCCTACTCGGCCATGCGCTCGCTGTACCCGCGCGCCTGGCTGCCGGCTGTCAGCTACGACCGTGGGCTGAGCAGTCTGGGCGCCACCACGTCGGGTGCTGACGCGCTGGGCTGGCATCAGTACGCCGCGCTGGCACAGGTTGAAACCTCGCAGAAAGAACTGGTCGGCAGCCTGGAGTACCTGTTTGTCGGCAGCCACGGCGTGTCCATCAAGCGGCAGCTGACGGCCCAATCGTGGAGCACCGTGGGTGACAAAGAAACCACCACGGTGTTTGACCGCAGCACCACCTTGCAGTGGCTCAGCCAATTCCCGTTCAGCCGCCTGGAACGCCGCGTGGTGCTGGGCGTGGGCGCAGCAACGCACTGGATCGACCGCGTCAACCTGAGCGCCAACACCACCGCG
>JAYVSX010000336.1:0-21738 GCA_043774975.1 Rubrivivax sp.
GCCAGGGGAAGAAGGCTACTACGCCTGCACGGCTGGATCAGAGTCCACCTCGTCGAGGCCCCGTCTTCGCCGCTTAGCGGGCAGGGAGCGAAGTCATGACGGCTCATCGACCCAAGGATTCAGCAGCGGGACTCGCGCGAGTTTGTAGTCGCCGGTATCGCGGGTCACGACCGTCAACCCGTGTTGCAGGGCAGTGGCCGCGATGATCAGGTCGGGCTGCGAGAACGTATGGCCAACCTTGCGGCCATCTTCGACGAGGAGGCGCCACTTGAACATGACATCCTCGGAAACATCCAGTACGCGCTGCTCGAACATGGGCCGCACTCTGTGCAGCAGCCAGTCGTTCAGTTCAGCGCGGCGAATCGGATCGGCCACCGTCTCGATACCGTAGCGGATCTCAGCCAATGTGACCGTGCTGATGAACAAGTCCTCGAGCCTTTGTCCAGCGATGAAGCTTCGCACCCGCGCACTGGGGCGCGGTCGACGCAACTCCGAAATCACATGGGTATCGAGTAACCAGCCACTCACAGTTTGACCGCCCGCACGGGCATCGCAGAACGGCGTGGTTCGATCTTGAGTTGGCGATGCGGCGACGCTTGCAAAGCCTCGATAAGCAATTCGCCGGTTCGCGCGCCCTGCAGGCGATTGAATTCGTCTGCGTCGACAACCACCACCGCGTCGCGGCCGTGCAACGTGACGTGCTGCGGCCCATCGCTGTGTGCTATGCGCACGAGTTCGCTGAATCGCGCCTTGGCGTCTTGAAGGCGCCAGCGACTGCGCGGCGGCGGCGCTGCCGACATGGCCAAGATTGCTGTTTTTCTAGTCATGCTGACTAGAATATCACGGGCCTTTTCTGGCGGCAAGGCGTTGACGTCACATGGCCAGTCACCACCAAGCCATGCGGCAGCAAGCTGGCGGCGAGATAAACAAGCTGACCGGCGAGACGCGGCCCTTTGCTGCCGGTCCACTCATAGTGACCAGCGGCAGCGGTGCTGCGCCACCCGGCAACAACGAGCGGCGGCTTCGCGGCAATCTGAACTCAGCGCAACCTTGCCCGGCCGCGGCAATAACTTCGGCGCCAAGGCGGGCCATTGGCAGCCTCTTGTGCACGGCCTGCGAAACGTCGGTGGCACAGGTGTCGCTGAGCCCTTGCCGGCGCTCGCGCGCCAGAGCAACTGATCTGGCGGCCTATAGCGGCATATAGCAGCGCTATTGCGCGGGCATGTTCAACTGACTCTCAGCTTCTTGTCCGCTCTGCTCCAGCCATTAGGCTGCCCTGAATCAACTGGCGCAGCAAGGGCTGCAGCTGCGCAGCCAGGCGCTGGTCTTCGCCACGGTTGTCGACCCGCCTTTCGCGGCCTCGCCACGCTGCGGCCAGCGTTGAGCGCTGTTGCGCCAGCAACGGAACCAGCCTTTGCTGGGCAACGTCGGGGCTCAGGCCGTGGGCCAGCACCAGGTAGCGCTGCAGCAGACCGGCGGTGATGGGCGTCAAGGCCTCTTCGTCCCAGGTGGCAAAACTGCGGTCGGTGCCGCGCACCACGTTCAAGCCCTTGGCCATGCCCGCGGCGCCCAGTGCTCCCAGCACACCGCCGGCCACCATGCCGGCGCCCAGCGTCATGCCGCCGCTCAGCAAGTCGGCCTTCAGGCCCGTCAGTGCGCCCGTGACCACACCGCCCAAGATGGCGGCGCGGCCTTCGCCCAAGCGGCCTTTGAGTTGGCTGGCGTTGGTGGCTGGCGGGCCCGCGGCCTCAGCCACAGCAACATCCAGAGCACCCAGGCCCAGCCAGGCGGCCAACTGTTCGCCGCTGCTGCGCCACTCCGTGTCCAGCGCCAGACCCAAAGCGGTGCGCGCAGCCTCGGCTTCGGCACGCCGGGCCAAGAAGCCTTCATCGGCCACCGGTTGATGGGTTGCGGCGATGCGGCCCAGGCTGTCTGCCAGCAGCTGCGCACCCGCGTTCAGGCGCGCCAGCTGCTGCGCGTGCCAGGCCAGGTGCAAACGGCTCAGGCGGGTGTCGTCGGGCAGCGCGGCTTGCAGGGCCTGCAGCAGTCGGCCTTCGGGCAACCAACCATCATGCCGGTCCTGAAAACTCAGGCGCGGCGGTTCGGCTTCGGCTGCGTCCACCAGCACCAGCACCGGCTTGGCCAGGTCGGCCAACCAACCCGGTGGCGCCTGCCCCGGCGCCAAGAGCACGAGCACGGCGTCGGTCTGCTCGCGCAACAGCTTCAGCGGCGAGGGCGGCGCATCACCCAGCCACCAGCGTTGCCACCAGGGCAGGGCAACGCAGGGCTGGGCCTGCAGCACGGTGAGTTGTTGAAGGCTGTGCGTTTCGGCCGGCAAGGCCTGCAACAGCAACTCATCGCCTGTTTCGCTGCGCACCAAGGACAGCCAAAGCGGTGCCGCGGGCGAAGTCGATGCGGTTGGCGCTGTGGTGGGCGCTGTGCTTGGCGTTGTGCTTGGCTCTGTGCTTGGCGCTGCACTTGGCGCAGCACTTAGCGCTGACGCCGACGCCGACGCAACTTCGGACACCAGCTCACGCCCGCTTGGGCTCACGGCAACACCAAACAAACGCACCGCTGGCGCTTGTGGGTGAGCCCACCACAGCAGCCTGACCTGCGGGCTGCGGTCAGGACGCATCAACCGATGCAGGGCTTCAAAGTAAGGGGTGTCCAGCTGCAGAGGAAACCGAGCTGCCAAACGTCGCGCGCGCCGTGCCGACCCTGCGGCCAGCAGCAAGCGGGGCAGCACCACCGCCCAGGCCAGCGTGACGGCCAAGAGATGAATCCATGGCGCAGCCGTGGCCTGCGCGTCGACGCCTGGGGCCAAGCGCAAGGGCGCGACATCGGGCACCTGGATGCCAGTGAGCGCCTGGGCCGGTGCCAGCAACAGGTTCAGCCCAGCCTGCACCGTCGGTGGGTCCAGAAAAGTGCTTTGCCAGCCCGCCCGGTAGTCCAGCACCAAGCCGCGCAAATACAGGCCCGCCATCAGTCCCACCGCCAGGGCCGCTGCCGCCATGTGCAAGACCAACGCCAAGCGGTTCAAGGTCAAGGGCGCGGCATGTTGGGCCCACAGTCGGCCCAGCGATTCATCGCCTTTTTGAAGGCCCTGCGACAACCAGCGTCGAAAGCCGTGCCATGGCTTGGGCAGCAGCAGACTCACGTAGACCAGCGCATTCCAGGCCACCACCGCCCACACCGCCGGGGCCAACAAGTTGACGCGCTGGGGCGGCCCCAACTGGTCTACCGCCAGACCCGCCACCAAACCCATAACGGCAGCCAGCACCACCCAGGCGGGATGCCAGACCCGGCGTTGCAGCCAAGCCTTGGCCGCTGGGTCCTTGGGCAGCAGCCGTTGCAAGGCCAGTGCGGTTCGCGCCCGCACCAGTTGTTCTGGCGTGGCCTGTTCACCCACGGCCGACACCGCCTGACGCGTGGCCCAGGCGCGGTCTTCGGCGGTCCAAGGCGTGGCGGGCGTGACCATCAGGTCGACACCCGACTCGCGCGCCTGAAGCAGCAACACTTGGCGGGCTTCATCTTCAGTCATGGGCGCAATGTAGCGCCCTGCCGAGTCACAGGCCCGGCCCGCCCGGCCCGCCCGCTCGCCACCGAGCGCCACCAAGCGCCACCAAGCGCCCGGTCATTCCCGGATCCAGGAAAGCCAGCTCCTCAGGCCTGGTGCAGCAAAGCCACCAGCTGGGCTTGGCTGTGCGTTCCGGTCTTTTCATACATCTGGCCGACATGGGTGCGCACCGTCGAAATCTTCACCCCCATGAGCTCGGCGGCCTGGGTAGGTGGCATGCCGTCGCACAACATTTCGCCCAGGCGCGCCTGGGTGCGTGTGAAGCGAAAACGCCGGCGCATGGCGTCCATGCGGGTGAGCTTGACGCGCTCGATCGTGGCCATCACCCAGCCGTAGTTGCCCGGGACACCATCACCCTGGCACATGGGCCGCAGCGTGATCTGCAGCGTGGCCCCGCCGTCTGACTCCAAGGGCAGCGTCAGTTCCTTGCCGGCGGCCAACATCGGCTGCCAGTGCGACAGCGGCACCCAGCGACCGGCCTGGCGCAGCGCCAGGCGGCCAGCAGCGTCCATCCACAGGCCTTCCAGGCGCTCGATGCGGCGGGTGGCGGCGGGGTTGGCCTCCAGCACCGTGCCATGTGCGTCGGTGACAAAAAGCGGCGTTTCCAGCCGCTCCAGCAAGCAGTGCCCCAAGGCGGCCAGACGCTGAGTGCGGTGGGGCGGGTCGTTGTGGGTGCTGGTGTTCATGGTTTTCTCCTCGTCTGGGGTGCCAATGGGCCGCGGTGCGCTGGCCGATGTGTGCATTGGGCGCCGCCACTTGACCGTTGCCCATGACACCAAGGTATCGCTGGTGCGCGGCCATCGCCACCGCCCGCAACAAGTTCCAGCCATCACGGGTTGGCGCCGCCGCAACCTGTGGCGGTGTTCCGCTTGCCCGGCACGGCGCGCGCCTGACAGCAACGACGCGGGCGGGTCAGGCCAAGGCGCGCCCGATCAGGATCTTCTGCACTTCGCTGGTGCCTTCGTAGATCTGGCACACCCGCACGTCGCGGTAAATGCGCTCGACCGGGAAGTCGCTGACGTAGCCATAACCGCCAAACACCTGGATCGCGTCGCTGCACACGCGCTCGGCCATTTCGCTGGCAAAGAGCTTGGCCATCGCGGCTTCTTTCAGGCAGGGACGTCCGGCGTCTTTCAGCGCTGCGGCGTGGTGGATCATCTGGCGTGCCACTTCAATTTGGGTGGCCATGTCGGCCAGCTTGAACTGCACCGCCTGGTGCTGAAAGATGGGCTGGCCAAAGCTGCGACGGTCTTTGCTGTAGGCCAGCGCCGCTTCAAAGGCCGCGCGCGCCATGCCCACCGCCTGGCTGGCAATGCCGATGCGCCCACCCTCCAGCCCACTCAGCGCAATCTTCAAGCCCATGCCCTCTTCGGCCAGCAGGTTTTGCGCCGGCACGCGGCAGTTGTCAAACAGGATCTGCGCGGTGTCGCTGGCGTGCTGGCCCAGCTTGTCCTCGATGCGGGCCACCGTGTAGCCGGGTGTTTGGGTGGGCACGATGAAGGCGCTGATGCCTTTTTTGCCTGCGGCCTTGTCGGTGACCGCCATCACGATGGCCACGTCGCCGTTCTTGCCGCTGGTGATGAACTGCTTGACGCCGTTCAGCACGTAGTGGTCGCCGTCTTTGTCTTGGACAAGCACGGCGGTGGTTTTCAGGCCCCCGGCTTCGCTGCCCACGTGGGGCTCGGTCAGGCAAAACGCGCCCAGCATGTCGCCCCGCGCCAGCGGCTTGAGGAAGCGCTCTTTCTGGTCGTCGTTGGCAAAGGCCATCAAGATCGAGCACACCGGGCAGTTGTTGACACTGACCACCGTGCTGGTGGCGCCGCAACCGGCCGCCACTTCTTCCAGGATCAGCGACAGCGCCAGATAGTCCAGCCCGGCGCCGTCCCACTGGGTGGGCACTGCCACGCCATAACAACCCAAAGCCGCCAAGCCCTTGAGCTGCGCCGCCGGGAAGGTGTGGGACTTGTCCCAGGCGGCCGCGTGGGGCGCGATCTCAGCCTGCACAAAACTGCGCACGGCGTCTTGCACGGCGATGTGGTCTTCACTGAGCAGCATGGGGTTTCATCCTTGAGATGTCTTCTTGGTGGGCCACGGCCAACAGCACACGCGGCCCCTGCGCGGTGCGCAGCAGCTGGTAGCCGGTGTGGAACTGCTGCAGCACGCTGCCGTCGTGGCGCGTTAGCGTCCACTGCACATGGGCAAAGGCGTGGGCGGGGCCCAGTGGCAGGTGCGACTGCAGCTCGAAGTCGGCGCGCTGGTAGCCGTTGTGGCGGTAGACATCGCACAGCGCGCGGTGGTTGGCGCGCATTGGGGCGTCGTCGCTCCACCAGGTCAGGCGGGCCTGACCGTCTTCACCGCCGCAGTCGGTGATGCCGCTGCTGCTGTGCCACAGGTCGGCCACGGCGTCGCCGTCCAGGCGGTTGAAAGCGTCGCGGTAGGTTTCGAAGAAGGCCAGCGTTTCGGTTCGGCTCATGTGAAGTTCGGGTTGGCTGGGTGGCTGGCTGGCTGGTTGGGTGGTTGGGTGGTTGGCTGGTTGGCGGGCTGTGCAATCGGCGCATGGGCTGATGACGGGCGCGGCCATCACCAGGCCAAGGGTTGGCCGTCGTGGTTCAGGTAGGCGCCGTTGTCTTGGGCTTGCAGCGCGGCCAGCGTGCGCCGCATGTCGGCCACGCTGGTGTTCACGTCAATGTCAGCACCCGCACCGCCCATGTCGGTGCGCACCCAGCCAGGGTGAAAGGCCACGCAGATGGCCTTGCCGGCCCACTCCAGCGAGACGTCTTTCAAGACCGAGTTGAGCGCCGCCTTGCTGGCGCGGTACAGCCACCCCGAAGTCGCGGCACGCAGCCCCATCGAGCCCATGCGCGACGACAGCACCGCCAGCCGGGCGCCTGGGGCCAGGTTGTTCACCAGCTGCGGCAGCACGCGCATCGCGCCCAGCACGTTGGTGTGCATCACGGTGTCGAATTCGTCCTGCGTCGGCGCCTGCAAGCCGACGCTGCGCGGGCCATAAACACCGGCGCCCAGCACCACCACGTCAAAGGCTTCGCCGTCGATCTGCCAGGCCAGGCCGGCGGCGCTGGCAGCGCTGTTCACGTCCAGCCGCAGCGCTTGGGCGCCCAAGGCCTGGATGCGGGCCAGCCCGTCGTCACTGCGCGCCGTGGCGGTGACGGTGTCGCCCGCTTCACGGCACTGGCGCACCCACTCCAGGCCGATGCCGCGCGACGCACCCACGATCAACACCTTGCTCATACCGCCACCGGCCTTTCACGAAGCAAACGCAGCGCCAGCGCAATGAAGAGCAGGCCACCCAAGCCATTCAAGACCTGACGCACACGGCCCGACGCACCCAAACGTGCCAGCCGCGACGCCAAGCCCACCAAGAGCATCAGAAACAACCCGCCTTGCAGCACAAACCATCCCCCCAGCAGCAAGAACGACAGCGTCTTGTTGGGCGAGTGGGCAGGCACAAACTGCGGCAAAAAAGCCAGGAAGAAAAACGCCACCTTGGGGTTGAGCACATTGGTCAGCAAGCCCACCCGAAAATCGGCCGCCCAGGTACGCGTCGGTTTTGCAGTTGATGCTGCCGTTTGAGTGGCCGCTGCAGCCCCACCGCCACGCCAGGACTGACGCAGCATGCCCAGGCCCAACCAGATCAGGTAAGCCACGCCCAGCCACTGAATGGCTTGAAAAGCGGCCGGCGCCAGGGCCAGCACGGCCGCCAGGCCAAAGGCGGCTGCCAAAGCGTGCACCACACAGCCGGCGTTGATGCCCAGCGCGGCAGCCACGCCAGCGCGCGCGCCGCCCTGCAACGTGCGGCTGACGGTGAGCAGGAAGTCGACGCCGGGGGTGGCGTTCAGGACCAACACCGCCGTCGCAAATACAACCGCCTCGGCGGGGCCGGGCAGCAGGCTGGCCACGGTCATCACATCATCTCCACCGCCAGCGCCGTCGCTTCCCCACCACCGATGCACAGCGCCGCCATGCCACGTTTGAGCCCGCGCTTGCGCAGCGCACCCAGCAGCGTGACCACGATGCGCGCGCCGCTGGCGCCGATGGGGTGGCCCAAGGCACACGCCCCGCCGTGCACGTTGACGATCTCGTGCGCCAGCTTGAATTCGTCCATCGCGGCCATGGTCACGGCGGCGAAGGCTTCGTTCACTTCCCACAGGTCCACCTGCCCGGCCTGCCAGCCGGCCTGGGCCAGCGCCTTGCGGATGGCGCCGGCCGGCGCGGTGGCAAACCACTGCGGCTCTTGGGCGTGCACCGCGTGGCTGACGATGCGGGCAATCGGCTTGCAGCCCATCTGCTGCGCCGTGCTTTCACGCATCATCACCAGCGCCGCCGCACCGTCGCTGATGCTGCTGGCGTTGGCGGCGGTGATGGTGCCGTCTTTTTTGAACGCGGGCTTCAGGCTGGGAATCTTGTCGAGCTTGGCCTTGAAG
Source organism: Rubrivivax sp. (assembly GCA_043774975.1). Taxonomy (GTDB): domain Bacteria; phylum Pseudomonadota; class Gammaproteobacteria; order Burkholderiales; family Burkholderiaceae_C; genus Rubrivivax. The sequence goes on from JAYVSX010000336.1 coordinate 8,020, forward strand.
GGCTGTTCGTCGAACTTGATCACCGTGTCGCCGCCACGGCCCGGCAGCGTGACGGGCGCCATCTCCCAGTCAAAACTGCCATCTTCGTTGGCTTGTTTGGCGCGTGTGGTGGACGCGATGGCAAAAGTGTCCTGCGCTTCGCGGGTGAACCTGTACTTGTCCACACACTGTTCGGCAAACACGCCCATGGCCTTGCCACGCTCGTAGGCGTCTTCCAAGCCGTCCATGGCCATGTGGTCGAACAGTTGCGCGGCACCGTACTTCACGCCCTTGCGTGCAAACATCAGGTGCGGGGCGTTGCTCATGCTTTCCATGCCACCGGCCACCAGCACGCGGGCGCTGCCGGCGGCCAGCATGTCGTGGGCAAACATCATGGCGCGCATGCCGCTGCCGCACATCTTGGTCAACGTCACCGCACCAGTGCTGTCGGGCAAGCCGGCCTTGCGCATGGCTTGGCGGGCGGGCGCCTGGCCCTGGCCAGCCATCAGGCAGTTGCCCAGCAGCACTTCGTCCACGCTGTCACCGGGCACACCGGCGCGCTGCACGGCCGCCTTCACGGCCACGGCACCCAGTTCCCAGGCCGGCAAGGCAGCAAAGTCGCCCAGCAGGCCCCCGATGGGCGTGCGGGCGGCAGAGACGATGACGATGGGGTCGGTGGACATGGTGGGCTCCTTGGGCTCTTGAGGGTTCAGGGCGATTCATGGCAGTTCAGGACGGTTCAGGACGATGGAGGGCAGAACAGTTCAGGACTTGACGAGGGTGATGTGCGGCGTGTGCGGGCCGCCCCCGCGTTCTTGTTTGGCCAGGCCCTGGATGTAGGTCTGGAACTGCGGGTCTTCACCGCGCAGCAGATGCGGCAGTGCGTTGTGGAAGTCTTCGCGCCGACACCATTCACGCATGTAGTCGTCCCAGCTGTTCCAGCGGCGTTGCTCGGGCGCCGTCATCGTGGGCTTGTAGGCCACCAGAAAAGCGCGTTCGAACAGTGAGATCAGCATGTCAAACACAACCAGCATGCGTTCGTGCTGTTCGGGCGTGGGCGTGGGCAGCGCGCCCGTTGTGCGCAGCTGCAGGTCGGCGTTGGTCAGCACCACTTTCAGGAAGTCGTTGTAGGCGTCGGACAGGTGCTGGTAGGCCTCTTCTTCTTCGTTTTCGCGCTCCTTTCGCTGCTGGGTCACAAAGACCCAGACCGCAAAGGGCAAGCCCACGGCGGTGACCAGCAGGCTGATGATTTCCAGGGCTTCCTTGAGCGTCATGGACGGGCCCGCCCGGCGATCGAAAAGCGCTTGGCCGGCTCATACGGAAACACGTCGTGTACATGCCCGGCCAGGATGCGCTCTTTGTGGCCTTGCCAGAAGGCGGCGTCCAGCAAATCGGCATGGTGCGCCATGAAGACTTCTTTCACCGCGGCATTGCCCAGCAAGAAGGGTGCAAAGGTTTCGGGGAAAACATCGCCCTTGCGCACGGTGTACCAGACCTCGCCGCTCATCTCTTCTTCTTCGTTGCGCGGTGTGGGCACGCGGCGAAAGTTGCAGTCGGTGAGGTATTCGATTTCGTCGTAGTCGTAGAACACCACCTTGCCGTGGCGCGTGACGCCAAAGTTCTTCCACAGCATGTCGCCCGGAAAGATGTTGGCCGCCACCAGGTCCTTGATGGCGTTGCCGTACTCCACCACCGCATGGGCCACACCTTCGGGGCTGGCTTCTTGCAAGTAGATGTTCAGCGGGATCATGCGCCGCTCGATGTACAGGTGCTTGATGACCAAGCTCGCTTCGCCGTCTTGGCCGTCTTCTTCCAGCAGGCTGGGGCAGAAGTGCCGTATCTCGTCGATCAGCGCCTGCTCAAAGCGGTGGCGCGGGAAAGCCACGTTGCTGTACTCCAGCGTGTCGGCCATGCGGCCCACCCGGTCATGCTGCTTGACCAGCAGGTACTTGCCCTTGATCTGTTCGCGCGTGGTTTCTTTTTGCGGCGGGTAGAAGTCCTTGATCAGCTTGAACACATAGGGGAAGGACGGCAGGTCAAAAACCAGCATGACCATGCCCTTGATGCCCGGCGCAATGCGAAACTGGTCGCTGCTGTGGCGCTGGTGGGCCAGCAGGTCGCGGTAGAAGATGTTCTTGCCGTGCTTTTGCAGACCGATGGCGTTGTAGAGCTCGGCGCGCGGTTTGCGCGGCATCAGGCCGCGCAAGAACTGCACGTAGGCCGAGGGCAGTTCCATGTCGACCATGAAGTAGGCGCGGGCGTAGCTGAAGATCATCAGCAGCTCATCTTCGCCAAAAAGCGCAGCGTCGATGTGCAGCTGGCCGTCAACGCCATGCAGGATGGGCAGGGCCAGCGGCACCTCTGTAAAGCCGTTGATGATCTTGCCCACCAGGTAGGCGCCCTTGTTGCGGTAGAACAGGCTGGCCAGCACCTGGATCTGGAAGTTGGTGCGGGGCCGAAAGCCGCCCAGTTCGGCCAACATGGCCTGCACCACGTGGTCGACGTCGCGGTCCAGGTCTTCAAATTCGCGCTGCAATTGCAGGTGGGTAAAAACACGCTTCCAGGTTTCGTGCAACGTGTCTTTGCTGGGGTAGTAGGCGCGGTAGGTGGGGCGCGAGGCCGGTTCATCGTTTTCGATGTACTCGGTGCTGACGGCCGGCCGCACAAAGATGAAGTCGTTGCGAAAGTAACTGCGGTGCAGCAGCTTGGCCGTCACGCTGTTGAAAAACGTTTCGGCCAACTCCGGTTGGTGGTGGTCGGTGAGCAGGCCGATGTAGTGCAGCTTGGCCTGCTGCCAGGTGTCCATCGACAGCGCGTCGATGTTGAAGTCGCCGCGCAGGCGCTGCACCGCTTCGTTCACACGCTGGTCGTAAAACTCGATGCGCTGGGCCTGCGAGCGCTGTTGCCCATGCCAGTCGGCCTGCTCAAAACGCGCCTTGGCCTGGGCTGTGGTTTCGCGAAACAGGCGGTAGTGGCGGTTGAAGCCGTCGATCAGCGCCTGCGCAATGTCAAAGGCGCTTTGGTCGGTCAGGCGGTGCGGAAACATCGGGCGGCCACGCTGAGGGACAGGGACTAGGACAGGGACAGGCCGCTACAGCGCGCCGGGTCCGAAGCGGGTGTCGGCACTTTCCAGGCCGCCCAGGGTCAGGTCATCGCCGGCTTCACCCAGCGGCTGGTCTGCCCGCGGATAGCGCTTGAGCGCTGCGGCAAAAACCTCAACCACCGTTTCGGGCCGGTCCATCGTGACGTGCAAGTTCTTCAGCAGCCCGTCCTTCAAGCCGTAAACCCAGCCGTGCACGGCCACGGTCTGGCCACCCGCCCAGGCGTCTTGCAGCACGGTGGACAGGGCCACGTTGCCAACCTGCTCGATGACGTTCATCTCGCACAGGATGTCTTCCTGCTCTTCAGCCGGCAAATGGTCCAGCCGCTTGCGGTGGCGCAGCCGCACGTCTTGCACGTGGCGCAGCCAGTTGTCGGCCAGGCCGATGCGGATACCGCGCATGGCCGCACGCACACCCGCGCAGCCATAGTGGCCCACCACCATGATGTGCTTGACCTTCAAGTGCTCCACCGCAAACTGGATAGTGCTGAGCGCGTTGAGGTCGCTGTGCACCACCACGTTGGCCACGTTGCGGTGCACAAACACCTCGCCGGGGTCCAGGCCGGTGATCTCGTTGGCGGGCACGCGGCTGTCGGCACAGCCGATCCACATGTAGCGCGGCGACTGTTGCTGCGCCAGGCGGGTGAAAAAGCCCGGCTGGCGCTGCTCGGTGGCCGCGGCCCACTGGCGGTTGTTGTCCAGCAGGTCTTGAAGTTCGTCAGGGGCTCGGGTGTTCATGGTCGCAGTGTAGGCAACTGGGGTTCACGGCTCATTCACGGACTCATTCACGGACTCTGGCGCTTGCACGCAAGCCCGCCGCGTGAGCGCCACGCTATGGCGCCGTCAGATCGTTTCGGCGAAGAGTTCACGGCCAATCAACATGCGGCGGATCTCGGAGGTGCCGGCGCCAATTTCATACAGCTTGGCATCGCGCCACAGGCGACCCAGCGGGTATTCGTTGATGTAGCCGTTGCCGCCAAAGATCTGCACGCCTTCGCCGGCCATCCAGGTGGCCTTTTCGGCGCACCACAAGATGACGCTGGCGCAGTCCTTGCGCACTTGGCGCACATGCTCGGCGCCCAGCAGGTCCAGGTTTTTGCCCACCGTGTAGCAAAAAGCGCGGCCGGCTTGCAGCACGGTGTACATGTCGGCCACCTTGCCCTGGATCAGCTGAAATTCGCCGATCGACTGCCCGAATTGTTTTCTGTCGTGGGTGTAGGGAATGACGTTGTCCATCACCGCCTGCATGATGCCGATGGGGCCGGCAGCCAGCACCGCGCGCTCATAGTCCAGCCCGCTCATCAAGACCTTGGCGCCGCCGTTCAGGTGGCCCAGGATGTTGGCGCTGGGAACTTCCACATTGTTGAACACCATCTCGCCGGTGTGGCTGCCGCGCATGCCCAGCTTGTCCAGCTTCTGCGCGGTGGAAAAGCCCTTCATGCCTTTTTCAACGATGAACGCGGTGACACCGCGTGCGCCCAGCTCTGGCTCGGTCTTGGCATAGACCACCATGGTGTCTGCATCAGGGCCGTTGGTGATCCACATCTTGGTGCCGTTGAGCAGGTGGTAGCCGCCCCCTGCGGAGCTCGGTTCCTTCCATTCGGCCTTCAGCTTCATGCTGATGACGTCGCTGCCCGCGCCCGGCTCGCTCATGGCCAGCGCGCCCACGTGTTCGCCGCTGATCAGCTTGGGCAGGTACTTCAGTTTTTGGGCTTCGCTGCCATTGCGCTTGAGCTGGTTGACACACAGGTTGCTGTGCGCGCCGTAGCTCAGGCCCACGCTGGCGCTGGCCCGGCTGATTTCTTCCATCGCAATCATGTGCGCCAGGTAACCCATGTTGGCGCCGCCATAGGCTTCCGGCACGGTGATGCCGAGCACGCCCACGTCACCCATCTTGCGCCACAGGTCCATGGGGAACTGGTCGCTGCGGTCGATTTCCGCAGCGCGCGGGGCGATCTCGGCCTGGGCAAAGTCACGCACCGCGTCGCGCAGTGCGTCGATGTCTTCACCAAGCTGGAAGTTCAGGCCGGGCAGGTTCATCGGGGACTCCAGTCTTGGTTGACGTTGACGTAAACGTCAATCATAAGGGAGGGCACTGTCGCGGGTGGCACTGTCGCGGCCGCCCGCGACCGAGGCCGATGGCCCAACTTGTCAGGCCGGCGAGCGGCGCGGCGCTTTGGTGGCGGCCGCCCCCAGCAGCTTGCGGCAGCGCTCTTCGTGCTGCGCAATTTCAGCCAGCGTGATCTCGATGTCTTCACGCTGTTGTTCCAGCAGCCGCCGGTGTTCGCCCAGCACGCCCAAGAAGGCGGTGAGCTGCTGCGTGGTGTCGGACGGCGAGTCGTACATGTCGACCAGCTGCTTGATCTCTTGCAGGCTCAAGCCCAGGCGTTTGCCGCGCAGGGTGAGCTTGAGCCGCGTGCGGTCGCGCTGGGTGTAGACCCGATTGCGGCCGGCGCGCTCGGGCGTGAGCAGGCCCACGTCCTCATAGAAGCGGATGGCGCGTGAGGTGATGTCGAACTCCACCGCCAATTCTGAAATGGTGAAGGCCTGCGCCGCTGCTCGCGGCTTGGTGGAAGCGGCAGGGGCCTGCGCCGCTGCTCGCGGCTTGGCCGGGGCTAAGACCTTGGACACGTTTCGGATGGCGGGCATGGTTAGACTGACGTTGACGTAAACGTAAATACAGACCGCAAATATACAAACCATGGCCGACCCCCGACTTCCGTCCGCGCCCGAGCACAAGCCAACACCGCCGCAGCAGCCCGTGCCCACGGCCCAGGAAGCCGCGCTGCACTACCCCTTGGGCGACACGCTGCCCGAGCCCGGCCGTTGCATCGAAGTGGCCCCTGGTGTGCGTTGGCTGCGCATGCAGCTGCCCTTTGCGCTGAACCACATCAACCTGTGGCTCTTGCGCGATGTGCAAGACGGTGAGCAGGGTTGGACCATCGTCGACTGCGGCATCAGCAACGACGCCACGCGCGCCCACTGGGAGCAGCTGTTTGCGAACGAACTGCAAGGCCTGCCGGTGCTGCGCGTGATCGTCACCCACATGCACCCCGACCACATGGGTCTGGCGCACTGGCTGTGTCAACGCTGGTCGACGCCCGCGCGAGCCTGCCGCTTGTGGATCAGCAGCACCGACTGGAACGCCGCGCGCGTGGCCAGTCAGTCTGACTCGGCCTTTGGTGGCGACAGTGCGGCGCGCTTCTTTGCGCTGCATGGCCTGACCGACCCACAGGCCCTGGCCCAGGTGCAGGGCCGCAACAACTACTACGCCAGCATGGTGCCGCAAGTACCAACGGCGTACCGGCGGCTGCTGGACGGCATGGTGCTCAACATCAACGGCCTGCCCTGGCGCTGCATCGTGGGCTATGGCCATGCACCCGAACACATGGCGCTGTTTTGCCCTGATCTGCACGGCGTGGGGCACGCGCCGGACCCAGCAGCCGGCGCAACAACGGTTGCGGAAATCGCCCAGCCAACCGGCGCTGGCGGGGTGCTGATTTCGGGCGACATGGTGCTGCCGCGGATTTCCACCAACGTCAGCGTCATCAACCTGGAACCCGAGGCCAGCCCGCTGCCGCTGTTCTTGAACTCGATCGCCAAAATGAAGGACCTGCCGGCCAACACCCTGGTGCTGCCATCACATGGCAAACCCTTCACGGGGCTGCACACGCGCATCGATCAGCTGCTGCTCCACCACCAGGAACGTTATGCCGACGTGCTGGCGGCCTGCCAACAACAGCCAGGCAGTGCCTTTGACATGCTGCCGGTGCTGTTCAAACGCAGCCTGGATTTGCACCAGACCACGTTTGCCATGGGTGAGTCGATTGCGCACCTGCACGGCCTGCTCGAAACCGGGCTCATGCGCAAGGTCCTGGGGGCCGATGGCGTGCTGCGGTTTCAGACCACCGACTGAAGCAGCGCGGAAAGAACGTGGCGCCTTGCAGCGCTATTGCCAAAAAACCCGCCAAAAACCCGCCAGAAACTCGCCGGAAATCCGACAGCAAGCCGCCAGAAACCCGTCAGCAAGCCGCCCTATTCCAGCACCGGCAAGAGCTCGTGCCGCAGCACACCGCGCGCCTGCTCGTAGTCGGGCAAGGCTTGGCGCACCACGTCCCAAAAGGCCGGGCCGTGGTTCATTTCGCGCAGGTGGGCCAGTTCGTGGGTGACCACATAGTCGATGACGGGCAGACCAAAGTGCACCAGCCGCCAGTTCAGGCGAATCGAGCCGTCGGCACTGGCGCTGCCCCAGCGGGTGGACGCTGAGCTCAGCGACAGGCGTGTCATGCGCACGCCCAGGGTCTGCGCAAACAAGGCGCAGCGTTCTTCAAAAATACGCTTGGCCTGGCGCTGCAACCAGCTTTGCACGGCGTCGCGAATCTGGTCGGGTTCGGCGGTTTGTGGCAGGCCCAGGTGCAACGTCAGGCGCGGCACGCCGGGCAAGGTGTCGCTGGCGGTCTGCAGCTGCGCGCCGGTGGTGCGGGGGTCCAGCACCAAGATGACGGTCTCGCCCAGAAAGGGCACCGTGCCACCTTCGCGCCACTCCACCCGCGCTGCGTCCAGGCGGGCCGCCCGTTCGCGTTGCTCTTGCAGTTTGCGCAAGATCCAGGCGGCCTTCTCACGCAGTGCGGCTTCGATTTCAGCCAAGCCCACCCAGCGCGGTGCGCTGACGCTCAGGCCCTCGACCGCCACCACAAACCCAATGCTGCGTCGGCGCGAGCGGCGCAGCTCGTAGCCCACCCGATGGCCACCCAGCAGCAATTCGCGGTGGGTGCGGGGGTGGTGAAACGTCAGCCGATCGGCCACCGGCGGCACTGCGGGCACCGCCGCTGGCTGCAACGGTGTCGCCAGGGTCAAGCCCAGTTCCGAGGCGGACTTCAGCGCAGGGGCCGGAACAGCGGCCGCCGAAGACGTCTCGTCAAACAGCGACAGCTGCTCGGCAAGCTCGGCAAATCGGCTCTTGGACATAGATACTGATTCTAGGCGGCGCGGCATGCGCCTTGCCGGTTGTGCTGGCATTCCCCGGATGGACCGGCGTCTTGCAAACGTTCATCATGTGTAGGCTTGAAGCGCAGGGCAGGGCTCTGCGCCTGAATTGCCGGTTTCTCCGCGTCGCTCACTGCGTCGCTCACTGCATCGCTTACTGCATCCTTCACTACATCCTTCACCGCCCTTTTTCACGGCGCCGCACCCGCAGCCTCCTCCCCCATGACCACCACCCCCACATCACCCGCCACCTTGCAGGTGAACGGCGAACGCCTCTGGCAACGCCTGATGACGCTGGCCCGCATTGGCGCCACCGCCAAAGGCGGCGTCTGCCGCCTGGCCCTGACCGACCTGGACGCCCAGGGCCGCACGCTGTTCAAGCAGTGGGCGCAAGAACTGGGCTGCAGCGTGCGCAGCGACGCCATCGGCAACCTGTTTGCCCGGCGCGACGGCACACACAACAACCTGCCCGCCGTGGCCACCGGCAGCCACATCGACACCCAGCCCACCGGCGGCAAGTTTGACGGCAACTACGGTGTGCTGGCCGGGCTGGAGGTGCTGCAGACCCTCAGCGACGCCGGCCTTCGCACCCGCGCGCCGCTGGAGGTTTGTGTCTGGACCAACGAAGAGGGCTCGCGCTTCGTGCCGGTGATGATGGGCTCGGGCGTCTACGCCGGCGCCTTCACGCTGGCCCATGCCTTGGCAGCGCAAGACGCCGCCGGCATCAGCGTGCAGCAAGCGCTGCAGGCCACGGCCCAAGCCGGCAGTCACCCGGCCGCCGTGGCCGACGGCGCAGCGCGTTTTGGCGCCTACTTCGAGGCCCACATTGAACAGGGCCCGGTGCTGGAAGATGCCGGCGTGGTCATCGGTGCCGTCACCGGCGCGCTGGGCCAGCGCTGGTACGACGTGACGGTGACCGGCATGGAGGCCCACGCCGGCCCCACACCGATGGCGCTGCGCCGCGACGCCCTGTTGCCCGCAGCCGCGCTGGTGCAGCGGGTCAACGCCATCGCCCTGGCCGAGCAACCGCATGGCCGCGGCACGGTGGGCCAGCTGGTGGTGCACCCGGGTTCGCGCAACACCATTCCCGGGCGGGTGCGCTTCACAGTGGACTTTCGCCATGCCGACGACGCTGGCCTGCAGCGCATGGACGCCGCGCTGCGACAAGCGGCAGATGAGCTGGCAGCGCCGGGAGTTCACGTCGGCATCCAACAGGTCGTCTACTTCCCGCCGCAGCCCTTCGACCCCGAACTGGTGGGCCTGGTGCGCCAGGGCGCCAGGGCGGCGGGTTGCTCGGTGATGGATGTCGTCAGCGGCGCGGGCCACGACGCGGTGTATGTGGCCCGCACGGCGCCCACGGCGATGATCTTCGTGCCCTGCAAGGACGGCATTTCGCACAACGAGATCGAAGACGCGCAACCCGAGCACCTGGCCGCCGGCGCCACGGTGCTGCTGCAGGCCATGCTGTCACGGGCGGGCGTGGCGTGACAGCCGGGTCGCCCTTGGCAGTGGACTCAGCACAGGACTCGGGAATGGACGCAGGACAGGACTCGGAACCGAACGCAAGGCCGGAGTTAAAGCTGGGGCTGCAACACCTTCGAGCGCAAACCATCACGTCCGAAAACTTCGCGCCCTACGGCTGGGTGGCCCAGGCCGAAGGCCAGACCGGCCGGCCCATCAACGGTGGCAACAGCCTGCGCGTGGACAGCGTGGGCGCGCTGGCCCTGACGGCCGCTGGCGGCACCCCGTGCCTGGCGGTCTTTCGGGCCCAGGCCCGCAACCCGTGCGGCCCCTGGACGCAGCTGGAACGGCACCGGCTGGGCACGCAAACCTTTGTGCCCCTGGGCGGCGCACGCTACCTGGTGCTGGTGGCGTTGGGAGACCCCGCGCCCGAGGCCCACACGCTGGCTGCCTTTTGGGTGGGCGGCCACCAAGCGGTGACCTTGCTCGCCGGCACCTGGCACCACGGGCTGATCGCACCCGAGGGCGGCGACTTTGTGGTGGTGGAGCGGGCCGCTGCGGCCGTTGACTGCGACACCGTCGAACTGAGCCCCGCCGTGCGGGTGGCCGACGCGGGCTGATCAGGCCGTGGCGTCGGTGCGCAGGCAGCGCGCGCCATGCATTGGCGTCAGCTGCACCACGTCCGGCTGCGTGCTTCGGCAAGCCGCTTGGGCCAGGGCGCAGCGGTCGGCAAAAGCGCAGCCCGGTGGCAAGGCGCTCAGGTCGGGTGGCGCACCGGCAATGGTTTCCAGCCGGCTGCCCTTGGCCAGCGCGCCGTGGGCGCGGCTTTTCAACAAGGCCATCGTGTAGGGGTGACGCGGCGTCCGAATCAGGGTTCGGGCTGGGCCCACTTCAACAATGCGCCCGGCGTACATCACGGCAATGCGGTCGGCCACTTCGGTGGCCGCACCAATGTCGTGGGTGACGAAGATGACCGACAAACCCATTTCACGCTGCAGTTCGCGCAGCAGCAGCAGGATTTGAATCTGCACCGTGGCGTCCAGCGCGGTGGTCGGCTCGTCGGCCAACAGCAGCTGCGGCTTGCAGGCCAGGGCCAGCGCAATCATGGCGCGCTGGCGCATGCCACCGCTCATCTCGTGCGGGTAGGCGTCCAGCCGGCGCTCGGGGCTGGGGATGCGCACACGCTCAAACAACTGCAGCGCGCGCTGACGGGCGCCTTGCGCGCTGATGGTTTCATGGCGGCGGATGCTCTCGACGATCTGCGCGCCCAGCGTGTACACCGGGTCCAGCGCCAGCAGCGGCTCCTGGAAGATCATCGACGCGGTCTTGCCACGAAACTGCGCCAGCGCGCTGGGCGACAGGGCCAGCACGTCCTGGCCGCCCACCAGCATCTGGCCGCTGATCTGCGTGCGGCGCGGCGCATGCAGACGCAACAGCGAACGCAACGTGACACTCTTGCCTGAGCCCGACTCACCGATCAGCGCCACCACTTCACCACGCTGCACCTGCAGGTCCACGCCGCCCACGGCCTGCACCGGCATGCGGCCACCGGTGAAGGTGACCTGCAGATTGCGGATGTCGACGTAGGGCGCTGTTGCTGCTGCTGTTGCCGCCGCTATTGACGATGCTGATGCCGCCGCTGATGCTGCTGCTGCTGTTGTGGCTTCGGTGACAATGCTCATGACGTTGCCGATGGCGTTACAGACGACGTTGCGGGCAACGTTGCTCCAGCGGCCTGCGTCTGCGCAGGTGCAGCGCTGTGGCCGCTGCCTGGCTCCCGCATCAAGCAGGCCACCGGGTGCGCACCGCTGCCGGCTGTCAACACCGGCGCACGCTGACTGCACACCGGCTGCACAAAGGCGCAACGCGGGTGAAAGCGGCAGCCGGCGGGCGGGTTGATGGGGTTGGGCGGGTCGCCGGCCAGCGGCGGCTCTTCGGTGCGGTGGTCGGGGTCCATGCTGGGGATGCTGGACAGCAGCGCCTGGGTGTACGGGTGACGCGGCGCTTCGAACAAGGCTTCGCTGGCACCGATTTCGACCACCTGGCCCAGGTACATCACCATCACGCGGTCGCTGATGAAGCGCACCACGTTGAGGTCGTGGCTGATGAAGATGTAGGTCAGGCCAAACTCGTCTTTCAGGTCCAGCAGCAGGTTGAGCACCTGCGCTTCAACCGACTTGTCCAGCGCCGACACCGCTTCGTCCAGGATGATCAGCCGCGGCTGCAAGGCCAGCGCGCGCGCAATGTTGATGCGCTGGCGCTGGCCACCCGACAGCTCGTGCGGGTAACGCTCGGCAAAACGGCGCGGCTCCAGGCCCACCCGGGCCAGCAGGTCACGCGCGCGCACCACCGCAGCAGCGCGCGGCAAGCCGTGCACCTGCGGGCCAAAGGCGATGCTGTCCTCAATCGTCAGGCGCGGGTTCAGGCTGGCGTAGCTGTCCTGAAACACCATCTGGGTCTGGCGCCGAAAGTCCTTCAGGCTCAGGTCAGGGCCGCCCACCACCCGGCCGTCAAAAACGATCTCACCCGCATTCGGGTTGATCAGCTGCATCAACAGCCGCGCCGTGGTGCTTTTGCCGCAGCCGCTTTCGCCCACCACGCCCAGGGTTTCACCGGCCATGACGTTGAAGCTGACCCCGTCGACCGCGCGCACCACCCCGCCCCCTTTGCCAAAGACATTTTTCTTCAGCGGAAAGTGCTTGACCAGGTTGGCTACGGCCAGCAGTGGCGATGGCGTCGAGCCCGGGGTCACTGCTTGATCTCCATCGCCGAGCGCAAGCCGTCGGACAACAGGTTGAAGGCGATCGACGTGAAAAAGATCATCACCCCAGGCAGCGCCGCGATCCAGGGTTGCACGTAGATGGCCGTGCGCAGCGTGTTCAGCATCAAGCCCCATTCCGGCTCGGGTGGTTTGACGCCCAGGCCCAGGAAGCTCAGGCCCGACGCCAGGATCATGCTCACCGCGATCAGGCTGGTGCTGTAGACAAAGATCGGGCCCAGCACATTGCCCAGCACGTGCACCCTGACGATGGTGAAGGCGTTGGCGCCGCTGGCGCGCGCGGCTTCGACAAAGTCGCGCGTGCGGATCTGCGTGGTGACACTTTCAGCCACCCGTGCAATCGGCGGTATGAACACCACCGTCAGCGAGATCAGCGAATTGGTGATGCCCGCACCCAAGGCACCGCTGAGCGCAATGGCCAGCAGCACCGAAGGAAAGGCGTAGAACACGTCGACGGTGCGCATGATCACGGTGTTGAGCGCCCCACCCGCATAACCCGCCACGATGCCGATGCTGGCGCCGATGACAAAAGCGCAGATGACCGGGGTGATGCCCATGAACAGGCTCAGGCGCGTGCCCACCATCAAGCGGCTCAGCATGTCGCGGCCCAGTTCGTCGGCGCCCAGGGGGTAGCCCGGTGTGCCCAGGGGCTTCAGGCGGTTGAGCATGCTGGCCGCGTAGGGATCGGCTGGCGTCAGCCAGGGGCCGAAGACCGCCAGCAGCAGCAAGAACAAGATCATCGCGCCGGCCACCAGCGCCACCGGGTCGCGCATGAACCGGCGGCCCACGGTCTGCCAGTAGCCGGGCGAGCGCTCGGCCACCACAGTGGGCACCTTGGCAGGGTCGACGGTCAGGTTCAGCACCGCATCAGCCCCTGGTTATGCGCGGGTCGAGCAGGCTTTGCACGACGTCCACGATCAAGTTGAGCAGCACAAAAAACATCGCCAGCACCAGGATCGTGCCCTGCAACAGCGGCAGGTCGCGCTGGAAGATGGCGCTGTTGAGCAAGAAACCGGCACCAGGCCATGAGAACACCGTCTCGATCAGGATGCTGCCGCCCAGCAGATAACCCAGTTGCAGGCCCATCACGGCCAGCGCCGTGGGGGCGGCGTTTTTGACCACGTGCACAAAGATGCCCAGGTCGGTCAGGCCCTTGGCGCGCAAGCCCACGATGAATTCCTGCGCCAGGATGTCGGCCACCAAGGCCCGCACCGTGCGCGCCACGATGCCCATCGGAATGACGCTCATGGTGATGGCCGGCAGCACCAGGTGCTGCATGTGCTCCCAGTTCCAACGCCAGTCGGCCGAGCCGCCCGGCCCGGCACCGCTGGGTGGCAGCCAGGGCAGCAGCACCGAGAACACGATCACCATCACCATGCCCAGCCAGTAGTGCGGCACGCTCACGCCCAGCACG